>CANGFV010000001.1 GCA_947453225.1 Pseudomonadota bacterium
AACGATGCGTTCAAGTTCCATTATGCGAATGCTTCTATTAATTATAGCGGTAGCAAAAATAATTTATCTTTAGGTATAAATGCAAATCGCTCCTTTCATTCTATAAATACCCAATTAGATTATGAACGTCAGTCACTTAATCTCAGGTTGTCGCATAGATTTTCGCAGCGAATTGATATTGATTTTGGCTCTGATTTTGGTAAACAAAAGTTTACAGCCAATGCGTCAACTTACAATGATTGGTCTTTTGGCGCGTCTCTTCGTTGGCATTTGACAAAAAACGCAGATATCAACTTTGGTCTTTCTCATAATCATGGGTCACAGACCGGTGCTTTCCAGGGTGCGCAGTCTTATAACTACAACGAGAACACTGCCAGGCTCGCTTTGATGTATTTACTTGGGCGCTAAACTGTGAGTGGCAAGATTGTTAATGCAATGACAGTAGATGTAGAGGACTATTTTCATGTCACTGCTTTTGCTAAAGACATCAATAGAGAAGACTGGCATTCATTGGAATATCGTGCTGAACAAAACACCGAGCGCGTGCTCAAGCTATTTAGCGACTCAGGTGTTAAGGCTACATTTTTCGTTCTTGGATGGATTGCCAAGCGGTCACCTTCCTTAATCAAGAAAATTTATGCTGAGGGACACGAGGTTGCTTGTCATGGAATGAGTCATCAGTTGGTATATCAGCAAACACCTACTATATTTTTTGAAGAAACTAGAGATGCTAAGCATATGCTGGAGGATTTGATAGGCGATACAGTTCTTGGCTACCGAGCCGCATCCTATTCAATCATTAATAGTTCATTATGGGCGCTAGATATGCTAGAAGATCTTGGATTTAAATACGATTCCAGTATTTTTCCGATAAGACATGATATTTATGGCATGCCTAAGGCGCCGCGATTTCCATTCCGTCCGACATCCGGTCAGCTGGTTGAGATTCCACTGACGACAGTGGAACTGCTTGGGTGTAGGTTGCCTTGCGGGGGCGGGGGATACTTTAGAATTCTCCCCTATTCTTTATCCAAGTCAGGACTAAGACGTGTGAATTCAAAGGATAAAATGCCTGGGGTGTTCTATTTTCATCCTTGGGAAATAGATGTTGATCAGCCTCGTATGAAAACCAGTCTGTTATCTCGTTTTCGTCACTACCATAATCTTGGTCACACCAAATCCCGGCTGCTTCAGCTTCTTAAAGACTTTTCATGGAATAGAATGGATCAAGTATTTCTTAAATCTGTTCAAGCATGCTCCGTAGAGAAGGTATCTTTAGCTGCTAGGGATTCTCTGCTGTAATTATGCAGGGTAAGTTAGCCAAAGCAGAAATTATCTTATCGTCAGATGGTTGCGATGAGATAAAACTTATTGGCGATGAGTGCCGCCATGGCTGGAATCAGTACGTTTTCAGCAACAGCAGTCATTCTGTGTATCACCAGTATGATTGGCGTGACATGATGCATAAAATCTTTAATACCGAGACCTATTATTTGGCAGCATTCTGTATGGGTCATATTGTTGGCGTTTTACCATTCGCGCGCCTAAAGAGCCGGATTTTCGGTGATTTTATGGTATCCCTGCCTTACTTTAATTATGGTGGGGTGCTTGCAAACTCTGATCGGATTGCATGCTTGTTATGGCAATCTGCTACTAAGCTTGGTGAGCGACTGGGAGTTTCACATATAGAGATACGTCATACTGAGCCAGTCCTGCCTGTCAGTATGGTGCGGAAAGACAAAGTTGCAATGTTATTGACTTTGCCTTCCAGCAGCGAAGAGCTGTTCAAGCAATTATCTTCAAAGCTTCGCTCACAGATTAGGCGCCCACAACGAGAGGGCGCATTAACTCAAGTTGGTGGTCAAGAAATTCTTCACGACTTCTATAGAGTTTTTTCTAAAAATATGCGTGATTTGGGTACACCTGTATATCCTAAATCTTTTTTTGCCAGTATCTTGGAGCAGTTTCCTGATGTTACGAAACTAATAGTAGTTAGGCTTGCTAATGAGCCGGTAGCCGCTGCATTCTTGATTGGTCACAACGGTACAATGGAGATTCCTTGGGCTTCTTCATTGCGTAAATTTAATCACTTGAGTGTGAATATGCAGTTGTATTGGGATGCACTTCGATACAGCATAGAGCATGGCTACCGTAGCTTTGACTTCGGTCGCTGTACGCTGGATAGCGGTACTTATCAATTCAAGAAGCAGTGGGGCGCTAAGCCTGCGCAATTGTACTGGTACTACTGGATGAGAAGTGGTGGCGACTTGCCGTATATTAACCATACTAATCCAAAGTACCGCCTATTCATTGCTTTATGGAAGTCTCTGCCTTTGTGGTTTGCTAATTGGCTTGGCCCTAAGCTTATTAAACACCTGCCTTAAGTCCATCTATATTAATGCAGCATTAAATAACAAGAGTTAATGGAATTATGTGCGGTATTGTAGGTGTGGCATGGGGGAATGATAAAACTTCGGTTGCCCTTAGTGATGTACAGCGTATGGCAAACGCGATCGTGCATCGTGGGCCGGATGATGAGGGATTTTATGTTGCTGATACGGCGATTATTGGTATGCGCCGTTTGTCGATTATTGATTTGTCGGGCGGGCGACAGCCTATATCTAATGAAGACGAGACCCTATGGTTGGTATGCAATGGCGAGATCTATAACTTTAGAATACTACGTGAACGTCTCATACAAGAAGGTCATCAGTTCCGTACGGGTAGTGACGTCGAGGTCATTCTACATTTATACGAACAATATGGAGATGATTTCCTCAACCATATTAATGGGATGTATTCTTTAGCATTGTGGGATAAAAAACGTAAGCGTTTGGTCATTGCTCGTGATCGACTTGGACAAAAGCCGCTCTATTATCATTTTCTAAATGGTCGTCTAGCTTTCGGCTCAGAGTTGAAGTCGCTGCTTAAGTTGTCTTTCGTCAGCGCCGAAGTTAATTCATCCTCTCTTGGTGATTATCTAGCCATGGGATATGCCTCTGCGCCGAATACTTTGTTAAATGGAATTAAAAAACTACCCCCTGCATCAAAATTAGTATGGGAGCATGGACGGATTTATATTAGTTCATATTGGCAATTTCCTAGTAAGGTTCAGACCGGTTTAGATAAGGACGAGTGGGCAACGGGTATCCGTGGAGAGTTGGAGCGTGCAGTTAAGGATCATATGATTAGCGATGTACCAATTGGTGCATTTCTTAGCGGTGGCATAGATTCAAGTGCAATCGTGGCATTGATGACTAGATACAGTGCCCGGCCAGTTAATACATACTCGATTGGCTATTTGGGTGGTTCTACTGAGAGTTATTACAATGAGTTGACCTACGCTAAAAAACTGGCCCAGCAATTTGGTACTAATCATACGGAAATAACAGTCAAGCCTCAGACGGCACGTCTGCTTCCAAAACTATTGTGGCATATTGAAGAACCCATTTCCGATAGTGCAATGCTGACGACTTTTCTAGTATCCGAGCTTGCGTCTAAGAGCGTAAAGGTCATTCTTTCTGGTGTTGGAGGTGATGAGCTTTTCGCTGGCTATAGGCGATATTTAGGTGGTCACTACAATCATTATTTACAGCATATTCCTTACTGGCTTCGTAGAAAAATTTTATCTCCGATCGCGTCTATGTTACCTAGCGGTAGGCAGAATAAACTAATGGACTTATCTCGCTATGCTCGTAGGTTTCTCCAAGCTTCTGAGCACGATTGGCGTGCTCAATATCGAATGTATTCTGAAATCACTGGGCGCGATCAGGTTCGGCAGCTAATGCTTTATGACTATTTGCAGCCAGATCGATTTGATGCTGTATTAGGTGAGGAACAATCTGAAGACGAGCTATTGCGACTGCTGAGGATAGATGCAAATACGCAATTACCTGAGGATCTGCTTTTACTGACTGACAAAATTACCATGGCTACCTCAATTGAGTGCCGAGCGCCGTTCCTTGATCATAGGTTAGTAGAAATGGCGGCAGGAATTCCCGCTGCACTCAAGATGCCAAATGGGGAGCTTAAGTCCTTGCTAAAGTCTTCTTTGGAAGGAGTCTTGCCGCATGAAGTACTGTATCGAAGAAAGCGCGGTTTTGGTGCTCCAATAGGGGCTTGGCTAAAAAACGAGTTATTGCCAATACGTAATGCCCTTCTTAGCAAATCCGTGGTTGAGTCACGTGGTTTGCTTAATTGGCGGAGTGTACAGAGTGTGATATCTCAGCATGATTCAAATAGGGAAGACTATTCTGATTTATTGTTTTTGATGCTCAATCTCGAGTTATGGTGTCGTATGTTCTTAGATGGGCGTTCATACGAAGATCTTGGGACTGAGATGATGGATTTGGCTGGAGCTCAGTGATAAATAGGGATCGGCCATTGATAGCTCATATTCTATTCCGGCTTGATTATGGCGGAATGGAAAATGGTATTGTTAATCTTGTCAACGAATTGCCACATGAACAGTTCCGGCATGTTGTTGTTGCTCTCTCTGAGGCAACTAAATTCAGAGAGAGGATTACACGCAGTGATGTTGAGGTCTATGCCCTGCATAAACAGGCCGGTAAAGACTTTTTAGCCTACTGGCGTTTGTATAAGTTGTTAAGACAATTAAAGCCTGATTTAGTGCACACTAGGAATATAGGTACTTTGGATTGCGCCGTTATTGCTTGGTTGGCTGGGGTGCCAATTCGTGTTCATGGTGAACATGGCTGGGATGTTCATGATCCTGATGGCACTAGTCTAAAGTATATCTGGGTCAGAAGGCTTATTAACCGATTTGTATCACGCTTCATTGCTGTCTCGCAGGATTTGCAAAGCTATCTTGTACAGGTTGTAGGAATTAATCCTCAAAAAACCATCCATATTTATAATGGTGTTGATACAAAAAAGTTTGTACCCCGTCAAAATGGCATGGCATCAGTGCTTCCTGCTGGCATATTCCCTATTGGATGTGTGGTCATTGGCAGTGTAACCCGTTTTAATGAGATTAAAGACCCTCTAAACTTGGTGCAGGCATTTATCAGTCTACGTCGTGACTTGCGTAAGCAGCATGTAAATGTACGCTTATTGATGATTGGCGATGGGCCGCTTCATTCTTTGGCCTTGAATTTACTTCAAGAGGCAGGAGAAGCTGATGCGGCATGGTTGCCGGGCAGTCGAGATGATATTCCATCATTATTGAAAGAAATGGATGTGTTTGTATTAGGCTCATTAAAAGAAGGGATTTCTAATACTCTGCTAGAGTCAATGGCGACTGGTATACCATTGGTGGCAACATTGACTGGAGGAAACATCAATTTGATTGAATCTGGAGTGATGGGGATGTTAGTGCCAGTTGGTAACCCGCAGGCATTGGCTGATGCATTGCTGTCTTATGTGAAGGATGCTGAATTGAGGCAACGCCATGGCGCCGCGGCACGAGCTCGTGCTGAGAGCCGCTATTCTTTAGCGAATATGCTGGACGGCTACTCGAATTTATACAGCTCATTGATGCAACGGAAACAGGGGTAAGACGATGTGCGGTATTACGGGCCTGGTTGATCTACGCTCTGAACGTCAAGTTAGTGAGCAATTGTTGCGTGCTATGAACGATTCATTGTTTCACCGAGGCCCCGATGGAGAGGGGTTTCATCTCGAACCGGGTGTTGGTTTTGGTCATCGCCGTCTATCCATTATCGATCTTGAGGGTGGAAAACAGCCGCTTTATAACGAAGATCAATCGGTTGTGGTGACCTTCAATGGAGAAATATTTAATTTCATAGAGGTTGAAAAAGAACTGCTGAGCCGGGGGCATATCTTTCGCACTCGATGTGATACCGAGGTTATTGTCCATGCCTGGGAAGAATGGGGCGTGGAATGTTTGAAGCGATTTAATGGGATGTTCTCGTTCGCGATTTGGGATCGAAATAAACGCACTCTATTTATCGCGCGCGATCGTCTGGGCGTTAAACCTTTGTTTTATGCTGAGGTGGATGGTTGGTTAGTATTCGGATCAGAGCTTAAGGCAGTACTAAAACATCCTAATGTTTCTCGCGATATCGATCCAACTGCCGTAGAAGACTATTTTACTTTTGGTTACGTTCCTGACCCAAAAACAATATACCGGAATATCAAAAAGCTAGAACCCGGCACGTATATTTGTCTGCAGCGTGGGCGGCCTATAAAAGTAAATCGTTATTGGGATGTTCCGCTGATGGAAAAGCGTCAAGCTGGTGTTGATTTTTTTGGTATACAACAAGAGTTGCGAGATCGTCTCAAAGAATCAGTACGAAAACGTATGGTTGCCGATGTGCCTCTGGGTGCATTCTTATCTGGTGGAATTGACTCAAGCGCAGTTGTAGCCATGATGCGTGAATTGGGTAACAACAAGATTCTTACCTGCTCAATTGGGTTTAAAGAAGCACAGTATGATGAATCTTTATACGCAAAAATGGTTGCCGACGTAAAGCATACTGATCATAAGGCTGAGACTGTTGATTCGTCAGACTACAGTCTGTTAGATAAGCTTGTGGGTATATACGACGAGCCTTATGCTGATAGCTCAGCCATTCCTACCTATCGGGTCTGCGAACTTGCTCGCAAGTACGTGACGGTTGCATTGTCTGGTGATGGTGGAGATGAGAGCTTTATTGGATATCGTCGCTACCGCTTGATGGCCATGGAGGAATCGCTTCGATCTAAAGTCCCATTAGCGTTGCGGCAAGCAATATTCGGACCTTTAGGTCGCTGGTACCCAAAGCTTGATTGGGCGCCGCGAATGTTTCGTGCAAAAACAACGCTTCAGGCATTGGCGCGGACTACCGTAGATGCCTATCTACATGGAATTTCCTTGTCATCAGATGAGATGCGAGGCAGGCTTTTCTCGGCACAGTTCAAGCGTCAGTTGCAGGGATATAGTTCCCGCGAAGTTTTCCACGATCATGTTAAGGACAAAACTTTTGAAGATGGGTTGTCTATGGCTCAATACTTAGACTTCAAGACCTATCTGCCTGGTGATATTTTGACTAAGGTAGATCGCGCAAGCATGGCTCATAGCTTAGAGGTACGCACTCCGTTTCTCGATTATGAGTTTGTCGAGTGGGCGTCTAGTTTGCCGACCGATCTGAAGTTACATCATGGTACCGGTAAGTATGTGCTGAAGGAATCGTTGAGAAAGATATTACCCAACGAGGTCTTGTTTCGTAAGAAAATGGGATTTTCGGTGCCAATCGATGTATGGTTTCGAGGGTCGCTCAATGAGCATATTCGTAAAGCTATGCAGGCGCCGCATTTAAGGGATAGTAGTATTTTTGATGCTAATTATTTGGATCTGATTTTAAGGCAGCATGTAAGTGGTCAGCGTAATCATAGTGCCGCTCTTTGGTCTTTGTTGATGTTTGAAGGCTTTATGCGTAGTCAGGCCGTCGCATAAATTTATCTATGATTCGTTTGCTCACATTCACAAATTTATATCCAGATCCCGTGAGGCCGCGGCATGGGATTTTCGTTGAGCATCGTCTGCGGAAATTGGTTGCAACAGGCAAGGTTGAGGCACAGGTTGTTTGCCCAGTACCATGGTGCCCATTGCCTCTAAATAAAAAATGTACGCAATACCGAATACATGATGTTCCATTGAAGGAAGTGCGTGACGGAATTGTGGTTCATCGTCCACGCTACTGGGTTGTACCGGGTATCACTAGTGCCATTAATCCGTGGAGTATGGCACGTGTCGGTATGGCGATGATCAAAAATATCGTCCGCGAAGGATATGACTTTGATGTAATAGACGCGCAGTATGTTTATCCAGATGGTATTGCAGGCGCATTGATCGCCGCCAAATTGGGTAAGCCAGTTACATTCACAGCCAGGGGTTCAGATGTGAATGTGGCATTACGGCAGGGTATACCTACAAGATGGTTTAGGCATGTGCAGCAGCAAGTTGCAGCATTTATTAGTGTTTCTGAGGCGCTTAAAAGTGGGCTGATAAATGCAGGTGCTGATCCAGTGCGTGTACACGTTATTCGTAATGGTGTCGATCTTGAGTTATTTAGTGAGCGTGACAGGCTATACGTAAAGCAGCGTCTACAGATAAATAAAAAAACAATTCTGTCTGTGGGTAATCTAATTTATGAAAAAGGCCATCATTTGGTGATACAGGCTATGACTCAATTACCGCAAGTGGAGTTGATAATCATTGGTAGCGGTATACAGTTGTCATTCCTTCAAAGCTTGGCTATGCGGCTTAATGTTGCTGATCGTATTCGTTGGGTTTCGCATGTGAACCAATCACAGCTTGCTGAATTCTATTCGGCAGCAGAGGTTACTGTTCTGGCTTCTAGTAGGGAGGGGATGCCGAATGTATTGCTGGAGAGTCTTGCTTGCGGCACGCCTGTTGTAGCCACCGATGTCGGGGGGAGTGCGGAGATTGTTGCAGATGCAGCTGCGGGTTTATTGATTCAGGAGCATAGTGCCACCGCTATTGCTAAGGCTGTAAAAAAGTTGCTGGACTATCCCTTGGAGCGTGCTGCCACGCGTGCTTATGCACTGCGCTTCAGTTGGCATAACCCTATTACTCAGCAGGTGGCTTTACTTGAGCAAGTAGTTGCTGAACATAAATTAAAAAGGGCTGGATAATCTCCTGAGTATATCCATGCGTATTCTGCACATTTTTGATCATTCTCTACCGGTACAAAGCGGTTATTCATTCCGCAGTGCTGCCATTCTGCGCGAGCAGGCCGCGCGAGGCTGGCAGACATTTCAAATAACCAGTAGTAAGCAGGGCGAATTCATTCAAGAAATGGAGCGCGCTAGTGGGTTAGACTTTTACCGAACGCCACTCTTGAAGTCATCCATTTTTGATCACCCAGCATTAGATCAGATAAATGTCGTTCGCTCGCTACGTCGAAGACTGCGTAAGGTGATTAAGGAGACTCGTCCAAATATATTGCATGCTCATTCTCCATGCCTAACTGGGTTGGCGGCGCTTGGCTTGGGTGTGCCGCTAGTATACGAGATGCGTTCGTCATGGGAAGATGCAGCCGTATGTAATGGACAGACTACTGAAGGTAGTCTTCGTTATCGTTTATCCAGAGGTCTGGAAACTTATCTGTTAAGAAGAGCCAATGCTGTGACCACCATATGCGAGGGGCTACGTTTGGATATATGTGAACGTGGTGTACCTCCTGATATCATCACAGTAATTCCTAATGCGGTTGATATTGAAAGATTTTCAAAACCATTACCTTTGAGTGAGAGCATTCGTGCCCGCTATGGTTTGCAGGGTAAGGCAGTATTAGGATTTGTAGGTTCATTCTATGCCTGGGAAGGATTATCCTTATTAGTTGAGGCGCTAGCATTATTATTAAAGCAGCGAGATGACGTTATGCTTTTGCTCGTAGGCTCAGGGCCTGACGAGAGTGCAATTAGAACTACGATCGACCGTATGAACTTAAATGATAAAGTTATCTTGACTGGTCAGGTCAAACAAGCTGAAGTGGATGCTTTGTATTCTGCTGTGGATGTTCTGGTCTATCCGCGCCTGCCTATGCGTCTGACTGATATGGTGACCCCACTTAAGCCGCTAGAAGCGATGGCACTCTCGAAGGTATTTATCGCTTCTGATGTAGGCGGGCATCGCGAGCTGGTGACTCACGAAAAAACTGGAATACTATTCAAGGCAGGTGATGCGCATGCATTGGCTCAGGCCGCTGCTCGCTTATTAAGTGACGCTACATTATCTCAACACTTGGTCTCGGCTGGCTTATCCTTCGTTCGTGAAGAAAGAACCTGGGCTAAATCAGTCGCGGGTTACGAGCGGGTTTACACTAATCTGTTGCAATTGGGGCAACTCTAATGGGGCTAGTATGCGGCCATTACCATTGATTAGTCGGTTGGGCTTTAGGGCTGTGGCAAGTCTATTATCCCCTGCCGGTAAGCGGGCATCATTACTAGTGCTTACCTATCATCGAGTTCTAGCAGAGCCTGATCCATTATTGCCTGATGAGCCGGACGTGGTTCGCTTTTCTGCGCAGATGAACCTGCTGTCATCTCTGTTCAATGTATTGCCTTTAAGCGAAGCGGTTCAGCGCCTTAAAATGAATTCTTTACCAGAGCGCGCTGTCTGCATTACTTTTGATGATGGCTACGCTAATAACCTTGAGTTTGCCCTACCAATCCTTAAGGCGCGTAAGCTTCCGGCAACAGTATTTGTCTCCACTGGTTTTATAGGTGGAGGAATCATGTGGAATGACATGATTATTGAGGTGATACGTGCTACAAAAAATGAGCTGGATCTTGGTCATCTAAATCTAGGAGTATATTCACTGGCAGATAATCAGCATCGTCGTGACGCCATTAATAAGTTGATTAACAAACTTAAGTATCTAAATACTGATGAACGCCTTCAAGCTGTAAGGAAAATCGTCGACCATACTGGTGCGAATATAAAAAAAGATATAATGATGTCTGAGTTGCAACTAAAAGAATTACATCATGCGGGTATCGAATTAGGTGCTCATACTGTTAATCATCCAATACTTTCAAGGCTGGAGGATACTCAGGCGATTAATGAGATAAAAAATAGCAAGGGAGTTCTCGAGGAGATAACTGGAGAATTTATTAGTTGCTTTGCGTATCCCAACGGTCGTCCTGGTCAAGATTATGAAGCCCGTCATGTGCGTATGGTGAATGACTGCGGATTTTCATATGCTGTTTCCACAGCGTGGGGAGCTGTTCAAAAAAATGCTGATGTGCTCCAACTGCCTCGTATTGCACCTTGGGATCAGGCTGCAATGCGATACGCCATAAGAATACTGAAAGCATATATCGATCCTGTTTCTGAGACTGCCTAACCCTGCAACTTTTTAATGCTTTCAAAAAAAGGGAGGATTACTGTTTTAGTTCTATCCGGCTTTTTGTTAATTGGTGATCATAGGGCTTTTAGTATGCTTCTGCAGCCATGCTTCTAGCATGGCCAAGTCCCAAATCGCATAACCAAAGTATGAGGCGTGTCCTGCTTGATGTTCTT
The DNA here is from genome assembly GCA_947453225.1 of Pseudomonadota bacterium. Classification (GTDB taxonomy): domain Bacteria; phylum Pseudomonadota; class Gammaproteobacteria; order Steroidobacterales; family Steroidobacteraceae; genus CAILZL01. The sequence continues at coordinate 11,012 of CANGFV010000001.1, forward strand.
TGATTATGTTGTCAATAAAGTTATTCTGAATAATTTTTCGTTTCTTCAGGTCATGAAGATACGAGTAGATCATATCTTTCAAAGCTCTGTGCGTTTTTAGCCATAAGCCAAAGGGTAAGCCAAAGCCGTGTTTTGGTTTGTTGATAATCTCCGCAGGTAAGAAACCTGCCATTGCTTTCTTGTAAAACGATCTTAGCTCCATACCCTCAATTTTTTTGTTGGGTGGAATTTTAATTGATAAATCGACGACTCGTTGATCGAGCATCGGATAGCTGACTTTGACGCCTGCCAGTTCACACATGGTGCCCACTTTTCGGAGATCATTATCCGAAAGAGTAAAGTGCCAGTCGTAGAACAGCATCTGGTGTAGCATGATGTTTGAAGGCGCTAAACGGTAGACATCATCCATTGTGCCAATGGGAGCTCTTGGGTTAATTGATTTGGCGAATTCAGGCTCGAGCATGGTTTCAGTGCCATTTCGATAGACGAAATTCCATGACTCGAGTCTCTCTGGTAGGGGAATCTTGGCCTGATCTACGTAACTTCGGAACTTTCGTAAGGGTGTAATCCCCCCGTCTGCTGGAAACATCTTTGAGAGGGGTTCAATTAAGTGGTGTCGCCATGCTGATGGGATGCGTTGATAAAGCTCAAACACGCTCTGTTTTACATAGCGTTCATTGCCTCCAAAAATTTCATCGCCACCATCTCCGGCCAGTAGGTGGTTGATACCCTGTTCCCGGGCCCGTAGTGCGCAAAAGTAAGTGGGCACTGCAGATGAGTTTCCGAAGGGTTCGTCATAGGCTTGAGCGATTAGGGGGAATGCCGAGACGACGTCCTCAGGAGTGACGTGATATTCAAAGGGCTTGCATTTGAATTGCTTCGAGGCAATCCGTGCATAATGTAGTTCGTCATATGCATCTACACCAAACCCCATAGAGAATGTTCGGGCGGGTGTCTTACTGACTTTGGCTAGCATACCGGTCACGCTTGAGCTGTCCAGTCCACCACTTAGGAATGCACCGGTGTGTTCATCAGGTGAGCACTGTTCTACCGCGCTTTGCAGGCCTTGGTGTAGTTCGTCTTTCCAGTCTGCGAAATGGTCTTCTCCTTGCGATTCGATAAACTTTGGTTGCCAGTAGCGATGCATGGCTAATTGACCCTTTTCAAAGATAGCCATGGTGCCGGGGCGTAGTTTATGAACTCCCTCATAGATCGTATTGGGGGCAGGAATCATGTGCATGAGCAGAAAGTCGTATAAAGCTTGCTGACTTATGTTGAATTTGCGTAGGGGTGAGTGCGCCAGTGATTCAGCTGAGGTGCCAAAACCGATGGCGCCATCACTTACGGTATAGGCCATCCGTTCGATCCCCATGCGGTCGATGGCCAGAACCACCCGGCGTTTTCTAGAGTCGATAAGGGCTAGGCTAAATCCTCCTTGAATATGGCTTAGGAAGCCATCGCCGAATCGACGATATACATAAAGCAGGGTCTCGGCAGGGGTACCATGTATCGGGTCAGCGCCGGCGTGGTTCCATTGAGCCTGACCGTTTATGATCGCCACCACGCCCGAGTCACTGGCAATGGAAGGACCCGCTACGGCGTAGCTAAATTGTGGGTCATTAAGTTTCGGGGTGATGGGCATTGATCCCAGCTCAGTGAGATACTGTTGCCAGCCCAATTGGCCTAAACCAGATCCTGTTATTCCGGCAAATCCCAATAATTTCATTCCTAGAGCCTTTAGTTACACGACAGGGGCGATTAAAGCCCGACTATAATCGGTCTGAAAATGGAAAACTTTGAACTAAATCAGAGGTTAGATATGCCATGGTCCGTTATCCTTTCCATAGTCTGCTCAATCGATTGCAAAGAAACTACCAGAAAATAGTGGAGTTTAGTCTGGATGGAAACACTTTTTTGGATACTGGCTGGATTGATATTCTATGTGTACGCAGGATATCCCGTCTTATTGTGGTTAATGAGAGTCTTAGGTTCAGATAAGTCTGTGTTACTAGGGGCGCTAGAGCCGACAGTGACGATCCTCATTTCCGCTTACAACGAAGTTGGGGTGATTACAGAGAAAATTAATAATAGCCTCGCCTTAGATTATCCCTCCAAAAAATTAGAGATTATCGTTATTTCTGACTGTTCTGATGATGGAACCGATGAGGCCGTTGGGGCGCTGGGGCTGCCTAATGTGAAGTTATTGAGAATGTCAGATCGAAGTGGGAAAACAATGGGTCTTAATGCGGCATTAAAAGTAGCTATGGGCGAAATTGTTGTATTTTCCGATGCCAATGCCATGTATGAACCTCAATCCTTGCGTCATATGGTTCGAAATTTTCACGACCGCACTGTTGGGGCTGTGGTGGGGGAGTCGACCTATGCTGATGATAAGGGTAATGCGCAGGAAAACGAATCACTGTACTGGAAATATGAGACTAAAGTTAAGTTGCTCGAAACTGGTGTTGGTTCAGTGGTTGGAGGTGATGGCGCGATCTATGCGATTCGTAAAAACCTGTATCGGCCAATGCGTGCTGATGCATTATCCGACTTCGTGAATCCTATTCAAATTGTCATGAACGGCTACCGATGTGTATATGAACCCGCAGCTAGATCCATTGAAGAAGCGACAGATAATCTGGAAAAAGAGTTCCGACGTAAGGTCAGAATAGTGAACCGTGCATGGCGTGCCTTGTGGTCAATACCATCAGTTCTGAATCCATTTGCATACGGTTTTTTTGCAATCGAAGTGATATCCCATAAATTACTCAGATGGATGGTTCCTGGGATATTGATAGCCTTGTTATTGATTAGTTTACAGCTCAGTGCCGCAGGGGTGATGTATGGTGTGGCCTTGAGCGCACAGGCGGTACTTTACAGTTGTGCGGCTGGGGGATATTTGATGCGAAAAAGTAACTCCATGCCAAGAGTTTTTGCTGTTCCATACTATTTTTGCCTTGTAAACTACGCCAGTGCTTTCGGTATTATCGAAGCATTTTGCGGTAAAACGTATACAACATGGAATACACCAAGAACGATCTGCTGAGTTGTGATGAATCAGATCAATGAGTAAGATTAAATGACGACTTTAGAGCAAGTAAGAAATATCTTGCGTGATGCATTAAGTTTGGGAATAAGGGCGGATGTGCTTGATGCAGCCTCTCCATTGCTGGGCGCTATTCCGGAATTCGACTCGATGGCTGTAGTGGCCGTCCTCACAATGCTGGAAGATCAGTTCGGCTTTACAGTAGAAGATGATGAGGTTTCGGCTGATGTCTTTCAAACGATGGGTGCACTAGTGGAGTTTGTTGATAGGAAGTTGGGTGCGTGAAGCGTGCACAAGTATCTGCTGAGTTTATTGGAGAGGCTGGTCAGCGTATTTTTGTATTAGCGCATCATCCTGAGCAATTTTCGGGAAGGTGCGTGCTTGTTTGTCCTCCATTTTCGGAAGAAATGAACAAGTCTCGTAGAATGCTAACTGAGTTGGCCCAGCATCTGGTTCAAGGAAATATTGGGCTAGTCATACCTGATTTATATGGGACCGGTGATAGTGAGGGAGACTACGTAGATGCTAGCGTGACTCGCTGGACGGATGACCTGGCTCAGACAGAAAAATGGGTAGAAAGCCGGGGATGGCGAATTGAATCAATTCTAGGTATTCGGTTCGGATGTTTACTGGCAACAAATTATGCCGCCAAATTTACTAAACCCAAGGCGAGTTTGGTGTTCTGGCAACCTGTACTTGATGGTCGAAAGGCGCTCGATCAGTTCTTACGCTTAAGAGTAGCCGCCTCTTTGATGGCTGACATAAAAGAAACCGTGAGTGGCTTGAAAGATCGGATTGCTACTGATAAGACCTTAGAGATTGCAGGTTATTCAATTTCAGAGCAAATGGCCAAAGAAATGGAAGTTTTAAAATTAGACGATGGCATAAACAAAACAACGGAAAAATTACATTGGTTTGAGGTGTTGCGTGATGCTGATGCGGTTATGCCGCTGCCAGTAGAAAAGACGATTGAGAAAATTGCAAATGTAAATTTACAGGCTGTGGTAGGTGATCAGTTCTGGGTCTCAACTGAAATTACTGTTAATCGTGAGTTGATCAATAAAACAACAATCTTATTGAGTGATGTTGGGCCATGAATGAGTCAGTGGTCAATTTTGATTGTCATAGTGATCGGCTAATCGGAATTTTGCATCAACCGCTTGGGGCTCAAAATAAAATAGGTGTCGTTATTGTTGTTGGAGGCCCGCAGTATCGAGTAGGTAGTCATCGACAATTCACTATCATGGCTCGTGCCTTCGCTGCGGCGGGGTACCCAACTTTACGTTTTGATTATAGGGGGATGGGCGATAGTGAAGGTGAGTTTAAAGGGTTTGAATATATTGACGATGATATTAAATCCGCTATAGACGCCTTGGTTAGGGAAAGTCCAAAAATTGATGGTGTCGTGCTTTGGGGATTATGTGATGCTGCTTCGGCCTGCTTAATTTATGCTAATCAAAAAGATGAGCGAGTGAAGGGAATGATCTTGGCAAACCCGTGGGTCAGAACTGCTTCTGGGGAGGCCAAGGCTTATATAAAGCATTATTATCTTCAAAGGGTTTTGCAGAGGTCGTTCTGGATCAAATTATTTTCCGGGTCATTTAAATTTAAAAAATCAATTTTTAAGTTGTTATTTCTTGCTAAGAATTCTCGTGTTCATAGCTGTGGCTATTCTCTAATAAAAAATTCTTATATAGATAGGATGCTTGCTGGCTTTGAATCAAGTGATTTGATGTTTTTATTTTTAATTTCAGATAATGATCTGACGGCTAAAGAATTTATTGAGCATACAAGAAATTGTGTTTCTTGGAAAAACACTATTTCTATTTCAAAAAAAAGTTCTCATGTTTTGATGGAAAAGTCAGACCATACTTTTTCAAGTCGAGATTCTTTAAATTCTATGGTTGCGCGCTGTATTGAATGGATTGGCTGTCTGCATTAAAGGCAATCTTCTGTATTATAAGTTTATAAAAGAATGATTAAATACGTGAAAAATATCGAAGAAGTTAGGGATTATTTAGTAAGTTGCGAGCGCGACTTTTTTAATAGCTATGAATGGTATTCTAATTTCGTTGCAAACGTAATTGCTGTTGATAAAGATCAGTATCGGTTTATTTGTTGTTTCCATGATGATAAGGATTGGTTCTCTATAGTCCCTGTTAGGCTAAAAAAAGAAAAATTTGGATTTAGTGTTACCAGTTTAACTAATTACTATTCGCCAAAATATAAAATTCTTACTAATGGCTTGGCGCCGGATCGATTGGATCTGGTTTTGGAATGCTTAGATGGGCTTGCTCCAAGCTGGGGTAAATTCACAATTGATTCACTAGATGAGGCAGACTGTTCTGAGTTAAAAAAGTCTGTTAATTTCTTTAAATACCCATCAAGCAGGCTGTTTCATTTTGCCAATTGGTATCTCCCAGTGTTGGGGCGAACTTACGATGAGTATTTTTCTGAATTGTCACCCCGTGTTAAAAATACAGTTACAAGAAAATATAGAGCTTTCGAAAAGCTAGAGAATGCTGAAATTAAGATTTTTAAAGCTTTAGATAAGGTTGAAGCTGCAATAAATGATTTCCAAGCGGTATACAAAAACAGCTGGAAGCGCCCGGAGCCGTATCCAGAGTTTATTCCCGGATTAATTAAATTAGCTGCTGAGCAGCAAGCCTTAAGGTTAGGGATTATATATTTAAGGGGTGTTCCTATTGCCGCCCAGTTATGGTTTGTTGCTGATCAGACAGCATATATTTTTAAACTGGCTTACGATGAAGAATACAAAAAATACTCTGCAGGCACTATTTTGACTGCATCATTGATGAGACATGTTATTGATATAGATAAGGTAGAAGTGGTTGACTTTTTGTCTGGTGACGATGAGTACAAAAAAGAGTGGATGTCATGTCGACGTGAACGCTTCTCGATTTGCTTTTATAACTTTTGGTCAATTTATGGGGCGTATATGGCAACGCTTGCTTTTTTAAGATTTTTTCTAAGCGCTTCAGGGTATATACGTAGGCTATGCAGATAGCTAATCATTTCTACTGTATTCATGTCGAAAATATGATTGATATCACATAATGAAAATGGAAAGTTGATTCGCTTAGATATATTGTGTAAAAGGAAGCGGTAAAATCTCATTAGATACAGAGGTTTAAAATGAATCGTCGTGAAGTTCTGGCTGGATCTTTACTATCCATGCTAGTGAGGCCGTCAGGTTTTGCAAGTGCCGCTGTGCCTTGTCCTCCGACTTCCCTCTCCCTTGATAAGGGGGACGTTGCTTATGCTACTACTTCATGCTTTTCTGGAGTTCCTCCGCTCTGGTATCAAAATATGCCAGACGCTACTTGGTCTAGCATAGCGTCTGTAGGAACTATAGATTCAGTAAAACCAGCTTTGCATCCCGGTGGCGTATATGAATCAAATGGTCCTATTATTGCTTGGGGTGGCGCAGCTTTTGATACTAAACGATCTGCCTTGATGATTGGTTCTCAAGGTGGGCATGGGGATTATTATGGCAATGAAATGTATTCATTGTTAATTAACCAGAGTCAGCCTGTATGGCAGCGTATAACAGCGCCTAGATATGCATTTAATTCAACTGAGCCTTATATGGATGATATGTCCCCTCGTGCGGTACATAGCGGATCACAAATAGTATATGCAGAGAATGTAGACAAATATGTGTTAGCTATGATGCCTTTCATGGCGCCAAATGGAAATTCATCTAGAAAATTATTTGCATTTGACTGTAATACAAAAACTTGGGGAGAGATGCAATCTCCTCCATCAGGGGATTCTGGCTATGCGACAGGGTCACAAGACGCTTATGGTGGGAGTTGTTATGATCCTGTGACGCGTTCTATTTGGATGGTTCAGTCATCCTCGTGGAGATCAACTTGTAGATTTGATCCTTCTACTGGTTTATATACTGTATTTGATATTTTCAATAACCAGGGTTTTGATGGGGTTGCAGCCTTGTCACCATCAAAAAGAATAATGATTTATTTAAACGGGCATGTACATGGGCATGATGGTAGTTTCGTTTGGCTAGATCTGAATAAACCAGAGGCAGGCTGGCAAACCGCAGCATCAATTTCTGGGTCTCCACTAAGTGGTAGAGGATCATCTCTTGTTTGGCATGAAGGTTCTTCTGCCTTTGTTGGATGGAGAGGCTCTGGGGCTGGGCTTGTCAAGTTGGTTCCTCCTAGTAACCTTTATTCAGGCGACTGGAGGTGGGTGGATATTAGTCCCGGTAGTTCAAATAAGATAAGTCCGACGAAAGCAAATAATACTGGCACCTATGGTCGTTTTGCGCTTGCAACAAATATTTCAAACTCAGGTCGTGACTGCCTTATCTTAATCAATGCATCAACAGAGCCAACGTTTGTGTTTAAATTGCCGGTTGGCGGGTTATAAAAAATAGCTCGACAACTTCGGCATCGTTTTGCTGATACGGATTGACCTAAATTAATTGTGGAAATTAAAAGATTATGAATTTCATTACCTCCACAATAAAAAATTATTTATTCTGTGATTCTTTTTTTTTTAAAAAAGATAAAATCAAGTCAATAAAAATAATCGTTTTAGTTTTTTTATTTTCCGTGCAGCCAGTGCATGGGTATGATTTTGTTCCTTCTGAATCGGAATGGCTTAGTTGGCCAGACTATTGCAAGGCTAGGTACGTCACTCTCCCCATTGGTGAAAGCTCTGAGTGGGCTCGTGAGGTTAGTCAGGAAAGAATTGCTTTAGCGCGTAAAAGTATTGGTGACGTATTCACACATGTGCATCACTATTGTGCAGGAGCAGCTTGGGTTAATAGAGCAAACATATCATTTGATGATGCCGAAAAAAAAGAGTTTTATCGAAAGGCAATCGATGAAATATCATACGTTCTAGAGAGGGTTGATAATAGTCAGCCAATAGTTAGCTCTATGATGATAAGGATTGCACAGGCTTATGAGGGATCTGGTGATTCATTAAATGCTGAAAGATTTTATTGGAATTCGGTTAAATTCTTTGCAGAGGATGGGTCAACCTACGCTTCTCTTGCGCTTTTTTTAAGAAAGAATAAAAGACTTTTAGAGGCGAGTCAGGTATTAACTGAGGGAGATGCTATTACTGAAGGAAATAGTGTGGATATCAACATAATGATGGCGCATGTTTTACTAGAATTAGGGCAAGGAAGAGACGCAGTAGCCTATGCGAAAAAAGCCTATACAATGGGTTATCCTCTCCCAAACTTAAAAGAAAAGTTAATAGAACTGAGCTTGTGGTAAAAAATCTTTGGCATGTATAAATCTACTCTTTCTGATCCTATGAAAAAAAGAGTGCTATTTGTTGCATTCCATTTTCCTCCAATACAGGGTAGCACTGGAGTAATTAGAACCCTGTCCTTTGTTAATAATCTTAGTGAGAGCGGGCAGGATTGTGCTGTAATGACTGTGTTGCCTTCTGTGTATGAGGCAAAAAACAAATTAAACTACACTCTATTAAATAAAAAAATTAAAATATTCAGAAGTGTTTGTTTCGACGCAAAAAAAACATTTTCTATATTCGGCAAGTATCCGCTTTTTCTAAGTATTCCGGACCGATGGCAGTCATGGATTCCTTTTGCAATTCTAGATTATCTGGTTAGAGTTCGTAGATGGAAGCCTGACGTAATAATTTCTACATATCCAATTGCAAGCGCACACTGGATAGCATACTTCATACACAGAATTACTGGTATTCCATGGGTTGTTGATCTAAGAGATCCCATGGCGCAGGATGGCTACCCTTCAGAAAAAAAAATTCATAGCGCATTTTTAAAATTAGAGGAAAAAATATTTACCTTTGCCAGTAAGGTTATATGCACAACGCCTGGTTCGAGGCTTCTCTACCGAAATAGATACCCATTATTTCCAGAAAGCAACCTAGTTACCATCACTAATGGATATGAAGAGGAGGTTTTTCCTGAGTTAGTTTCAAAGCAGCATAAAAAAGCTAATGTTGTTAAGATTTTGCATAGCGGTTCTTTGCAGATTGAAGAGCGTAATCCACAAACATTCTTCCAGGCTTTATCTGAGTTAATTGCCGATAATCTGCTTAAATCCAGAGTCGAAGTAACATTCAGGGCTGCGGGTGACTATGCTTTATATGAAAAGCTAGTTGTCGATTTTAATTTGGAAGATATGGTTTTTTTTAAACCGGCAATTTCTTACAAAGAAGCAACTGAGGAAATGCTTGATGCGGATATTCTTCTTTTGTTACAAGGTGGCTCCTGTAAATTCCAGATTCCAGCGAAGGTGTATGAGTATTTTTATGCACGTAAACCAATATTGGCTCTAACGGATCTCTCTAGTGATGCAGGTAATTTGTTAAGAGAAATGGATTTTTCTTGTGTGGCTAATATTGAGGATAAAAAAGAAATTAAATTAAATATTATTCAATGCGTAAATGAGCTAGAGTATGAAAAGTCAAAGTTGCCTTCCGCTGATAGGATTAGTCTGTACTCTAGACGTAACTTAACTGCCCAGCTTTCTTATCAGCTTGATGATCTTATTAAAGATAAATATCAATAGCTGTTGACAAAATAAATTTAATTAAATTCGGTTATTGCAATATACCACTGCTCTATCTCTGATTTTTCTGGCATTTCAGATAAGTGTTAGAAGCCATAATTTCTTAGCCATCTACAACTTCTTTAGAGCCATTCCAAGGGTAATTAGAGGGCAAAGTTGTGTTTGGATATGGAATCGCATGACCACCAGGAAAGGTAATTGGATTATCCGAGCAAATAATCTCGCTGTAACAGGCAAATGTGTCAACGCTCGGCCATGCGCCTTCCCATGCATTTTCGGTACGAGGTAATAGCTGAATTCCTGTGTAACCGTTGTTGCCAAGACGAGCATCAGTAGTTCCACCCCAGAGTAAAGGTGCTTGACCATATGGCGCAGACCACACTTTTATCATGCCTGTCCCGTTATATGTTCTGTTAACGTAAACTTCGTATACAGTCCACCCGTTAGATTCTATTCTTGGGTAATAGTTACTGGAAGGAGTCCATCCATACTGAACTTTTCCGAATCTATTAGCTAGCTCAGTGCTATTTGCTGGTCTGCTGGTGTTTGCGGGGTCTGCGTTATAAAAAACATGATGAGTATAATTGCTTAGGAAAAGGCCGGACTCATTAGTCCATCCTGCCGAGCACTTGGATGTTCCTGACGCAGAGGCAGAACTCCATCGGTATAACCCAGGATATGGACCGATGTTATCTCTAAAGAGTACAACCTCGTTTACGCCAAGGTCGGCAGCATTTCCATAACTTTGGTTTGGCATTGCAATAATGCAAATCTTAGAGCCATTAGCATAAGACCAATTGGCCCAAGTGGAATCTGCGTACAACGCGAACTGAAAGTAAAATGAGTCTTTTTTTGTATTCTGAGTTTTAGTGCCAACGCCATCGAAAGAGAAATTCCATGATCCCCCGGCTTCATTCGCGCCCTCGGCTGAAAACAGATTGGAACGAAGGGATTTTCCACTTAGTTTCACTGATTCTTCAAGTTCGACTTTGTATCTTCCGGAGTTACCATATTTATCGTTAGCATATGCAGTCTGGTATGCTGCGTTTATTAAAGCATCTCTATTGGAAAATTCAGAAAAATCAGTAGCATAAAAAACGCCACTGCCCGTGGATCTTGCTTGCCAGTCCGCCCGTGATGGTATTAGGGAGCAGTTCGACGATGCTGTTGATCCGCCAATTACGGAAACCGATGCGGGAGGGCAGGGGGCTCCTCTAGCTCCCTCAGTTCCAAGAATCGTAGCTGTGCTTGCCAATAAAAACTTTCTGCGATTCATGAGAGCACCTTAACTGTTAAGTTGCTGTTGATAATATCAAAAAAATCAGTTGATCTAATTCTAAGTCGCGATTATCCCAAATTTCATGGGATTTTACTGTGACCTGCCTCAAGTTTTATTTAAGGGAATATGAGTAGTACGATGGCCAATCATTAAGTCCATCCGCTACTCAAACTGGGGGGACGTCGTTAGTTCAGTCTTTAGTTATAAGGCCGATATCTAATATTGGGACGGCAACTGTTGCTTCTATAGTAACGATTACTAAAAAGAAAACAATGGTATATGGAATCAGGGATTTATACATTTCTAGCTAATAGCAGGAACCTTATCTCTGGCCTTTGGGTTTTGGTTAGGGTTATTGTTCTTGTTCGCAAGGTGCAAGCAAACGATCAAAAGTGAGGCAAGCCAGATACGAATTTCAGATTTTAGGTAGTCAACAAACATGTCGCCAATCATTATTGCGGCAATCATTCCGACCAGGCCTGGGGTTATATTTCCGATTAGTCCGGTCTTGTTTTTTGAGCTTTTTAACAATTTTATTGCCATGGCTGACATCCAATAAAAATACATTAGATAGAAGGCAATGCCGAAGATGCCTTGTTCAACTAATAATGATAAAACTGTGTTGTGAGATGATCTGCCTCGGTTATCTTTAGTCCCTGTAAGGTATTTGTCGTCTAAGTATTGAGGGCTCAAAACGGCTGTGCAGCGATGTCCGCAGCCAAATGGATGACTCTTGAACATGTCCAGTTGAGCTTTGGCAATTACAAGTCGGCTACTACCCGTGTCAACTCCTTCGACTTGTTCGCCGACTGCTTTCAATGTGTTCATTCGGTCCCAAAAGGCTTGGTTGGTTAGTGCAAAAAAGCCGAGTACTGCGAGTATGGAAAGTGCTCTAATGAGCCAACGATGATTTTTTTGTGTACATAGGTTAAAGGTCAATCCACCTACCGCTGCTGCTAAAAATGCGCTACGGCTAGAGGTTAATATCAGTGCGTTGGCTACAAACGGCATACATAAAGTAATTAGTACTTTTTCCTTTAATTTTGCGGTTAGGAAAATTGATGCCCCGATAAAAAGGGCAGACACCATTTGTAATGCTCCAGCATTGGCTTCATTGATGTCAGATCCTCCAAAACTCTCGAATCGACCTCCATCATATTCTGTATCAGCAACCCAGCCAAGGTAAGTACATCCTAGGATGTGTGCCCATAAGAACCAGTGAAGATGTTTCTCGGAATCAATGGTTGTCGTAATAAGCCAAATGAGCATGGCGTACTTTATGTATAGAGCAATCAGTTCACTATGAGTTGTAGGGTCGAGAGCCCATGAGTATTGAACCAAAAGCCAAATACAAAATAAGCTGTAGCCAATAATGATGCTTTTTCTCCCCTCAGACTTATTTACCTGCGTTTTTTTCTTGTGTATTACGATGGCTACCATCGTTACTAAGGCGGCTATTAACGACCAGCGCATGTCTGGGAGCATTGCTCCCCACCACCTTGAGGGTGGATGTAGGTAGTAGGTTGCAACGTAGGTTATAAGACCGAAAATCGGATGTCTTATAAAAGCGAGGCAGCACCCAATAATAAAACATGCAAAAAAGACGATACCAGTCATTATGGATGCTTCTTTGGGTGTATTTATACTAACAATTCAGCGGGTTCTGGATGACTCAAAAACTTCAATGGGCTTGCTGTAAATCCATAAGCGCCCGATTGAAGTACTGCAACCAAGTCGCCTTCTTCGGCCTCAGCTAATTCCATACGATCAGCCAGTAAATCGAGTGGTGTGCATAAGGGGCCGACTACTGAGGCAATTTCTCGTTTATTGCCCTGAATACGATTAGCAATAACCACTGGATAATTTTTACGTATCACTTGTCCAAAATTACCGGAAGCGGCGAGGTGGTGATGCAGTCCACCGTCGGTGACTAGATACACTTGTCCACGAGAAATCTTACGATCATTTACTTTGCACACATAGATACCGGCTTCTCCTACCAGATAGCGACCTAATTCTATAATGAGTCTTGCCTGAGGCAGGGCGTGTCGAGCATGGGTAACTAGACTTTGAAAGTGTTCCTGCAATGAAATCAGATCCAGTATTTGTTCACCAGGAAAATAGGGAATGCCAAATCCACCGCCAATATTTAGATGAGTCACTGGACCAGAGGCATGTTTAGCTAGTTCGATAGCAAGGTTCAGTGTTTTTGTTTGAGCCTCAATAATAGAGTCGGGGCGTAAATTCTGTGAACCGCTGTAAATATGGAATCCGCAAAATTCCAATTGAGTGGTTGCAAGATCGCGTAGTACTTGAGGTACTCGTTCAGCGTCGATACCAAACTGCTTTGGTCCGCCGCCCATCTTCATGCCTGAAGCCTTTAACTCAAAGTCGGGATTAACGCGAATAGCGATTCGGGTTTTACGGCCTGTGGTTTTGGCATATTGATTAAGAATTCGAATTTCGCGTTCAGATTCCACATGTACGGTAATACCTGCTACTGCTGCGCGGTGGAGTTCAGACTCTGTTTTTCCTGGGCCCGCCAGGCTTATGTCTTGTGGATGCGCACCAGCATCTAGAGCAACATCCATTTCTTGAGTGGAAGCAACATCTACGCCGTCAGTTAAGGACACCATGTGTCTTACCACTGCAGACATCGGATTGGCTTTCATAGCGTAGTTAAGCGCTATATCTTTAGGCAGGATGGCACGTAACTGCTCAATTTTGCGTGTCATGACGCTTTTGTCGTACACATAAAATGGGGTGCGGCCAACTTCTGCTGCAATTTGCGATATTTTGTGTCCGCCAACGACCAACTCGTCATCCTTGACGCTGAACCAGGGATGTGGGGCATGTTGAGCGCTGATAAAAATGCTCATGCTTTACTTCCCTCGAAAAGAGTTCCTAGTTCAGTCGCAATACGGGGGCGGTCATACTTTCCATTTGGGTTGCGGGGAAGTGTGTCTCTGTATTCAATTTTTGCAGGCACCATGAATGCAGGAAGTTGTTTTTTGCACTCATTGAGAAGTTTAGTGGTGTCTTCTGCAATGCCAGGTGCGGTTGCGGCTACAACTACAATGGCCTGTCCTAGTGTTGGGTGCGGCACGCCAACCGCTGCCGCATCTGCAACTAAGCCAGTGGCAAAGATGACCTCTTCAATTTCACTCGGGCTGACGCGATAACCGGATGTTTTAATCATTTCGTCTGTACGACCTACAAAATAGAGATATCCATCTTCATCCATTTTCACGGTATCTCCAGACCACACGGCCATTTCGGTCAGCACCAGACCGGTATCTTGGTTGGGTACGGGTTTGTATCGTTCGCCTGTTTTGATCGGATCATTCCAGTAGCCTAGGGCCACTAAAGAACCGCGATGCACCAATTCACCTGGTTCGTGCGCAGCGCATGGACTGCCATCCGGTCTGACTACCATGATTTCTGCGTTAGGAATAGCTTTGCCCATCGAGCCTGGACGCCGGTCGATTTCTTCAGGCGGTAGATACGTTGATCTAAAAGCTTCAGTGAGGCCGTACATCAAGTAGGGTTTGGTGCTGGGTAGCGTTGAGCGCAGTTTAGCAAGAGTAGCGTTGGGCATGGCTCCACCTGAGTTGGTGATATACCGTAATGATTGTTTGGCTTCTTCCGGCCAGTCGAGGTCAGCCAACTGAGACCACAGGGGCGGAACACCGGCCAACCCCGTGATTTTATCTTTGGCGACTAGGTTAATAATGTCGCGTGGAAAGAGGTAGTCCATTAGGGTCACACTTGCCCCTACGTGAAACGCAGTAGTGAGTTGACTAAATCCATAATCGAATGACAGTGGTAGCACAGCCAGTAGTCGATCATCGGGTGTGTTGCCTAAATACTGCGCCACACTATGTGCGCCGGTCACCATGTTCCTGTGAGATAGAACAACGCCTTTAGGTTTTCCAGTGCTGCCTGAGGTGTAGAGGATGGCTGCCATGTCGGTGTCAATGACCCGATGTCTTTGCATGTTAGGTGCGGCGTCTATTGCGGTTTGCCAATTACATATTGCATAGGGGGCAGTAGAGTTGACAGACTGGTTTGTTGTCTTATCAACCAGAATGACCTGTCGTAAGTCATGACAGGTGTTTAAGGTCTCTTTAAGAAGCTCGAATCGATCGTTTGAGGTAACTAAGGCTCGCACATTGCAATCACGAAGAATGTGCTCGACTTGAGCAGGTTTAAGTACGGGATTGATAGGAACAAATACGCAGCCTGCCGCAACGGTACCAAAAATACTGACTACAGTTTCATATTGCTTCGGTAGGAAGATAGCGACGCGCTCTTGACGGTTGAGGTCGAGTGCCAATATCGCATTACAAAACGAATCTATGTAGTCCTGAAGCGCTCCATAAGTATAGGCCGACTGACGATGTCGAATAGCTATCCTATCAGGGGCATTTGCTGAGGAAATTTCCGTTAGTTCATGGAGCAGAGTGGTCATTATTAATTGCTATATGTTAACTTGCTTCAAATCTGTATCCTTGACCATTGATATATTCATTTTAATTCTCTCATTTTACTGAATTTTTGTATGATTGCTCGGCAGGGTTTTACATATCTATCTAGAAACACTGGATTTAACTATTATTAATTATAGGTTGTATGGACATGTTGTTCTCAAAAACAAATGGATTATTTAGGGGGCTTTAATGTCAGCGCAGGAGTCAGTGCTAAGATTTATCGCATTCTACCTGCCGCAGTTTCATCCAATTAAAGAAAATGATGAGTGGTGGGGTAAGGGATTTACAGAGTGGACAAATACGGGTAAAGCGCGTCGGCGTTTTATTGGACATTATCAGCCGCACGTTCCTGCTGATCTTGGATACTATGATTTAAGGGTACCAGAAGTTCGTGTGGCTCAGGCAGAGCTCGCTAGATCATATGGTATAGAAGGGTTTTGCTATTACCACTATTGGTTTGGCGATGGACGTAGACTGCTAGAAAAGCCATTTCAAGAGGTTCTAGCATCTAGTCAGCCAGATTATCCGTTCTGTCTCTGCTGGGCTAATGATACCTGGACAGGTATTTGGCATGGCGCACCAGACCGCACATTGATTGAACAGAAATATCCTGGCGCTCATGATGATGAGGCTCATTTTGCTGCCTTGCTACCCGCATTTAGGGATAAACGATATATCCGTATTGACGGCAAGCCCATATTTATAGTGTGGAGGCCTTTCGGTTTCCCGAATCCATTGGCCACCGTTAATCGTTGGAGGTTAATGGCAAAGGAAGCGGGTTTGCCGGGCTTATATCTTGTTGGGATTTTTAGGCCGGGTGGAGGGCAGCCTGAGGATTACGGATTTAATGCCTCGGTGCATAATGATAATCCACAACTTCGCCCATGGGGAACATGGAAGAATCCGATGAAGCTTGCCTACTATGCTTTACAAAGAAAGTTGGGTATACCTACTGTGTATTCATATAAGAAGGCAATTGATACCTTTTTACCTAAGCAAATGCCTGATACTAGGTATCCATCTGTAATACATAGCTGGGATAACACTCCCCGAAGTGGTGTTAATGGTTTAGTGCTGAAAGATTCGTCACCCGAGTTGTTTAGAGTTGCGCTCCGTCGAGCCATCGAAATCATTAAAGATCGACATCCACAAAACAAAATTATTTTCCTAAAATCATGGAATGAATGGGCCGAGGGAAATCATCTAGAGCCAGACTTGAGGGATGGGCATGCTTATTTGCAGGTTATATTGGATGAATATTTAAATAATTCCGTAGGCTGCTAATTTAGGGGGGGGCGTTAAGGTGGTGAATAAAGTGCGAGAGTTGAGTGTTGCTGTAATTATTCCAACCATGTGTACTAGCGCTAGAGCTGATTTATTAGAGCGTGCTATAGATAGTGTATTTTTTAATAAAGAACTGTTGATCCAAGTTATTGTTGTTGTTAATGGTGATAAGTTCGACAAAGATTTGGTTCACAAGCTGATGAATGATGATAGGTTGTTAATCTTAAAGCAGGTTGCTGCAAATGTTTCTATGGCTAGGCTGTTTGGTTTATCTCATTCAAATTCAGAGTATTTCTGTTTCTTGGATGATGATGATGAGTTTCTGCCAAATGGTCTTATGTTGAGGGCCAATTACCTTCATGGTCATCCGGAAATAGATGTTTTAGTTACAAATGGGGTAATACATAAGGGTGATTCATCGGTGTCATTTATTAATGAAGATGAATATAAAGATATTAATGTTGAATTTGCGCTAAGTCACATGAATTGGTTCGCATCACCGGCATCTATGTTTAGAGCAAAATCTGTAGACAGAGAGTTTTTTAATTTTAATTTAAAATATTTTGAGTGGACGTATCTGCTATTGCTGCTGGTAGAAAAGAAAATACAAATACAGTATGTGACTCATAAAACCTTTATAAAATATGAAAATAATAAAGATTCTGTATCAAAAAGTATTGAATATGCAAAGGCTTATCCTGATTTTTTATTAAGCCTCGGCGTGATTAAATTGCCTTCTAAAATTAGGAAGATTTTAGATAAAAAGTATATAAATGCTCTTCATGGGTTGTCTGAAATATATCTACACGAAGGTAATAGAAAAGACGCTTGGTTGACCCATCTTAAATGTATTAAAAAAGGGGGGGTGGTCATACCTTTCGTACACGCGTCACTTAATAAGTTCTCTGGTGTGAATGGATTTGATTCTTAGTAAAACACGGGATTCAATGCCTTCTGGTCTACCGACGATTGCCCACAGTGCATAAATTGCGAGTATGTAAATCATCATTCCTGTTATGGTTAGAAAAGCCAAGTAATAAATGCTTTCTTTACTGTATGGGTAGATATATTTTTTAATTGATATTAGTAGATAGAGCATCATCAGGCTGGATATGGTTGGCCGCCAAATGCATGTGGTAAATTCCTTAATTCGCACATTGATGAGATTAAATAAATTTCTTAAATTAAATGGGATGATAGTAATTGTGGCGGCAAGTAATGATAAAGCTGCTCCTTGAGGGCCTAAATAGTGTGTTCCAATAAAGAATCCAGGGATTAGAATTAAGACGTAATAGGTGTAATACTTTGTTATTGTTTTTGGTATTCCTAGTGCGTAATACACTGATCCTACGTTGCTTGTTAGTGCCTGCATCATTCCATAAAAACATAGCATTTTGATAAGTGGTATTGCTTCCAGCCATTTATTTCCCAATAAAGTTGGAACTAATATGTCTGCTATTGAGGTAATGCCTAGTGCTGCGGGTATAGCTATAAAGCCTACGCTCTCTAGAACTAATAAATATCCGGCCTTAAGTTCTTCGGTACCCATTTTTGCATAGGCAGGGAAAACGGCTCTATTAATTGGGGCAACTAATTCTGTTGTAGGTAAATTAGATATTTCATATGCAACGTTATAAATACCTAGTGAGGCCGGCCCGTTTGATTTGCCAATAATAAAGTCGCCAATTCTGTTTGATGCGAATTGCAAAATATTGGTAGAAAAGCTCCATGCCGAGAAGCTCATTAGTTCATTTCTCTTTGATAGGGACAGCTTTGGTCTATATGAATTTAGAATATAGCTGAGTAATGTCCCAACGGTTCGGCCTATTAAGATACCTAGAGCAAGTGCCCAGTAACTGCGTAATGTGACTGCAAGAATCAGTGTTAATACTGTGGCTATGAGTCTTTTTGAGATTAAAAATACAAATTCTTTGTGGAATTGCATTTCTTTTCTGAATGCTACAATGCCGATATTTTCAAGAGAACCTACTAGTGGGCTTAACGCCAGTAGATACAAAAGATCTTTGAGGCGCGGTTCGTTGTAAAACGATGCTGCAGGCTGTGCTAAAGTTACTACGAGCACGCTAGCTAAAAGGCCTACGATCACGTTAAATGTCCATGCGGTGTCATAGTGGGTTCTGTCGCAATCTTTGCGCTGTATTAGTGCGATATCAAAGCTAAACGACCCTAGCACTTCGAGGATGGCAATGGTTGCTGTAGCAATAGAAACAATACCAAAGTCGGCTGGCATCAGTATTCGAGCCAGAAATAACATGCTGAACAATCCGATGGATCGCTCTAGCAGTTTAAATAGCACCATCCATGCGGCACCTTTGGCCATTTTTGAATGTAATGAGCTCAACTGTATTCCTTTGCTTCCCTATTAAATTATTTTGAAATAGCTTGTTGATCAAATACTGGCTAATTTCTTTAGCGCAACTACGCATCGAGACGCTGTGTTGCCATCCCAATGTTCTGGTCGTTTGCCAGTAACCCACTTTCCATTCAATACTTCATCTATGTTTTTAGCAAGTGTACTGGGTGTTACTAAACGATTTGAACCTTCGGTCAGTGTAATGGGGCGTTCTGTGTTTTCACGTAATGTTAGGCACGGAATGCCTAAATAAGTGCTTTCTTCTTGCACGCCGCCTGAGTCAGTAACTACTGCTTTCGCACTGCTGACCAAATTCATAAATTGAATGTACCCAAGCGGTTCGGTCAGTTGAATGGCGTTTGCTTGTTCTAGTTGATTTAACAGTCCAAATTCTTGAAGTCGCTTGCGGGTCCGCGGATGCACGGCAAAGACCAGGGGTAGTTTTGTAGAAATATGAACCAACTGATCCACTAGGGTTTTAAGTACATTGGGATCATCCACATTGGAGGGTCGATGTAGGGTAAGAATGCCATATTTTCCTGCCTCAAGTCCCATGCTTACGCGCGTCTGATCAGCTTCAATCTGTGGTCTAACCATCACATAAGAATCAATCATGATGTTTCCGACGCGTTCTATACGATCGGCGGGTACGCCTTCAGCCAATAAATTTTCATCGGCATCTGGTGAGGGGGTCCACAATACATCTGAAATTGCATCTGTAACCAAGCGGTTGATTTCTTCTGGCATGTGTCGATCGCGACTGCGTAAACCGGCTTCAAGATGAATGACGGGAATCCATAATTTAGTACCCACTATCGCACAAGCCGCTGTTGAGTTGACGTCGCCGACAACAATGATCCAATCGGGCTTTTCAGTCATGCATACTTTTTCGTAAGCGATCATTACACCGCCAGTTTGTTCAGCGTGCGTACCGCTTCCTACGCCTAGGTGAATATGGGGCTGTGGCATATTCAGATCGCGGAAGAACGCATCGGACATATTAGGGTCGTAATGTTGTCCCGTATGTACCAATTTAGGTGCACACCACGATTCACGAGACAGCGCGTGATAGAGCGGCGCGATTTTCATGAAATTAGGTCGCGCAGCTGCAATCAAGTGGATGACGAGTGGTTTTTTATGGTTGTTCATAGTCTTGAATTATAGGTGGGTCGCTTAGTTAAAATTCAGACATCGGTCACAAACAGCGTAATGCTTCTATATTTAGGTGTCTATTTGGTGCTGTGATTAAAGTGGGTTGTGTTGAGTGGCTGGTTGCGACAATTTGGTGGCCTAAAAGAATAGGCGTGTAACTTTCGCTACACGCCTTTGTCTTAGGTAAGAGTGGTGAACTTTATTCCTTGTCCATGCTCAAGCTATTCGTTAGAAGCGTTCGAGCTTGGTGCTGGAGCTGGGGTAAAGCTCTCGCGTGACTCATGAGGACGAGGGTTAGATTCGTGGCTACTCAAGTCTCGAGAGTGCGTTGCGAACTCACTACCGCCTGAGGGTGCTCCGGTGTCGCTGTTGCCTGTATTTTCAGCGTTGCCGTTAAATGGCCGGCCTTCACCGCCTCGGCCACGACCGCCACGACGGCGACGGTTGCGACGCCCACGCAGTCCGCGGCCACCGGGCACGGCACCTTCATTAGAGAAGTTTTCTACCGGTTCTTGATGCTGCGTTGTAGCTGCTTGTGGCAGATCCTCGGAACCCGGTGGGTTTGTTCGTTGAGGCACCGCACGATCACGTTGAGGCTTGGCCTGTTGATCGTCGCGCTGTTGCCGCTGGTTTGGAGCGCCATCCCGACGATTGTCGCGTCTTGCGCCATCGCGGTTATTGCGTGGTCCACGTCGATCATAACGGCCGCGTGAGTGATCACCGCGATCTTGTCGGGCATGTGAAGTTGTGGATTTGGTCGGTATAGATTCGCTACTGCCATTGCCAAACAGTGCACGCCAAATGGCGACAAAAAGACCGACCTTTTCTTGCTCCGGACTTGGTACCGACGGCTGTACAGGAGGAATAGGCGCAATCGTCGTCACTGCAGGTTGAGCGGCTACGTGCTTGTGTTCGGCTCGATTGGCAACCGCATTCACATCAATCGAAGGCTGCTGAGCCATTTTGTAGCTGGTGTTAGCGTTCTCGGTGAGTTGTATTTCGTCCTCACGTACGCGGCGAATTTCATAGGCCGGCGTTTCCATGTACTTGTTAGGCACCAAGATCACTTCGGTTTTTGTTTTGCTCTCAAATTCTTGCAGCGTTGCGCGCTTTTCATTGATGAGATAAGTCGCTACATCGACAGGTAGTTGAGCGATGACCTTGGCGGTACGTTCTTTGCGTGCTTCTTCGCCGATCAGGCGCAGCAAGGTCAGTGCTAGCGATTCAACACTACGGATTTTGCCTTGACCTTCGCAGCGTGGACAGGAGTGATGCGTGGCTTCAGTAATAGAGGGACGTAGGCGCTGACGTGATAGTTCCAGCAAGCCAAAGCGTGAAATGCGACCCAGTTGAATACGTGCGCGATCTTGCTTTACTGCATCACGCAGACGATCTTCAACAGCGCGTTGATTCTTTGTCGACTCCATATCAATAAAGTCGATAACGATTAGTCCGCCAATATCGCGCAGACGTAATTGACGAGCAATTTCATCGGCCGCTTCTAAGTTGGTATTGGTGGCTGTGGTTTCGATGTCACCGCCGCGGGTGGCGCGTGCTGAGTTGATGTCGATGGCGACCAGGGCTTCGGTTTGATCAATCACGATCGAACCGCCTGACGGCAGAGTCAGGGTACGAGCATGCGCAGATTCAATCTGATTTTCGATTTGGTAGCGTGTGAATAGCGGTACTTCATCTTCGTAGAGTTTCAGTTTGCGCAAGCTGTTAGGCATGAAGCGCTGCATATACTCTTGGCCTTCAGCAAAAACGCTTGGGCTGTCGACTAAAACTTCGCCTACATCATCACCCAAGTAATCACGTAGCGCGCGAA
Organism: Pseudomonadota bacterium; assembly: GCA_947453225.1. Lineage (GTDB taxonomy): Bacteria > Pseudomonadota > Gammaproteobacteria > Steroidobacterales > Steroidobacteraceae > CAILZL01. Next base: position 33,025 of record CANGFV010000001.1, read on the forward strand.
TGACGGGCTTGGATTCTTGATAAATCAGGAACGGGGCAGGGCGAGTGGCGGCTTCTTGAATGGCCTGCCATACGGCTTGCATGTTGTTGACGTCCCACTGCAATTCTTCTGCAGAGCGACCCACGCCAGCGGTACGCACAATGGCGCCCATGCCTTCTGGCAGTTGCACGCTGTCCAGTGCTTCACGTAGTTGATCGCGGTCTTCGCCTTCAATACGGCGAGACACACCTCCGGCGCGGGCATTGTTGGGCATCAGCACCAAAAAGCGACCGGCCAGACTGATGAAGGTGGTTAAGGCAGCGCCCTTGTTGCCGCGCTCTTCCTTTTCCACTTGTACGATGAGTTCCTGACCTTCGGTAACGAGGTCGCGGATGTTACGGCTGCTGGCGCTGCTGCCTTCCTTGAAATATTCCTTGGAAATTTCTTTCAAGGGTAGGAAGCCATGGCGTTCGGAGCCATAGTCGACAAAGCAGGCTTCTAGGCTGGCTTCGACGCGGGTAATGCGGCCTTTGTAGATATTGGCTTTCTTTTGTTCGCGGGAGGCAAGTTCAATAGCGAGATCATAAATACGTTGTCCGTCTACCAGTGCAACGCGCAACTCCTCGTCCTGAGTTGCATTTACTAACATTCTTTTCATGGGCCCCTACTTGTGTAGTTGGGAGGCCGTGGAAGGGCGCAAGACAGGTGCAGTGTGACGGTGAGGATGGGAGCAGCTTCGTTTGATTGTTTTTTTCGCCCGTATTCACTCGGGTGAGGGTTCAATCGAATCAGCGTTTCCAACTGCTGACCTAGGCCAGCGGTGATAAACGAACCTGGGCAGAGAGCCTTCAAGGTTATCTATCGCTTTAAAATCCTGCCGAAGTTTGCGGCCTGCCCGGTGCGCTGTTTTCACTGACCCAACGCCCGAGTTGCGGGTTTGGCGTCAACGTTCCAGTCGGCCGAGCGATGGTTCTGATGGGCTCGTAGCCTGTTTACACAGAACCAACTAAGATGCGGTTCCCGTTGTTTTGGCTGACCTTAATTGATGGGCTCAGGCTTAAACGGTCGGTGGCCGCGTATAATCGTTCTTGGCGGCGCTTGGTGGCGCTGGCCAACAAGTCACCTAAGAAGCGAACTGCGTGCGACTATAGCACGCATTTTCGTGTAATCAATGGCTTACGCTGTGTAAGTTGTATTTCTGTTTAATTTTTGCGCAGGCTGACCTAGCTATTGTTGGTCGGTTTTAGGTTGTGGCAGGTGTAATGACAATTTCTCCCCGTCTTGCTTCAGATTCCAGTTCGCCAGCCAAGGTGGGTCAAGGGGTGACTTATGTCGATGCCGTTGAGGGCGATGTCGGTCAGCGGCTCGATAATTACTTGCTGCGTATCTTAAAAAACGTACCTAAAAGCCATATTTACCGTGTGGTTCGCAAGGGTGAGGTTCGCATTAACGGCAAGCGCGCCAAGCCGGAAACTCGTCTGGCGCTGGGCGATAAGGTACGTATCCCGCCCATTCATGTGGATCAAGCGCCGCCGCGTTCTGTGCCTTCCCAGGCGTTACAGCAGTTCATTACCGATGCCATCCTCTTTGAGGATAAGGATCTGTTGATTGTTAATAAGCCGCCAGGCGTGGCGGTACATGGCGGTAGTGGCTTGGCGTTTGGCGTGATTGAAGCGTTACGTGCGGCGCGCCCCGAATTGATCGAACTAGAACTCGTGCACCGCTTAGATCGCGACACCAGCGGGGTGTTGCTAATTGCCAAACGACGGGCGGCGCTGCGTGAATTGCATGCGGCGATGCGTGAGCGGGAAATGACTAAGCGCTATCTAGCGTTAGTGTGCGGACGCTGGGAGCTAGGCAAAAAGCGCATCGATCTGCCGTTACTGACCAACCAAAAGCAGGGTGGCGAGCGCATGGTCAGGGTGCATCCCGAGGGGGTCTCTGCCCTGAGTACCTTTGTGCCAGAACAGCATTTCGGAAAACACGCGAGTCTAATGGCCATCGAAATTGGTACGGGTCGAACGCACCAAATTAGGGTGCATTCCGCCTATGCAGGTCACCCCGTGGCGGGCGATGAAAAATATGGCAATAAGGCAGGTAATGAGGCGCTAAAAGTCTTTGGTCTCAAGCGTATGTTCCTGCACGCCCAGTCGCTGGAATTTATTCACCCCAGTACCGGACAGGTATTTAGTATCAGTGCGCCGCTCAGTGATGAGCTGACTCAAGTGCTGGAGAACCTTAAAAATGCATCTGCCAAGGGTCGGCGATCTGAGGCTTAAGCTCGTCCTAGACTTAAGGGATAGACAGCCCCGCCCGGCGTAGCGCGCCACACAGCCAGATTAGGGGTAGGCCGGTCAGGGCGGTTGGGTCTTGAGAGTCAATGCGCTCAAATAGACTGATGCCGAGCGCTTCAGCTTTGAACGATCCGGCACAGTCTAAGGGCTGATCTGCGGCGATATAGCGGCTAATTTCCTCATCGCTGAGGGTTCTAAATCGCACCACAGTGGTATCAATGTGTGCCTCATGCTGCTGATGATGGGGGTCGATGACGTGCACGGCGGTGTAAAACGTTACCTGACCGCCGCTGGCGGCCTTCAGTTGGGCGGTGGCCGCTTCAATGGTGCCGGGCTTACCTAGAATCTGCGTGCCCCTTACTGCGGCTTGGTCAGAGCCGATGACGATACTGTCTGGATAGCGCTGCGCCACGGCCTCGGCTTTCTGGCGTGCGAGCCGGTGAACTAGGCTGGTGACATCCTCATTGGGTAGCAGTTCCTCGTTTATTCCCGGAGAATGCACGGTAAATGGCACTTGTAGCCGTTCCAGTAGTTGCCGTCGATAAATAGAGGTCGAGGCTAGAACTAAGGCGTTGGGGCTAAGCGGGGTTTTACGGAAGTTATTCACTGTGCTGAATCCATAATTGATCCCTTAGAAAAAACAAGGGTTTAAGCATTGGAAGGTTTTGACAGGGCAGAGGCTCGCACCTATGATACGCGCCCCATGTTGAGCCCCCCTGCCGAACTGAATGCTCCCACCCCTTCGACGGTGTTGGATGCGGAAGTTCTGGCGCACGGCGGGCTGACATGGGAGGGTGAGTTTAACGGTACTCGCTTTGCACGTCTGCAAGGTGTGGCACTGTCAGAAACTCCTCGGGTGAGGGTACGACTGTCTTTTGCCTTGCTGGATCAGCGTCCAGTGGTGCATGGCACGTTACTCACCGAGTTTGAGTTGGTGTGTCAGCGCTGTTTGGGTGCTATGCGCTATCCGGTGTCGGAGCAGTTTGAGTTGATGCTCATTGCGAGCAATACCGAACTAGAGCGTGTGCCTGAGTTGTACGAGCCGTGGGTCTCAAATGTGCAGCGACTGAATTTGTTTGAGTTGGTGGAAGAGCAATTGTTGTTGGCGTTGCCTTTGATCGCTAAACATGCCACTGAGCAAGAGTGTGTGCAGGTAGCGCCCGAAGTATTTGTGGATTCGTCAGCGGTTGCGGTAGATATAGAAGTACCGCAGTCGCAGCAGAGTGATGCAGTGCAGCGACCATTCGGAAATTTACGCGATTTGTTGCGTAAATGATTTAAGTCGATTCGCATCGCGTTGAGAACAGTGTTTGGAATTTTGTAGAGAGTAGATCATGCCCGTTCAAAAAAGTCGTAGAACTCCTTCCACTCGCGGTATGCGCCGTTCGCATGATGGGTTGACTGCGCCCACGTTGTCTGTCGATAAGACTTCTGGTGAAACGCATACTCGTCATCGTATTACGCCAGATGGTTTCTATCGCGGTAAGAAAGTAATCGAAACCCGCGAAGACAAGCAGGCTGAGTAAGATTGTTGCTTGCCGCAATGAGTAATGTCATTGCGTTTGTTTGCCCGCCGCAACTCAGATCAAAAAATTATTTATTTTGAGTATGCAGCCAGACCAGCGACTTAGTATCGCAATTGATGCGATGGGTGGCGATCATGGGCCATCCGTTACTGTGCCCGCGGCACTTTCGGTGCTTGCCGAAAATCCTAATATCCAAATCATTTTGGTGGGACAGCAGTCTCTGCTGTCGGCTCTGATTGCCAAGCGCGTCAGTGAATTTGGCGATCGTTTGCGTATTCAGCATGCTGAGCAAGTGGTGGCGATGGATGAGCGTCCGCAAGATGCCATGCGCAAGAAAAAAGATTCATCTATGCGCGTGGCGTTAAATTTATTGGAGTCGGGCGACGCTATGGCGTGTGTCAGTGCGGGTAATACCGGTGCATTAATGGCTACGGCTCGCTTTGTCTTAAGAACTATTACAGGTATTGATCGTCCTGCGATTTTGTCGCGTATCCCCACGCATCATGGATATACGCATATGCTGGACTTAGGTGCGAATGCTGATTGTACGCCTGAGCATTTATTTCAATTTGCAGTGATGGGTGCGGTAGTTGCCACCGATCCGCAGCATTTGCCTAAGCCGCGCGTGGGCTTACTGAATATTGGTTCTGAAGACATCAAAGGTAATGAATTGGTACAGCAAGCCGCTAAGTTGCTGGAGCAAAGTACACTCAACTACATTGGCTTTATTGAAGGTAATGATATTTTCAGTGGCAATGTTGATGTTGTGGTTACCGATGGCTTTACGGGTAATGTGGCGCTGAAGACCATGGAGGGCGTGGCAAGAATGATCAGCGGTGCGATGAAGCGTGAATATACGCGTAACCCGCTGCGTCGCTTAGGTGCGTTAGTGTCAATGCCGGTTTTGAAGGCCATCAAAAAACGTTTTGACCCCGGTCAGCATAATGGCGCGAGTATGGTGGGCTTGAATGGCGTAGTCATTAAAAGCCATGGCAGCGCCGATGCGGAGGCATTTGCTAATGCCATACGAGTTGCTATTGTTGAAGCACGTCAAGGCGTACCTTCGCAAGTCAGCCAATTATTACAGGAACAAGGTCAATGACTATCTTTTCAAAGTTAGTGGGTACGGGTTCTTATTTGCCTGAGAAAGTGCTCACCAATGCCGATCTTGAAAAGATGGTGGATACCACTGATGAATGGATCAGAGAGCGTACCGGCATTGAGCGTCGTCATATCGTTGGAGACAATGAAACCACCTGTGATATGGCCGAACAGGCCTCGCTGCGTGCGATGAAGGCCGCAGGCGTCACTGCCGCAGATATTGATTTAATTGTTGTGGGTACAACTACGCCCGATCAGCAATTTCCTAACACGGGGTGTTTGTTGCAGCAGCGGCTTGGCATTTTTGGGCCTCCGGCGATTCAACTTGAAGCGGCATGCTCTAGTTTTATTTATGCACTCAGCGTTGCTGATAAGTTTATTCGTTTGGGTGATGCCAAGTGTGCATTGGTGGTGGGTGCCGAATGTCTCACTCGTTTGGTGGATTGGAAAGATCGCAACACCTGTGTGTTGTTTGGGGATGGCGCAGGTGCAGTAATTCTCAAAGCATCCAATGAGCCCGGCATTCTTTCAACCCACTTGCATGCCAGTGGCGATTACGCTGATTTACTGTTTTATCCTACGGGACCTGCCAAGCCTTACAACCCAAATGTATCTGAGTCTGCGCAGTGCGCCATACAAATGAAGGGCAAGGAAGTATTCAAAGTTGCGGTGAATAAATTAGGTGATGCGGTAGATGAAGTGCTCGCTGCAAATACTTTAGATAAGAGCGCCATCGACTGGTTGGTGCCGCATCAAGCCAATATGCGCATTATTCAGGGCATTGCCAAAAAGTTGGATCTGCCGATGGAGCGCGTGATTGTTACCGTTCAGGATCAGGGCAATACCTCGGCCGCCTCAGTACCACTAGCGCTAGATACGGGAATCCGCGATGGTCGTATCAAGCCTGGTTCGCTAATCTTGCTCGAAGCCTTTGGTGGCGGATTTACTTGGGGCTCAGCGCTAGTTCGCATCTAACAAATCTTCAGCGCTGTTCGATCCTTAAGAGGTCGCAAGCGCATGAACAGTACTCAGCAGCATTTATTGCTATTGTTTTTTTCAGCGAACGTAGCAGCTGCGACTTTTCCGTTACCGTCCCCGCAAGATGCGCTCATTGGACACATGCAGTATGCGACGGTGCATGAAGAAGATACGCTGCTTTCTATCGGCAGAAAGTACGGTATCGGCTATCAACAAGTCATTGCTGCCAATCCTAATGTAGACGTCTGGCTGCCCACGGTAGGCTTGCGCGTGGTGATTCCTAGTGTGTACTTGCTGCCCAATGCGCCGCGATATGGCATTGTGATTAATCTTGCAGAGCAGCGGTTGTATTTTTATCCCAAGCCGGCAGCAGGGCAGCCGCCAACGGTTGAAACATTTCCTATCAGTGTAGGTAAGGCTCAGTGGGGTACGCCATTAGGAAAGACTCGCGTAATAGAAAAACAAATGCATCCCACGTGGTATCCGACAGAATCAGTACGCAAAGAGCATGCCGATCGCGGTGAGACTTTGCCTAAAGCAGTGTTGCCAGGACCTAACAATCCTCTAGGTGACTATGCACTACGGTTAGATATTGCAGGCGGCGCGTATTTAATTCATGGCACCAATAAACCTATTGCGATTGGTATGGCGGTGACGCACGGCTGTATACGTATGTTGCCTGAAGATATTGCGCTACTGTTTGAAGAGGTTGCGGTAGGTACGCAAGTTACGCTGATTAATCAGCCGTATACCATGGGTTGGTTGGGTCAACAGTTATATGTGCAGCGTCATGAGGTTGATCAACAGCGGACTAAAACAGTTGCGCACAACCTGATGGCACTCACAAGTTTGTATGTGACTGCAACTCAACATCGTTCAGTAAAGATGGATTGGCATGATGCAGAGCAGCAGTTTACAAAGGCTTCAGCCATACCAGTACAAATCAGGTTACTGCAATAAAGCCACTACATTGAAGCGAATAGACAAGAAGTCACTTTCCGCTGTGACTTCAGTAGTGTATGTAAAATTTACTTCGAGACTGATTGCTTAAACATACGATCCAACTTCACATTGGTTGCATCAACTCCAGATTGCGCGTTTTTAGCAGCTTGTAGCGCCTGGTTTGCAGTATTCAAGGCTTTATCTGCGGTAGCTTGGGCGTTATTGGCTGCCTTATTGGCATTGGCGGCTGAAGTATTTGCAGCATCTGCCGAAGCTTTGGCTGCGGCTGCTTCTTGGCTGGCTTTGTTGGCCGTAGCACGAACTTCATCCAACGCCTTGGTATTTTGGCAGCCAGTCAGCGTGATGAGCGCGCATACAGTTGTGCCTAATAATGATGGTTTCAGGGTAGATGTTTTCATCGGGAAATCCTCTGTTAATGCTGAGTGATGAATCACGCCTTCCCATCATCTGCTGTTCAGAAGAATGACAAGACGGCGTAATGCAAAGTCATGACTCAGTGTGCCTTGAATTACTAAGGCATGAGGATTAGGAAAATTATTTATCAGGCTAGGGAGTAGCCCTAAAAAGAAATGCAGTGGTAATGAATTTGGACGGCTTTTATGGTGGCTACCAGCAGCCTGTGCGCGCACCAGAAGAGGTAATAGTAAATGTTATGCAGCCAGTATCTGCATGTTGAGTTGATGAATTAGGTGCGGTCGCAGTCGCAGTGAATGCTGGGTCTGTGGCCAAGCTGATACTAAGATCGTAATAACCTCCGGCGGTTTTAGAATTATTGAACCCTAGGGCACTTAGGTTGTTGGTATAGGTAGAGTTTTGAAGAAAATACTTCTCTTCAGCCACTTGTATTTGCAGCAAAGCCGCTGTTGCCTCTGTTCGCCGCGCTTTCCGAATATGAGTGGTATAGCTTGGGTAGGCCACCGCAGCTAAGATGGCCACAATGGCAACCACAGCCATGAGTTCGATTAGAGTCATCCCGCTATTTTTAGCGCATCTTTTGGTCATAGATTTGTCATCTTTTAAAATGCGCATTAGTTTGAACCTACTTCGCGCCAATAGGTTTTTATCTTTGAGCCGAACTCAACACAGCTGTTAAGAATGGATACGCCGGATAAGCAGCCAGTGGATAAAGCGGAAGCACTCGAGCTACTGGAACTGCTGGAGCTTCCCGAGGTGCCGGAGCTGGCTGAATTGCTCGAACTAGAGTTTGAATTATCTGTACGTACAATTTTGCTCGCATTGATTGAGCTAATCTGTGTGGGTAAACCTGTAGTGTTGAATGTCTCGAATAAACTATTGAAGTAGGTGGTCCCGGTAGCCAGTTTTATAGCATAGGAACGTGATGTTCCGGTTGTTGGTTGGCATGCGATTGCGCTCGAGCCCGGTATGAAAGTAGTAAACATTACTGATCCATTCAGCGTACTGGATTGTGCAAGCGATTTCTCAGTTGAAGATAGTAAGAACTTCCAGCCGCTAGTACTCATGGTGGCAGGTTCTGTCGTACCAGAAATCACCGTTAGGTCACTGTCTTTAATTTTCGTCAGTGATTGATATTGCGAATGGGTTAATGAACCAAGATTGTAGTCTCGGATAGTGTAAAACCGATCATTAGTCGTGACATTTGATTTTGGCATTGAGCGATCTCCAGAACCAATGGCAATGTTGTAGTAATAGCTAGTACCATCACTGCTGAGAACTTTGGCGACGTCTGGAGCATTAAAAAAAGTTCGGTTATTAATAATGTCGCCATTGGTTGGCGTCGATACACCCTTAGCACCGAGAGATGCGATAACGCCTCCTGTTGCTAGATTGCTTGCGGTATTGCCATTTGTTATATCGATTCTCCATAACTGTCCTGCGATGTCGCCCGCATATAATCTATCAGTGAAGTTGTCATTATCAGTATCAATGGTCGTGACATTGCTTGGAATGGCATGAGTCATGTCGGCCAGTTTTAGGTTGGCATTTGCGTCAGATGAATAGCCTGCGCTCCACAAAAGCGTGCCTCGGATAGCATCCACCATATAAATGGCATTGCCGTAAGCATCTCCGGCGGCGATATACCCTTGGCTTTCTTCGCTGGCATCATAGCCGCCACCAAATATGAGAACAAGCTTCTGTGAATTTTGTGTAGCGCCATTGATTTTCACTCTTGCAAGTGTGGGTGCAGACCAAGACTGGCTAACCTTGGGTAAAGTGCTATAACCTAGGCTCCACATAAACTTTGGATTGGTTTTGTTAGTGACATCAAGAGCGTAGTAGTTTGAACCTCCACGTCCTTGGCTGAAATATAAAATAACTCTATCTCCATCGGCAGTATCGACAATACCGTTGTTATTAACATCGTATTTTAAGACTCGAAGATCACCGTCTAGGGAGTAGTGCTTTGTTGCAACATCATTATCGATATAGATATTTTTTAAATCAGAAAGTAACTCTTGGGGAATGAAAGACCATTGCTCGATTCCAGTTACAACATCAACTGCATGTAAGAAACCATCATTAGTGGCCAAGAAAACAATCGCATCGTTGAGTTTGTCGGTAGCGGTCGTTGCTGAACTACTGTTGCCATAAATAACAACTGCGGGTTGTGAATGGATTGGATCACCCATGGATTTACGTACGTCAGTTTGGCTGCTGCTTCCATCTCCATTGGTATCCCCTCTTGTCCAGTTAATAAGGAAATCTTTACAGGAGGGCGTTGAGCTGGAAGTACAAGATGAGTTTGTTAGCCCGCTAGATACACCTAAGAGCGATGAGGTAATAGCTGTATTGGATGCTTTAAACAAATGCCCTGAGAGGGCGGCAGGACTTGCAGGTGTGTTGCTGCCGATATAAGTGTAGACATTTCTGGAGGAGGAGCCATTAGGATTTGGTAATAGATTGGCTGCACCACCCTTGGTGGTCAAATCCTCATTGAGGTCTGTACTCGCTTGCCAGAAATCTGAAGCTGTATTTTTGAAGAAGCCAGTTGCGGTATCGATGGCACTAGTGGTTTCGTCAGCTAGTCCCGTAGAGAGATTTTTACCGACTACGGCTAAATGAGTGCTGCCTCCCTCAGTGATATTGCGCATCTTAAATTTTTTAAGATTGCCGTCCCAGTGAGTGGTTGTACTAGGTTTGAACATGGCAATGTACATGTCCTCAAGAATCTGAGTCTTATTGAAAGAATTTACAGCGACGCTTGGCGTTACAAATGTTGCGCTGGTGTCAGCAACGGTTTCGGCAAGAATGCTGTCGAAAGCGCTAGATAAGGTAGAGATATCGCCTGCAGTCTTAAATTGACCACCGCCAGCAGTAGCAGCGGCAGTGAGATAATTAACGTCAGTTTGGTTGGTTACATCACTACCGAAGCCAATGAAGTGGGTCTTAACAGAAGATATGTTTCCACTGATTAGATTATGTGTATACATATAGCCAGCGAGTTTATCTAAACAATTACCACTGCCATTACCGGCAGGTCCGCCGCTACCAGTGGGGCAACTGGCTCCTGTTAGTGCCTGAATTTCATCATTAGCATCTGTATCACTAGTCGGCTCACCGTCAGTAAGGTAAATAATGTGGTTATTTGCGGCGCAGACAGAGTCATTATCTAGTGGAGTGTCGTATGTATTACTAGTAAGTAGATTGTTAGTGCGTGAACTGGCAACGCTGGGATAGTTAATTGTTGTAGTAATGGACGTGTTATTGGTATGTGTTGCCGCAGTAGTGCCATTGACACCACGGATTACCGTAATATCGCTGCCATCAATTCTAGTTATGGTCATCTGCTCAGAATCAATTTGAAAAGTAATGCCGGCAATTAAATTCACGGGGCTTTGTATGCTAATTTGGGTGCTGGTACTGGATATAATGGCGCTACTTAAAAATAGGGTATTTATGGTTGCTCCATTGCTGTGAGTGGCAGCAGTGGTGCTGTTATAAGCCCTTGTGACAGTCAGATTGTTGCTGCTTATTGCGGTGATTTTCATCCGTTCTGAGTCAATTAGAATGACATCATTAACTGCTAAATAAGTTGCGCTCTGTACGCTAATTGATGTGGTAGTTGTTGAAGTAATTGAAGAGTTGAGTTGATAGTTATTAAACGTGCAGCTGCCCGCATTGTCTGTATTTGGGTTAATAATTAGGCTGCATATTTTAGAGCTGTTGCCATACTTAACTGTACCGCCCTTAAGATAGAGATAGGCCTCATACAAGGTTTCGGAGAGTGGTGTTGAGCCACTAGGTTGAAAAGCATTAACAGTGGTTTTAAGCGAGCTGGCATAGGATGAGTCAAGGAGTTTAATGGGCTGCATCACCATACCTCCGCTGGCGTTGCTGTCGTAGCGCAATAACCCAACTTTCGCGCCAGTGTCTGTAATTTGATCAACAAGAGTGGTTACTGCAGATTTGACATCGTCCATTCGCGACCTATTTTCTGCGACGGGAGGTGATTTTTTGTATCTAATATAATTGGGTGAAAAGAACAGGTACTGACCGCCAATGTTGCCGCCCCCCCACCACTGGCTACCAGAAGAAGTGGTCCACCAAAGGCTTGTTGTACTGCTGTTGTTACCCGTTTTCGGATATTTATTGTCTACCGTTGAATTGCTCTGACCATATTGTCCATTATCCGCTTTACATTCTACGGCGTAACTAGGTGTGGTAGAGGTAAGGTTAGAACTCCAAGTATAGTTGTTACCACTTTTAATGATTTGAATGAAGTAGTCGGTTGTGCCGTAATAACCGACTGGCCCCGATAGTGCATCAAGTGCAGCCTTACAATATAGATATGAATTTTTATTGAAAGACTTTAAACCAGTAGCGCTACATGAGGTGGGTGCATTGCCATTAGATAATGGCCAATAGTACACATTACTGTCGCTACAGCCAGCGCCATTATCTGAATAACTAGTGCTCGAGTTGTATGGTTGATAGGTCGTTGTAGTTGTTGAATTCATACTGCCTGATGTATCTAGAATGAGCAAAATGTTGGCATTAATTGGACTTTGGCTGTTGGAACCGCCTCCGAAGAAAACCTCAGTATCATCGGCACGGGCGCTTGGAGGAGAAATTACTGTCAGCAATAAACAAATTAGGCAGTAACTTAGTTTAGTGAGTGTGGTGGGTCGGCTGTTCATGCTTTAACCTATGGTGATTTCAATAGAGTTAAATTTGCTAGCAGGTGCTGTCTAAATTTGTAGTCGTACTGCAAGCATTTTCATCGTATGTCAATTCGTTTGATCGTTTAACGACCTCATATATTTCTTGCATAACTTTCGCTGACGATGAGCGTTCTGCGGTTCCTGTTGAGGTTATATGGTAGTAGACTGCACCAAAAGTTCCTTCACTATTGCCAAGCGATGTCATCTCGACTTTACCGCTATTTGCTAGGTCGATTGTGTAGCTATATAAATTATTTGATTTGGTAAATGGGAAAGTTTCTGGTGCGTCAAAATTACCATTCTTTATCGCATCAGCAAGCCCAGCTTCGGCATTTGCTAGGGCTCGTGTCCGATACTGCTCATTGCCAGCCATGATCAAATCTAGCGTAGCGGTATTCATGCTAGAGATGGCAAGTAGGCTCAGGGCAACGAGTAGGATTAGTGCAACAATGAGTGCAGCGCCTCTGTGTTTTGAATGAGATGAGATAATAAAAGTACTCATTAGAATAGTAAGTCTTATATGTTTTAAGCGTTGCGTATAAAAATTGTCTTTGCGATTAATATTCTGCGGAAGTGATCATTCGGTGCGTAATTTGATCTATCTGCATATGAGTAGGTTCGATCATCGGTAAATGACATGTCTTGTTTGTCGCTTCTTACCAGTAGCCATACGCGTACCGATACGATACGACCTGTAGTGGGCAGATCGTTAGGTGAAACATAGCGAACTACACTTGGTGTGTCAGAAGGACCGGTGCCATTATCCCATCCGAGTTCAATCTGCATGTCTTCTACACCAGTAATAATTTCAGTGTCGATAAAAGATGGCCCTGAGCTCAGAGTTTGTCGACGTAAAGATGGCGTGCTATTGTCTTGATCAGAGTGCTGATTAATATAGTAACCGTTAGTAATTAGATCTCTAATCTCGCCATTTGTGCAGGTTGCGGAGCTGCTTTTAATAAGCGTCAATGCGCCTCTTGTTGAGCAGACTTGTATTTTGTTGCCATCTGGAGTTGAAGGTATATCAGTCGCAATCACGCGGCGGACTGTGAGGCTATCTGCAGTAGTTGATGCTGTATTATCCTTTGCAGGGCATGTAAGAATGCTCCCATTGTGGCTTAAGTAGCCGGTGTTAGTTGCCTCGATATATTTGTTAACATCGGTTGCATAGTCGGCGCCACAATAATTTGAGCTATTGCTTGCGCCTATAGTGGTGCGGGCGTTTTTATTTACAAAGCCTGAGCTGCTGCTGTTAAATCCCCAGTAGCTGGCCATACGAACATCGGCTTCCATGATGCTCATCGCATATCGCGCAGTTTCCTGTAGGCGTGCAGCGGTGTCATCTACATCGCTGGTTTTCTTGGTGTTGATGTATAAAGTTGTTGCGCCTAGAACGAGAAAGAGACCAATAGTCATCGCGACCATAATTTCAATAAGGTTCACACCTTGTTGAAAACGGTCGCTTAATTTGCTTGGTAGAATATGTTGCTTGATCATCTGGTGTTCTACACCTGTATTTGAAGCGTGTAGGTCAAATCGCCGCTATTCTTTTCTTGCCAAATTAGGTCGATCGTTACAGTTGCGGGTGTTGTGGAAGTAGCGGCAGTTACGGTGATGCTGCGTGACACCAGGCCGGGTAAGTTCATTCCTCTTGTTGTGTCATAAATCATATTATCCCATTGGTATTTATCATAGAGTGCTATCTGTGCGGCCGAACAAATTACAGTTGTTGTAGAACAATCGGGGTTAGGTAATGCAGTTTTAGTAGTAGATATTGTTAGGGCATAGTTATTTAATCCACTTGGATTAGCGCGAATACGGTCGGCCATATCTTGCGCAAGGATGACTGCTTTCATTCTGGATAGAGAGGTTGTTTTTGCTTGTAGAGCGGTAACGTATAAAGAAGCAATACCGAGAAGACCAACGCTTAAGATGACGAGTGCAACTAATACTTCAATAAGTCCGACGCCTTTTTGAATCGATAATTTGCTTTGTTTACAAGTATGCGTGATAGGTGTAATTCTCATAAGTTAGCCTCCCGCATAGCATGTGGACTTAAGGCTTTGCATGGTCAAGCGATTAAGTAGGCTGTTTATATTGACTATCGTCGTTAGGATCTTTGCTCGACCAGTCGCAGTAATATCTAAAGCTCTGGCTACAGATTGGGCAGTGCTTGTGTTTGTGCTGCCACTCCCATCCACGTTCTTGCGAGAGTCGCAGATCACAACAGTATCCATATGATTGGCTGAAGCTGGGTAGCCAGATGAATTATAGGAGAGGGATTTATTTTGATCAGCCAATAAGTATATTTTTGATGAATCTACAGTTTTTGAGTCAATGATTGTTTCAGCTGAGTCTTTAATTTCGTCTTTGTCAGTGTCTGCAAATACAATCCATCCTGTTGGCGTTCCTGTCGTACAGGCAGAAGATGAATCTGTAAAACAGATTGCAACATTCGCTTGTCGTTTGAGTGCCTCGCTACGCGCTAATTGAAATGAGCTCATTAACGATTGAGCCGTGCTTTTAATTCGATTATTCAGAATGAAGGTTCTGAAGTTGGGCACAGCAACCGTCGCCAAGATAGCGACGATCGAAACCGTGATCACTAACTCTATGAGCGTAAAGCCAATTTGCGGGCGTATATTGCTGCGGCAATCTATTTTCATGCGCGCGACTGTACCCGAACCTTGCGGTGAAGATGGGGATGTCCGATATTCGGTCGGCTGTGGCAGATAAGCGGTTGCACTAGGGTTAGGGGTAGGTCGAGTCAGCGCTTGCCATTTCAAATGGGGTGCTGTATAAAAACACATACTGTGTATTTGGCCACGTGCCCAAAAGGTTCGAAATAGGCCGGTTATCCTAACTTTGGGGGCGTCTATGTCCGAACAGCTCACTCCGCGCCAAGCGCAAATTCTTCGCTTCATTCAGGACACGCTGGGTGAGTCGGGCATGCCGCCCACCCGTGCCGAAATTGCTCAGGCGTTTAAGTTCAAGTCAGCTAATGCAGCTGAAGAGCATCTGCGAGCGATGGCGCGTAAAGGGGTGCTTGAGTTACTGCCTGGCGCATCGCGGGGTATTCAGCTTAAAGATGAGTTGCGTGAAGAAGTCGGGCTGCCGCTGATTGGTCGAGTGGCCGCCGGTCATCCCATTTTGGCTGAGCAAAACATCCAAGCGCATTACCAGATTGACCCCAAGCTATTCCATCCTCGACCGCATTATTTGCTCAAAGTGCGTGGCATGAGTATGAAAAATATCGGCATCATGGATGGTGATTTGGTGGCGGTACATCGCACGCCCGAGGTGCGTAATCGTCAGGTGGTGGTAGCGCGTCTTGAGGAAGATGTCACGGTGAAGCGTTACAAGCAGGTGGGTTCAGTTGTTTGGTTGATGCCAGAAAATGAGGATTTTGAGCCGATTAAGGTGGATATTCGTGAGCAGCCTTTAATCATTGAGGGTGTGGTTGTGGGTGTGTTGCGCACCGGTGACTCAGCGGGTTTATTGCAGTAATTGATGATTTTGTAACGTGCTTTGCTTTGGGTAGACCGTAGTGGTCAGGCTGTCTCACTGCGGCAACGCTTGCACAATCGTCACTATCTCGCCACACTCTATTGATCAGAGTGATTGGCAAGATCGAAATAGATGACGGAAAAATCCACATGTCTCGCTTTTGCTGCAGATCAGGCTTCGCGGCAGCGTCTTGAAAAATGGTTGGGGTCTCTAGGTCATGAGTTGATCTGGGTGGCAGACCTCAATCAATTACATTCCCATCCTGCAGTTGAATACAGCCAGTTGTTGTTTGTTCATGTGGCGAATCAATCCGCTCTGGAGTCGTGTCGTATCTTGCGCACGCATTTGTCCACGGCGCTAATTCCGCAAGTGGCTGTGGTGGATTCTGATCAGTGGCGTATGGCTGCATATGAAGCGGGCATGGATGCGGTATTTTTAACGACAGCGCAATCTCAAGATATTCAGGCGCAACTGGATGCCTTATTAGTGCGTAGATATTTCTTGCAGCAAGGTATGGCGCAACAAATTAAAGCCGCTGAACAAGGGCGAGTTCAAGTTAGAAACGTGTTTTCACGTTATGTGTCGCCTCAAGTAGTAGATCGTCTGCTGACCGGTTCTACTGACATTATCCAAGGTGATATAGGGCAAAAGCTTAATGCCTCAGTTCTATTTGCTGATATGCGCGGTTTCACTGCCGTGGCTGAACAATTAAGTGCCACGCAGGTGTTCGAATTACTCAATGAGTTTTTTGCCTTACTCACTTCAGTGGCAGTACAGCATGCGGGAACAGTCTTTAACATGGCCGGTGACTCATTGATGGTGGGTTTTGGCGTGCCTGTGCCTCAAGCAGATGCATCAGCACGGTCGATTCGTGCTGCGTGTGAGATGCAGGCTGGATTTGTGTCACTGGCCGAGCAATGGACACAAAGATACGGCGTCGAAACGGGACTGGGCATTGGCATCAATCACGGTGAAGTGATTGCTGGCAATATTGGTTCAGCACAGTACATGAGTTACACGCTAATTGGCGATACGGTAAATATTGCAGCACGGTTGAGTCAGCGTGCGCGAGCCGGTGAAGTGCTGTTTACGCGTGGATTGCAGCAATCGCTAGAGCTGTCTGGCGTTGAGCTTGCTGTGCCTGTCATTAGTTTGCCGCCTTTAACCCTACGCGGCAGAAGTAACCCTATTGATATTTATTGCGTACCTACTGATAGTCGCATTGAGTTACCTGTTTAGAGTGATTAGTAAGATCTAATCGCTGCGTATGGCGATATTTCTGATGCTAATAACTATAAAAATAGATCTATAAACTAATCAAAATACAAGTCTTGTTGGTGGCGTGCCGTTTCTGCATAGTGAGCGACTTATTTCTGTCTGAATAAGGTCGCCATGCTGCCCTCGATTGAATCGCGTATTGCTAAAGAGTTATTGGTTAAGCCCACGCAAGTGGCAGCTGCGGTAGCGTTATTGGATGAAGGTGCAACAGTGCCCTTCATAGCGCGATATCGTAAGGAAGTGACTGATGGCCTAGACGATACACAGCTGCGTACCTTGCAGGAACGACTGTTGTATCTGCGCGAATTAGAAGAACGCCGTGCGGCGATCTTAAAAAGTATTGCCGACCAGCAAAAGCTCACGCCTGAGCTGCAGGCCAGTATTCAAGCGGCAGAAACCAAGCAAACCCTCGAAGATTTATATTTACCTTACAAGCCAAAGCGTAGAACCAAGGCACAAATTGCGCGCGAGGCTGGTCTGGAGGCATTGGCGGACGCGTTGTTATCGAATCCTGCGCTCAGCCCAGAAGGTGAGGCCGAGAAATATCTCAAGCCCGAGTTTACAAATGCTGAGGGGGATAAAAACCCTGGGGTTCCAGATGTGAAGGCGGCGCTGGAAGGTGCGCGACAGATTCTTATGGAACGCTTTGCCGAGGATGCAACTTTGTTAGGTTCACTTCGTGAACATATGCAGTCCAATGGTGTGATGCTTGCCAAGCTCGTTGAAGGCAAAGAGGCTGAAGGTGCAAAGTTTCGTGACTATTTTGAATACAGTGAAGCACTAAAAGAAATTCCCTCGCATCGTGCGCTGGCGTTATTTCGTGGTCGAACTGAAGAAATTCTGCGTTTGGCGCTCAAGCTACCAGAAGAACTATCGGCCGATGCTAAACCCTCGGATGTGCATGCGTGTGAACGCAAGATTGCGGCACGATTTGGTATTACTGATCAGGCACGCCCTGCGGATGCGTGGTTGGCGCAAACGGTTCGTTGGACTTGGCAGGTGAAAGTGTCATGGCAGATTGAAAGTGAACTTTTTACTGCGTTGCGTGAGTCAGCGGAAGAAGAGGCGATTCGTGTGTTTGCGCGTAATCTGCACGACTTATTGCTAGCGGCGCCCGCGGGACGGCATGTCACGATGGGTTTAGATCCTGGGATTCGTACGGGTGTTAAAGTCGCCGTGGTGGATCACACCGGCAAAGTACTTGATACCTCGACGGTTTATCCACATCAACCGCGTAATGATTGGGACGGTGCGCTACATACACTAGCCTTACTTATTATTAAGCACAAAGTTGACTTAATTAGTATTGGTAATGGCACGGCTTCGCGTGAAACTGACAAGTTGGCGGCTGAGCTCATCAAAAAATTACCTGATCTTAAATTAACCAAGCTAGTGGTTTCAGAGGCAGGGGCTTCTGTGTATTCCGCATCAGAATTGGCTTCGAAAGAATTGCCAGATCTTGATGTAAGTTTACGCGGTGCGGTATCTATTGCGCGTCGGTTACAAGATCCGTTGGCTGAGTTAGTGAAGATTGATCCAAAATCTATTGGTGTCGGTCAGTATCAACATGATGTGAATCAAAGTAGGTTGGCACGTTCGTTGGATGCAGTAGTAGAAGACTGCGTGAATGCAGTGGGTGTGGATGTGAATACCGCCTCTCCAGCATTGCTGGCAAGAATTTCCGGTTTGTCGTCGTCTATTGCTGAGAATGTGGTGAGCTTTCGTAATCAGCATGGCGCGTTTAAGTCGCGTGCTGAGTTGCTTAAAGTGCCACGATTGGGCGCGAAAACTTATGAACAAGCGGCTGGCTTTTTGCGCGTTATGAGTGGAGATAACCCACTCGATGCTTCAGCGGTGCATCCTGAAGCATATCCATTGGTGGAACGAATCTTGGCTGATCTGCAAAAGCCAATTAAATCAGTGATGGGAGATGTTACGACGCTTAAAGCGATCAACGCGCCTAAATATACCGATGACAAATTTGGCCTGCCGACGGTGCGAGATATTATCAAAGAATTAGAAAAGCCCGGCCGTGATCCGCGTCCTGAATTTAAGACGGCAGAATTTAAGGAAGGTGTTGAAGAAATTGCAGATCTCAAGCCAAGTATGGTGCTTGAAGGCGTGATTACCAATGTGACTAATTTTGGTGCCTTCGTCGATATTGGCGTACATCAAGATGGTTTGGTACATATCTCAATGCTGTCGAATAAGTTCATCAAAGATCCACGTGAAGTAGTGAAAGCCGGTGAGGTAGTTAAGGTGAAGGTGTTGGAAGTAGATGCACCTAGAAAGCGAATTGCTTTGACCATGCGACTTGAGGATTCACCAGTACGAGCTGCGCCATCGGGCGCTACAGGTCGACCCCAAAATTCTAGTGAACGTCGGCAGTCGGCACGTCAACCCACGCGAGCACAAGAATCTAATTCAAGTGTGGGTGGTGGCATGATGGCGGATGCCCTGTTGAAGGCACTGGGTAAGAAATAAATATCGGTTGCAACCCGTGGCAAGTTTATGGCTTGCCATCACCGGGCAAATGATCAGGGTTGAAGTTTAAAATTTCGCAAATTCTTACAGCGACATTGATCAGTGTTTGCGCGCACGGTTCACAACCGCCACCACAACACAGCGGCCATTGCTGCATCGGCATCGCAAATAAAGGCCGCACACAAGGCGCGTAGTAATCGGGCATCCCCAGTTCGCTACTGGCTTGGGCTAGCGCTTGATTAAATTCGGTGGAGTGATTATCGAATGGCTGCATGCCGTTAATAATAATAAAAATAATGTCTTATGACGATTGATTACGTGATTGCTATCCCATCAAATATTACCCGTAAGAAAAATATCACTCTGCCAGTGTGAATAATTAAGTGGAAGCCAGTCTGAGGTTAGGTATCCGTCACAATTGCTGGGCAGACGTGAATTATCAATGATAAGAACAGCCTATGTTGGATCCGCTAGGCCGAGTAATTGAGGTGCTGGTTCATGAGTGGATCAGCTGAATTGACTAATTTATCTGGAGACTACTTATGAGTATTAAGAATTTGATGATGGCTTTCATCCGTGAAGAAGAAGGGCTGACCATGGTTGAATATGCGGTTGCCGGTGGGCTCATTGCTGCAGGATTGGTTGTTATATTTACTAATCTTGGCACTGCGATAACGGCAAAGATACAGGAGATCATTGACGCTCTTTAATCCCTTGGGGGTGAGTGTCGAGACTGTGGTTGGCATTCAGTCTGTCTCTTGAATGCCAATCTTTCTATTGTGAATAGATATGAATATGAAAATTATAGGTAGTGGGATATTAATTATTTATGTCTTGTCTGCCGCTGCCGTTGATTTAACGAAGCACCGAATACCTAACTGGTTGTCTGGTATGGCGGGTATTTTAGCGTTGCTATTTCAAACATTATTTTTTGGGTTTTCAGGATTTCTAGATTCTTTTTTAGGATGTCTCGTTGGCTTCTCCATATTTTTCCCTTTTTATTTGTGGAGGGCTTTTGGCGCCGGGGATGTGAAGGCCATGGCAGTGATTGGGATGTTTCTGGGTCCTAAAGGCGCGCTATTTGCTTCTTTGGCAACGTTAATTGCAGGTAGTCTGATCGGTCTGGTTTATTTATGGCGATCCAGTGGTTCTGTACAAAGAACATGGCATCGTTTTCTGGGTATTGTCCTGTCTCCGTTTGTGTTGTTAAGTAGCAAGGCATCTACAATTCCCGTGCCGTTTGCTGCATACAATTTTGAAGGCAAGTCGCAAGATAAGTTTCCTTATGGCGTCTCTATTGCTGTAGGAACTTTGGTATCGCTTTGGTATACAGGCGCCATGTCATATTTTAATTAAGAGTTTTGATCGCGCAATGAGACTTTTCTTCTCTAAAAATAATGAAGAGTTGGCTTGTGCAATCTATTCTTAAATTTTAATAAATACAAATTTTCGTATTCGTATTTTTCTCACCCGTCTTGATAAAAGTTATCTGGTTTTATGACCAGGCTGCGCCAATAAAAATTTGGAGTTCTCATCCAATAAGCTCTGTGGATCACCTATGTCAGGTTAGTGTGATTACGTACAGACAGCGCTAATGTATTTCATCACGATGTCAATCATATTCGAGGATTGTTGTGATGCTAAAAATACGCGGTTGGTACATGGTGGTCATCTCTCTGATTCTAGGACTTATCGCTGCTTGGTTGGCTAGCGAGTGGCTTGGTAATAAAGCCCTATTAGTTGAAGCTAAGAATGCGGATGTGAACGTTGCGGTCGCCGCAACGGAAATTCCCTACGGTACTACGATCGAATCCAAGCATGTCAATTTGATAAAAATTCGTAAAGGTACTGAAATTGGTGCTTACTTCACAGCTGCCGATCAGGTGGTCGGTCAAGTGGCCAAGCAGAAGTTGCTTTCAGGGGAGATCTTGCTCAAGGACAAATTTACTGAGTCTGGTGCAGGTAGCACATTGGCGGCTTTAATCCGACCCCAAATGCGAGCAGTGACAGTTCGCGTTGATGATGTTGTGGGTGTCGCAGGGTTCTTGCTTCCTGGTAATCATGTCGATGTGATGGCAGCACGAAAAGTAGAAGACCGTGCGACGACTCGAACCATACTTTCAGATCTAAACGTCTTAGCAGTTGATCAGACCTCGGGTGTTGATAAAAACGAGCCAGTCGTGGTGCGCGCTGTAACGCTAGAAGTGACGCCGCAGCAAGCTGAGATCCTCATGCGCGCACGCGAGGAGGGGCGCATTCAGCTTACCTTGAGAAATCCAAATGATTTTTCTGTGTTGCCAGAAGCGGTTGAGGTTGAAAAGCCCATTGAGAAGAAGGTTGAACAACAGGTAGCTACCGCTCCAATGGTGCCCTCAAGACGGGTACGTGCTGTCACTCCTGCTGTGCAAGTCAAGATAGAGCCTGAAGTTACAGTAATTCGTGGCACGTATGTCAATGGCGTGCCGTCGAAATAATTAAGTTTATATCTTACTAATAGTGAATTTATAGGAAGCCGCTCAATGAGTATTAAGCACATATCGTTAATATTCGGAATAACTTTACTTGGTTTGTTTCTTGGGCCGGATGTTTTGTTCGCGCAGGATACTTCTGAGCAGGTGATTCACGCCGGGCGAAATACATCGGTACAAGTGCCCATATATAAAAGTCGTGTGATTGTTGTGTCGGCGCCTATCAAGCGCGTTTCGGTGGGTAATCCAGATATTGCTGATGTGTTAGTACTCGGTGCTGATGATTTATATATCCTGGGCAAAGACCTGGGTAGTACCAACGTTTTGTTATGGGATAAGAACGATGTGCTTATTAGTTCATTACAAGTGTCCATCACTCATGATCTTGAAGGGTTGCATAACCAGTTATTAGCTGTATTGCCCGACGAAAAAATTGGTGTCGCTAGTGTACAGCGTGATTTGGTACTGTCAGGACGATTAACTAATGTGATGAATATGGATGCTGCCTTAAAGCTTGCTAATTCATTCTTAGAACAGGCGGCAACTGCAAAAGAAAAGATTATGTTTTCGCAGCAAAAAACCAATGGTTCTGGAGATGGCGCTAGTGGAGATAAGCATGCCGGTCAGGTCATTAACCTGATGACCATTGGCGGCCGTTCCCAGCAGGTGATGTTGCAGGTCAAGGTGGCCGAAGTTAATCGCGATGCTGTGAAAAACATGAATGCACAAATGAATGCAATGAAGAGCGGATCAAAAATTTCAGTCGGTGCAGTCAATGGAGGTGCGACCTTTCCCGATGTAGTATTTGCGGATGGTCTCAATCACTCAGTGCTTGGTACCCAGATGCCTTGGGGTCCGGCAGTAAATTCATTTACACCGAACATGTCGACCATCACTAATGCTGGAATCTTTGCTAGTTATTTGGGTAGTGGCATTGCCGCCAATTTAGTGCTTGATGCGTATCAGGATAAGGGCTTGGCCAAAATTCTGGCTGAGCCGACGTTAACTACTTTGTCAGGCCAAGATGCGCAATTTCTCTCTGGGGGTAGTTTTCCGATTCCGGTTTCAACAGGCAACAATGCGGTAGGTGTCGAATTTAAGGATTATGGAGTTAAGTTGCAGTTTTTGCCTCTGGTGTTGGATGGAGACCGGATTAACTTAAAGCTCAATATCAGTGTCAGTGAGTTAGGTCAAAGTACCGCATTGAAAGTCGCTGCAGGTACCACTGCATTATTCAATATCCCATCGCTCACTGAACGCCGTGCCATGTCTACCGTAGAGTTGTTAGATGGACAGAGCATCAGTATTGCCGGATTGATGAATGAAAACATGCGCACATCGATTAGTAAGTTCCCATGGCTTGGTGATGTGCCTATTCTGGGCGCGCTATTTCGCTCGCAGCAATTTCAGAAAGGTCAGACCGAGTTGATGATTATCGTCACCGCAACGCTGGCAAAACCAATGATGCCTGGGGACATGAAATTACCCACCGATTCAGTGATTGAGCCCACAGACAATCAATTTTTCTTTGGTGGAAAAATTGAAGGTTCGGTCACTTCGGCTCCATCTAATCAGTCGACAGACACCAACGCGAAATAAAGTAGGTCATAGCTATGCGTACTCACCGTTATTGCAAATCGTTCAATGCTGTTTCAATGATTACTACTGTTGTATTCGCAGTGCCCCAGCTTTCTGGATGTGCGGATACCCCACATGCGGATGCGGCGTATGGTGCAGCGTACCGTCAAATGATTCAACAGCAGACGGTCAATCCTGAGGCCGCAATCAATCCACCGGTCCAAGTACTGGAGGAAGCGGATGCTCAGCGGCTTAGTGAAGCATTAGAGGTCTACCGTGGCGATGTGGGTAAAGGAACCGCCGAGGTAAAACGGACTTTGCAATTTGATGTCGGTAAGTAATTTATAACATGGAAATGGCGTGCATACTCTTACAGGCGTCTGCTTCACCTTTGCGCCAAGTTAGTGTGGCGCGACAGCGCGGTGTCGTTACGGTATTGATGGCAATTAGTCTGCTCGCACTATTGGTCATGGTGGGTTTAGCGTTGGATACCGGCAACATTATGATTAATAAAACGCGCCTCCAAAATGCGGTGGATGCAGCCGCATTAGCCGCCGCCAAGCGGTTTGATGAAATGGGTAATGCAGCCTCAGCAACCGACGAAGCTAAGAATGTATTTTTGCTTAATGCGACTGCTAATGGGAATACAGCGCTTAAAGAGGCTTGGAAATCGGGTGCCGGTTCAATTCAGCTTGAGGTTAAGTATTCAACAACTCTACCCCCGTTTACTAGCAATACGACTCAAGGCCCCTATGTCAGAGTCAGGGCTTCTGGCTTTCAGGTGGATACTTGGTTGGTCCATTTGGTCGGTGTAGAACATGCCACGCTTTCTACCTCTGCGGTGGCGGGTCCGCAACCGGTGTCTACTGTGCACAATCCCGTGCCGTTAATGGTTTGTGGTGATCCAGCAGCAGGTGAGGGTAATCATTGGGGCTATACCCTTAATCAGGTGGTGGTACTGAAGAACTCAGATACGAGCTGTGGTTCGGCGGTGGGCAAGGGTAATTTCCAGTTGCTAGCTCTGGGTGGGACAGGTGCCGATCAGGTCAGAAACAATCTCGCTGGGGGCTTCGATCAGCCGGTTTCGGCGGGCAGTACGGTGCTAACAGAACCTGGAAATGTCGTTGGGCCAGTTCTACAAGGATTAAACACGCGCTTTGGGAGTTACCAAGGATCAATGCATGGTTTGGAGGCCATCTATCCGCCGGATGTCATTATAGATCAGCAGCCTAATCCAGGGTTGTCTACCCAGTGCGTGAGTGGTCAACAGCGGATCAAGCTAGGTAGTAAGGAAATTACTAGTAGCAATATCGATGAATTATACAATTACAGCGACTATACCTCTGATCTGGCTAATCCCGCCGTGTACGACTATCAGCCCCACAGCAATAGCGGCATCGGTGCCTACGATCGAAGAATGCTCGCAGTACCGGTAGTTAATTGTGAAAACACCAGTGGGGGTAGGGGCTCTGTCCCTGTGCTCGGTTTTGGGTGTTTCTGGCTCCTGCAACCGATTCTGAAGGGGGGAAGTAGTTCCTATATATACGGTGAGTTTGTTGAAGAGTGTGCGGTCTCAGGCTCTGGAGGAGCAGGGACAGGAAGTCTTGATGGGCCACACATCATTGTGTTGTACAACGATCCATTGGGGACAGGCTCATGAAGCAGGATGCGCTCTTATTAAACCCGCGCTTACAGAGCGGCACAGCTCTGGTTGAGTTTGCCATAGCGCTACCGATCTTGCTTTTGCTGATGTTGGCGGTGGCGGAATTAGGGCGCTGCTTATACCAATATAACTCGCTGAATAAACAAGTACGCAATGCTGTGCGATATGTATCGGCTAATGCACGAGTGGGCTCGACCGGCGTGATTGATATCAGTGACGAGGTACGAAGCACAGCTAAACACCTTACTGTATTTGGTACATTAAGTAATGATCAGGAGTTATTACCAGGACTTTCTATTGATGATGTCATCGTAGAAGAAACAACACCTGAGTATGTGTTGGTCACGGTCGATTATGACTACCAACCCATGATCAGCTATGCGCTACCGACCTTTGGCTTGGGAGACGACCTCAGTTTGGGGTTGACGCTTCAAGCCAGTGTGGTGATGAGAGCGATATAAATGAATAAAAAACAACAAGGAACTACCCTCGTAGAATTTGCCTTAATAGTTGCGGGTCTATTGCTGCTACTGTTTTTTATTATTGAGCTTGGGCGAGCTCTATTTGTCTATAACGCATTAGCTGAAGGCACCCGTAGAGGGGCGCGACTGGCAGTAGTGTGCCCTATGAGCGAGATAGAAAAAATTAAATCTGCGGTGATATTTGGAAATGATGGCAGTAGCCTGATTGCGCAAGGACTGACCACAGCAAACGTACAAGTCTCTTATTTAAATACGCAAGACAAAGAAGAGGCTGACGGAGATAACGTTAGTTATGTGCGTGTGAAAATTATCAATTATAACCATCCATTTTTGGTTCCGTTTATTGAGTATTCGGGTAATGGACTATTGTCTGTTCCGGAATTTACGGCAGTGATTCCACGTGAAAGTTTGGGGTATGCGCCTACGACGAAAGAATATCCGCCTTGTTAATATCGTGAGGAAAGTATGGCAAACAAATTAATTATTTTGCTGGTCTCGAAGAAAGCGGGATCGGTCGATGCCTTAGAAAATATGTTGCGAGGCATAGGGTATGACTTGGTCGAGCACAAGTTATTAGCTCAAAACGGCAAGGAGCATATCTTTACAGCACAGAAGACTCCAGAAACTATCATAGTACGGGTAAGTGAACATTGGCATGAAGAACTCGAGTCAATTAGCGCTATGGATATTGGGCAGAGGCCAGCGTTAATTGTAGTGTCAGATATTTCAGACGCTGAAATGCTACGGTTGGCGCTGCATTCAGGGGCGCTGGACTTATTAACCTTGCCGCTGATCAAAGATGAGTTAATAAAACTACTAGGTCGATTGGGTGCGCCTAAACCAGTTGCTGAACCACGTGAGCAATCCAGGGTGATTTCGTTTATGAATACTCATGGCGGATGTGGATCAAGTTTTCTGGCGATGAATACTGCTCATGTGCTGGCTTCTAAATTCCAACGCCGAGTCGCACTGATGGATTTAGAGCTGCAATTTGGCACGTTGCCGTTTTATCTGGATATCTACCCTAAGCGGGGCATCTCTCAGGCGTTGGAAAATTTAGACACCATTGATGAGGTAGCCATCAAGGGGTATTTCACCAGTCATGCTTCAGGGGTAGATGTGCTCAGTAATGGCGTAGATCCGGGGGTGATTTGTAAAGATATTAGTCCGGAAAAAGTAACTGAACTAATAAAAATAGTGAGACGAGCCTATGAGTTTTTAATTATAGATATGCCGCGTCATCTTGAGCCAATGACCAAATTTACCATTATGAATTCATCTCATGTGGTCTTAGTTATGCAGCAATCAGTGATCTCAATGGCTTGTGCAAGCAAGATTCTGAATTGCCTGCGTCATGAGATGGGACTGAGTGAAAATCAGTTGTTTTTAGTAATTAATCGATATGATCCTAAGGCATCGGTGTCCATTGAAGACATCAAAGATACTTTGAAAATCACAGATCCGCTGACCATTGCTAGTGATTATGACTTTGTCTCTGAGTGTGTTAATTCAGGCACGCCAGCACTCACTCTAAATGCCAACAATGAAGTTTCTAGGTCAATTTTTAATTTAACTTCAAGGGTTAGTGATATTCCTATGCCAGAGTTAGGTGGTGGCTTCCTCAAGAAGCTGGCTTCTTATGTCGTTGTCAATGGTAGAGCTGGGTAGCGCCATGGTTGTCAGCCCAGAATCAATAACCAATGTTGCAACTACCGACGCGAGTAAAAACTCGGTTGAGAGTATGCGCCCACTGAGTCCCGCTGAGCGGGAATGGAAGGAAAATGTTTATCAAAAATTATTGAAAGCAGTCGACCTGACCATGCTATCTAAGGCGCAAAGTCGTGACGCATATAAGCGTGTGCAAGAGGTTTGTGAAGGATTTCTAGCTGAGCAGCGCGTGCCGTTGAGCGTTGTATCGAGGCAACGTGTTATCAATAGTATTGCAGATGAAGTGCTAGGGCTAGGGCCGCTAGAACCGCTCATGGCCGACAGAGAAATTACTGATATTTTGGTTAACGGGGCTAATAATGTCTATGTTGAGCGGTTTGGTAAATTAGAGCGCACTCAAATCATATTCAATAATGAAGCGCATTTAATGAACATTATTGATCGAATTGTTACCGGAGTCGGTCGGCGTATTGATGAGTCGTCACCGATGGTCGATGCACGCTTGAAAGATGGTTCGCGAGTCAATGCCATTATTCCACCATTAGCTATTGATGGTGCGGCTTTGTCGATCCGCCGTTTTGACCCTGAACGCTTGGGTATTGCTGACTTGGTCAAGTCAGGCACCCTGAGTGAAGACCTGGTTAAGGTATTGGAGGCAATGGTTAGAGCGCGTCTAAATATTGTGGTTTCCGGTGGTACGGGTTCAGGAAAAACCACATTACTGAATTTGATGTCTGGCTTTATTCCGGTTAGTGAGCGGATTGTGACCGTTGAAGATTCAGCAGAGTTGCAATTACAGCAGCCTCATGTGGTTCGTTTAGAAACCCGTCCCCCGAATATTGAAGGTCATGGAATGGTCACCCAGCGTGATTTGGTTCGAAATAGTTTGCGAATGCGTCCCGACCGTATCGTGCTTGGTGAAGTCCGGGGAGGTGAAGCGCTGGATATGTTGCAAGCGATGAACACTGGTCACGATGGGTCGTTAACAACAATTCATGCTAATAGTCCTCGGGATGCCTTAGTGCGTATCGAAAACTTGGTCTCTATGAGTGGTGTTTCTTTCCCGATTTCTGCATTGCGTCGGCAAATCACTGCGGCAGTTAATGTGCTGATTCATATCGAACGCATGCTCGATGGTCATCGCCGAGTGGTCAGTTTGGTCGAAGTCAATGACATGGAAGGGGAAATGATTACCTTATCTGAAATATTCTCTTTTGATCGACGAGGCGTGGATACTTCAGGAAGGGTCATAGGTGCATTAATTCCAACAGGGATTGTTCCAAATTTTATGAAGCGCTTATCAGAACGAGGTGTGGAGTTGCCGCTTCGGGTATTCCAACAAGATAAACATTGATTGGTGCAGTGAATGAATATCAATTCTGGTGTTTTGACATTTATTATTCTGGTATTCCTTGCCGGATTCTTACTCTCGCAAGGGTCGGTCATACCAGTATTAAAAAACTACAGTAAATTCCGTAAGCGCGTTCGACTGCGCCTGCAGACCCTTGCTAAGTCCGCGGAGGGTGTGGGCGGTGACTCAATTATTCGTCAGAAGTATTTGCACGCACTATCTCCTATTGAGCGTCAGTTGGAAGCGCTGCCTGGAATGGAGAGGCTGAGTCATCTCATTCAGCAAGCCGGTAAAAAGTATGCAGCATATCAAGTGATACTGTTTTCTTTGGGAGTTTGTCTCTGCGTTGGGGTGTTGTCTTGGATGATATTACGGACTTGGCAATTAGCTGTATTAGGTATGCTGATATCACTACTGGCGCCACTCTACTACATACACCATGAGTGCATGAAGCGTTTTGCAAGATTCGAGGAGCAGTTGCCGGAAGCGATTGATTTAATGCAGCGTGCGCTCAAAGCCGGACATCCGTTTACTCAGACGCTTAAATTGGTGTCTGAAAGTATGGATGAGCCGATTGCAACTGAGTTCGCTACTACTTTCTCTGATATTAGTTATGGTGGAGATGTGCGTAGAGCTATGCTGGGGTTGTTGGATCGTATGCCTAGTGTTTCCGTAATGATGCTCACCACTGCTGTGTCCCTGCAGCGGGATACCGGTGGTGATTTGGCTGAATCTCTGGGGCAAATCAGTGCAGTGATTCGCAATCGATTTAAGTTTAATAGAAAAGTAAAAACATTGTCTGCAGAGGGACGCCTTTCGGGTTACATCTTGGTGCTGATGCCGGTGGCGTTGTTTGTTTTTATGTGGCTGTTTTCTCGTGAGTATATTGGTCGATTATTAAATCATCCTAAGGGAATGGTACTGATTCAGTCTGCTGTTGCTCTAGCTATCTTAGGGATTATATGGATTAAGCGGTTAATTCGTATCGAGGCTTGACTGACTATGAATACCTTTACGCAGTTATTTTCTTCTTGGGGTCCAGATATCTGGTCTAGTGATCTGCTGTTTATCCTCTTAGCGATGGTCTCGGTTTTCATTTTTGCTATGGGTTTTTTGTTGATACTCTCCGGTATTAACGTTCAGTTACGTCGCCGCATTGCAGCGGTTACGGGCGATCCAATGACAGTGTTGCCCGCCTTTGAACACATGTCTAGATTGATGCGATTCCTATCAGTATTCCTGATGCCTAGACGTACCGCAGCTAAAGATCATGTGCGTAAGCAATTGCTTTATGCGGGGTTTAATTCCGTCAATATGGTCAGTATTTATTTCGGGGCTAAATTATTCTTATTTTTACTGTTCTTCTTCGCGGCAGGGGTATTGCTACCCATCTTGTTTGTGCTTTCTAAGCTACAGATTCTTTTGTTGGCGTGTCTATCTGGTTATATAGGGGCTTTGCTACTCAGCATTTGGTTGGATTGGCGGGTGAATGTTAGGCAGAAAAAACTACGGTTTGCGTTGCCAGATGCACTGGACTTATTAGTGGTCTGTGTCGAATCCGGTTTGGGGATTGCACCAGCAATTCAAAGGGTCGCTGAGGAGATTGATATTAGTCATCCTGAGCTGGCCGCTGAATTGGAGACTGTTAATGCAGAAATGCGTGCTGGTCTTGATCGTGGTATGGCGCTGGCATCATTGGGTACGCGGACGGGTCTCGCGGAGATTCGAGGATTTACCAGTTTGCTAGCGCAAACAATGCAATTTGGTGGAAGTATTGGCGCCACATTGCGGGTGTATTCAGCTGACTTTCGCGATCGCCGACTGCAGGCTGCTGAAGAGCAGGCAGCCAAAGTTTCTACCAAAATGATCTTTCCACTAGTGCTGTGTATCTTCCCGTCGTTTTTTCTGGTGGCGATCGGGCCAGCAGTGATTGCGCTAATGGATGCTTTCTCCAAGTAGAGAAAGTGCTTTAGTTACAAAGGCAATGCAGCTTCATAAAGAATCACTGCATCACCGGTAATGCGCACTGACTGTGTGACTGAACCTGTGCAAGTAACATTTACTCGTACGCTACCTGGACGGCCTACGGATTCACCTTGATGCCCTGTGAAGCTGAGCTCTCCCTTTTCGATGGGCACGATATTGTGTGCAACTAAATAAGCACCAAGCATGCCATGTGCATTACCACTGACCGGATCTTCGGGAATACCAATCGCGGGGCAGAACATGCGAGACACGGTGGTGAGTTGACCGTGCTGATCAGGTTCATTTAGTGCGAAGACAAAATAGCCTTCAGCACCAATGTGTGGCGTGAGGCGTGCCAGTTCGTTCATGTCTGGTTTGATTGAGGCCAGTAGCTCTGGTGAACGTAGACCAATGAGAAGTCGTGAGCCACCCTTGGTTAAAATTTGCAGTGGGCAATCGTGATGGAGGTTGGGGCTGGAAATACCCAGCGCGTCGAGTACTTGGATGCGATGATTTTCAGATAGGGCGGGCCCAAGTGAAGCGGGGCTAATGTTCATGCTGATGCGAAAATCACCATCAACTTCAGCAATATCAACCGCTGCAATACCGCCGCTACTGTACTGTCGCACAGTACCCTTGGTGCGTAGGCCGCATTTAGCAAGTACATAGTGCGTTGCAAGGGTGACGTGTCCTACGAATGCCACTTCGTGTTCAGGCGTAAAAAATCTTACTTGTAAGTCGTGATCCTTGCCTTCCGGTGAGAGCACAAATGCCGTTTCACCATTGAGTTCCGTGGCGATGGTTTGCATTTGTTCATCGCTGAGTTCATCAGCATCAAGTACAACACGGGCAGGGTTACCGCAAAAGAGTTGACGAGTGAAGGTATCAACGTGGAACAGACGGCAGTGCTTAGGCATGGAAGCTCCAAAAAAAATAAACAGGCAGATCAAAAGTGCCTGTGGAGGTGCCTTTTATCGCTGAATCATGGGCTGCCGTCAATCCGTGTTGGCATGTGGGTGGAATATCACTACAATTGCTCTCGCCTAAGGGGTGGTCTGATTGACCTGAGATGCCGAATCGCAGTGTAAATGCTGCATATCGGTAAACCCTTTGAACCTGATCCGGTTAGTACCGGCGTAGGAAGTAGGTCAAAAACAGAGCAGAGTCCTGCCTGATTTCCTCTCAGCCTAAGCTTGATACCGGGTCTTCGTTTTAACTAATGAGGATCTGTATGCGTTTATCTGTCTTTAAACCGATTGCCTGTGCCAGTTTTCTGGTACTGCCTATCATCACCCATGCAGCCGAAGAAACCCTGCTTGAAGAAGTAGTCGTCACGGCCACGTTGCGTCCTCAGTCACTACAGGACGTGCCCAGTAGCGTTACGGTGTTGGATTCACAAACCCTTAAAGATGCCGGCCAGCAGCACCTCCAAGATGTGCTGGGATTGGTGCCGAATTTGAATTGGTCTGCAGGTACATCTAGACCACGGTATTTTCAGATAAGAGGTATTGGTGAATTAGATCAGTATCAAGGCGCACCAAACCCGTCGGTAGGCTTTTTGATTGATGACATAGATTTCAGTGGCTTGGGCGGTTTAGCTACATTGATTGACGTTGATCAGATTGAAGTGTTACGCGGACCACAGGGTACAGCTTATGGGGCAAATGCTTTGGGTGGTCTTATTAAGATTAAGACACGCGAACCAGCGCCAGTTTATGAGCTTTCAACAGAAGTCGGTACCGCAACTTACGGGACGAGTAGTTTAGGGCTTGTTGCTGGTGGTCCTGTGTCAATTGGTGGATCGGAAAGCGCTTTTCGCTTGGTTGCACAAAAGTACCGTAGTGACGGATTTATAAAGAATAACTTTCTCGGTAAGGACGATACCAATGGTTTTGATGAAACTACATTGCGTGGTAAGGCCAGATTAGACATTGGAGATGAACTTAAATTAGATATTTCTGGCCTATATGTGAATCAAGATAATGGTTATGACGCATGGGCGATTGATAATTCACGCATAACAAGATCTGACAACTCTGGGCGTGATGCTCAGTGTTCAAAGGCAATTGATGCTCATGCCACATACAAGGGCTGGGCGGGATTGAATCTCGAAAGTATTACAACTTATGCGGATACAAACCAGGTTTATAACTTCGATGCAGATTGGGGGAACGATCAGTTCTGGTTGTCCCCGCCTTATTCTACTGCTTATAACTATTTTTCTGATTTTCTACGTGAAAGAATCACCCGAAGCCAGGAATTTCGGTTTACATCTAAGAATGAAGCCAAGAAGAAAGGCGATTTAGCTTGGGTGAGTGGCTTGTATGTTATGAACTCGAGTGAGAACTATAAGGACAGCGAGTTCTCCGGATCGCCCATACCATATGTTGTAGATAGCGCATACTCTGCTACTAATACTGCAATATACGGTCAAGTTGATTATAAGTTTAGCGATAGATCAGTTGTTTCTTTTGGTGTGCGCGATGAATATCGCGCCACTGATTATTCGGATACCGAGGGAACTGCATTTTCTCCTGATGAGAATTTGGTGGGCGGAAATATCTCAATAGAGCATGATTTGAGTGACGAACATAATCTCTATGCGACTATCTCTCGTGGATATAAGGCTGGTGGAGTAAATATCGGCCAAGGCATTGAAGATAATTTAAGAAGTTTCTCTAAGGAAACACTATGGGGAGCAGAGGTTGGTGATCGTGGTTGGTGGCTTTCAAAAAAGCTTTCAACTGATGTCTCCTTATTCTACATGAAGCGTATTGGTGAGCAGGTGGTTAGTAGTTTGCAAGATTCTCCAACTAATCCGGCAAGGTACGTGTTTATTACTGATAATGCTAATCATGGGATCAATTATGGAGTTGAAGCTGACATCAATTATGAAGCTAAGAATAATCTAGATTTTTTCAGCACAGTTTCACTGCTTCAAACTCACATTTATGGTTACCAGCGCCCTAGAACAACTGAAGTTGTTGACGGGCGAGAGCAGGCTCATTCGCCTAAATACCAGTTTTCTGTTGGTGCGGATTGGCATTCTCCATCAGGTTTGATGGCTCGAATTGATGTTACTGGAAAAGGAAGTTTCTATTTTGATACCAGCCATGACCAAATTTCATCTTCATATCAGTTGCTTAATGCCAAAGTGGGTTATGAGTCGGATAAATACGCTTTTTATTTATGGGGTAAGAATTTACTTGATAAAAACTATGCTATTCGCGGGTTTTGCTTTGGCAATGAGCCACCAGATTGGTCTCCTAAGTTGTATCTGCAAAAAGGCGATCCCCGCCAGATTGGTGTAACAGGTAGCTGGAAGTTTTAATTCTGATTATTGCTCTGCTGCTCGCTTGTTAGCAGCAGAGCAATCAATCATTGAGGTAAAAATTATGCGCACGATGATCGAAATCAGTCTGTATCCATTAAGTGCTGAATTTATTCCGTCTATTCAGTCGTTTATTGATCGATTAAATACTTATCCTGAGTTACAGGTGACGACTAACGCTATGAGCACACAGATCGCAGGTGAACATGCGCGGTTGTTTGAGATTCTGGGTGTTGAAACGGCGAAGACCTTCTCTGAGGCCGGTCGTAAAGTCTTTGTGATGAAAGTGTTGGGTGGTCAAGGTTAGTCATGCAGTGGCTCATCAACATTGCTCACGAGTTATTAGGCACGACTGTGTGGGAGGCCAGTGCCGTGATCTTGGCGTTGGCTTACCTTGTGCTTGCTGTGCGCAAAAGTCTTTGGTGTTGGTTATGCGCTTTCATCAGTAGTGCCATTTATGTGGTGCTGATGTTTGAGGCGGGGCTGGTCATGGAGACTTGGTTGAATGTCTTCTATGTGATCATGGCAGTGTATGGCTACATTGAGTGGCGACGCGGCACACAAGGCAGTGAAATGGCAGTGGTTACGTGGACATGGCAGCAGCATGCGCTAGGTTTGGCAGCCGTGTTGGCTGCTACTGTCGTAAATGCCTTGTATTTGCGGCAGTATGTGCAAGTGGCGCGTTCACCGTGGTGGGATTCATTTATCACTTGGGGCAGTGTGTTGACCACGTTTATGGTGGCTCGTCGCGTGATTGATAATTGGTTGTATTGGATCGTGATTGATTCGATTGCTGCGGTTTTATATTACTCGCGCGGATTGGTGGCTACAGCCGGTTTATTTATTGTGTACGTCATCATGGTTATCCACGGTTATTGGGTATGGCGTCAGCAGCAGTTAGCTGCCAATGTGTCTAAATCAGTACCCACATGACTCCAGAAGTAATCGCAGCTGAGGTGTTGGGGTGTGATCCTGCTTCATTAAATACTGCTCGTATCAAGGGTGGTCTTACTAACGAAACATGGCGCGTTCATAACGAAGATAGCGCAGTAGTAGTGCGTATCAGTACTGTAGACGAGAAAGTGCTGCAGTTAGATCGTGCCAATGAAGCTGTTGTGCTGCGTTTAGTTGAGCAGGCGGATATTGGTGCAGAAATACTGCTATGTGCGCCAGAACGACGACTGTTAGTGACCCGTGCTTTACCAGCTGAAACCTTATCATTGGATTATCTTCATGACCCTGATGTTTTGCATCAAGTCGCTGTGCTTCTGAAAAAATTACATCATCTTGAAGTGCCTTCAGCAGTGCAGGCGGTTAATTTATTGTCTGTTTTAGAGGGGTACTGGCAAACGCTAGAAGCAAGGCGCGTTACTTCAAATGACACAGAGCGTGAACTGGCGCGTTCTTATGCTGTTGAGTCGGCGCAGTTCGCAAGTCCATGTCTGTGTCATCACGATGTACATCATTTAAATTTGATGTCTAATGGCCAGAGGCTATGGTTGCTGGATTGGGAATATGCCGGACTGGGTGATCCGCTATTTGATCTGGCATCAATATGTTGTTATCACAACTACGATGCACGGCTGCGTGAGCAACTTCTGCAGGCTTATCGTGGTGGCGTTATTCGGCACGAGTTGCAGCGCTTGGAGCGAATGTGTTGGCTGTTTGACTATATCAAGTCACTTTGGATGCAAGTTAGGCAGCCAGAGCAGAGTTAATCTACTCAACCACTGGTTAGCTGCTTAACTGCTCGCCAGTGGTTAAGTGATGTCTGTTGATTATTTCGCCGCAGATTGATTGGCAACCGCAGCAGCGGCAGCGGCAATCGCAGCTTGGTCACCCAAAAAGCGTCGCGGCTGCTTTGGTTTGAGTGCGGCATCCAATTCATAAACGATAGGTACACCGGTCGGAATATTAAATTCGATAATTTCCGCATCAGACATACCGTCCAGCATTTTTACCAAGGCACGTAAACTATTGCCATGGGCAACGACCAGTACATTGCGACCTTGCTTAAGTTGCGGTGCAATTTTGTCTGTCCAGAATGGTAATACTCGTGCCAGTGTTTCTTTCAATGATTCCGTTGCAGGCAGAGCTTCTGGTGGGAGCGCTGCATAGCGTGCATCGAAAATCGGATGACGAGGATCGTCACTAGCCAGCGGTGGAGGTGGCACATCATAGCTACGTCGCCAAATTTTCACTTGATCGGCACCGTGCTTAGCTGTGGTTTGTGCTTTATCCAATCCTTGTAGAGCGCCATAGTGACGTTCGTTTAATCGCCAACTACGTTCCACAGGTAACCACATCAAATCCATCTCATCGAGTACTGTCCACATGGTGCGAATGGCGCGTTTAAGCACCGAGGTATAGACCAAGTCGAAAGCAAAGCCTTCGGATTTGAGCAGCCGACCTGCTTCGCGAGCCTCGGCGCGGCCTTGTTCGGTCAGGTCAACATCGGTCCAGCCGGTGAAGAGATTTTCTACATTCCAAATGCTTTGTCCGTGCCGGACCAGTACCAATTTGCCTATCACGTCGGAGCCCTAATCAGATGGGTGAATAAAGGCGGAATTTATACCAGAGCCGAAGGGTGGCTGTCAGTATCCTGATTTAGGATTGATAGGAATAGATGCCTAAATTTATGGTCTAAATGCTTGATTCCTGTTAAGCAGCTGCGTCTGTTAGTATCGGTGCAGCGAGAATGTAGTGATTTTCTGAAATCTACTGACGCGGAGTAAATCATGAAATGCTGGAACCTGCTCTGTGTGGTTATATTGAGTATGACCAGCATTACTGCATGTGTGACCCACAAGCAGCCTAATAGTGGCGGCGTTCTTGGTAATTCCTACAACAGTGAAATTCAGCCGATCAATTCGTCTAGTTTTCAGGTCACAGCACGCAAGAACGTCACGGGCGATGTGGCCGAGATCAA
This sequence comes from Pseudomonadota bacterium, assembly GCA_947453225.1. Classification (GTDB taxonomy): domain Bacteria; phylum Pseudomonadota; class Gammaproteobacteria; order Steroidobacterales; family Steroidobacteraceae; genus CAILZL01. Next base: position 69,711 of record CANGFV010000001.1, read on the forward strand.
TATTCCAGGTACCACGGTCGCAAATGCATTCGAGCAGGTGAAGGCGGTTTCACTGTTGCGTGCAGCGATTGAAGCTCGCCATTTGGGCTATAAATATTTTTCAGTCTCGGGCACTCGCTCTGCAACTAATGTCAAAGAAAAGCGTAGTGCCAGTAAAGATACCGGAGGTGGCATTCCCGAGAAGGCCTTTATGTTGTCTTATGCGCACTACACTACTGATGTCGAGTTGGTACTTGAGTTGACTATTCAACTGACTAATCAGGTTTCTGATAGCAACTTAAATGACTATGTTGATGTAGATCAGTTGTTAAAAGCTGCAGGTGTTATTCCGCGATAAAAGTAAGTACTCTCAAAATTTAATTCCTGCCTAGATTCTGGCAGTACTGAATCTCGCCCTGCGTCGCGGTATGCGATGATTTAGCTCTATATTGTAAGTAGTAAGTATGAAGATCAATACCATTACCAATCATCCGCCGGCCGTGACCGTGGCTGCAGATAATCCACCGTTAGTGGCACCGATTTATCAGTCAGTGAAATTTGCGTTTGATAGCATTGTTGAAGCAGAACGTCATAGCGCTGGTGAGCGCGAGGGGTACGCCTATTCGCGTATCGAGAATCCAACCTTACAGTTATTGCAGCAGACCTTGGCAACACTGCAGGGGCGAACGCATTGTTTGCTGGCGCCTTCTGGCGTGGCGGCAGTCAGTTTGACTTTGCAGTCCCTATGTAAGCAGGGTGATCACTTGCTCATGTTTGCTGAAGGTTATGGACCGACGCGCATGATGGTCAAGCGAGTGCTGTCACGATTTGGCGTCAAGCACACGGTGTTGTCTATTGATGATCATGCAAGCATTGAAGCAGTACTCAGCACAACACCAACGCGCTTAATGGTGTTTGAAAGTCCTACAAATCCAATCCTCAAAGTCGCTGATCTAGAATTTTTATGTCGAGTAGCGCAGCAGTATGGCTGTCTAACCGTACTGGATAACACCATGGCGGGATTACATGCACATGGTCACTATCCCATAGATGTATTTGTGCATTCATTAACCAAGTATGCCAATGGGCATGGTGATGTGCTGGCCGGTGCGGTCATTACTAACGAATCTTTGTTTAAGCAGTTACGAGCAGACTTTATCGCGATGGGTGCCATGCTCGATCCGCATGCGGCTTTTCTAATTCAACGCGGATTGAAAACGTATGGGCTGCGTTATGAGCGTGCGTGTCAGAATGCACTTGCGCTCGCCCAATTTTTGGAACGCCATCCAGCGGTTCGTATGGTTCGTTACCCAGGGCTGGCTTCTCATCCGCAACATCAATTAGCACTCCAGCAATCCGGCAACGGCGGTGGAGTGGTCACGTTTGAGTTTAAGGGTACGGCAGAAGCGGTTCGCGCTTGCGTCGACAAGTTAAAGCTATTCAGGCTGGCTTCTAGCTTGGGATCTACCGAGTCGCTGGTGCTGCCGCCTTCCATGCTGCAGGCGCGTGATTTGACCTCGGAGCAGCGCCTCTGGGCGGGGATGACCGATACGACCGTCCGTTTGTCAGTCGGAATTGAAGATATTGATGATTTGATCGCCGATTTGGCGCAGGCACTGGGCTAGGCGTGTCCAGATTGGTGGGCTGACTTGGTATACTGGCGGTTTACCTACCGCGCTAACCGCGCGGGTTTGCCCTGATTCGACCCCTGTTTGAAGGAAAGCCATGTCCGCCAAGATCATCTATACCCTTACCGACGAAGCCCCAGCCCTTGCTACGTATTCATTTCTGCCTATCGTGCAGGCGTTTACCCGAGCTGCCGATATTTCGGTCGAAACCCGCGATATTTCCTTGGCAGGGCGCATTCTGGCGAACTTTCCTGACTCGCTGAAGCCCGAGCAAAAACAAAAGGACGATCTGGCTGAACTGGGCGAATTGGCTAAAACCCCTGAAGCCAACATCATTAAGTTGCCGAATGTCAGTGCTTCGGTGCCGCAATTGAAAGCTGCGATTCAGGAATTACAGTCGCAAGGCTATGCCGTTCCCAATTTCCCTGAAGACCCAAAAACCGACGAAGAAAAAGCCATCAAGGCTCGCTATGCCAAAGTGTTAGGTAGTGCGGTTAATCCGGTGTTGCGTGAAGGTAATTCTGACCGTCGCGTCGCTAATGCCGTCAAGCAATATGCTAAAAAGCATCCGCATTCGATGGGCAAATGGTCATCTGGTTCCAAGAGTCATGTGGCGCACATGAGCTCGGGTGATTTTTACGCCAACGAACAATCCGCCTTGATTGGTAAGGCTGGCGCGGTACGTATTGAATACACGCCTAAACAGGGCGCCGCCACCGTGCTGAAAGAAGTGAAAGTACAAGCCGATGAATTAATCGCTGCTACCTTCTTAAGTGCCAGCAAATTGCGTGAGTTTTATGCGGCACAAATTGCTGAGGCCAAGGCTTCTGGCGTGCTGCTGTCGCTGCACTTGAAGGCCACCATGATGAAAGTCTCTGACCCAATCTTGTTTGGTCATGCGGTCAGTGTGTATTACAGCGATGTGTTTGCCAAACATGCTGATGTGTTCAAGCAATTGGGTGTGAATCCGCGCAATGGTATTGGTGATGTGTATGCCAAGATCAAGACACTATCTGCTGATAAGCAGGCTGAAATCGAAGCTGATTTGAAAGCTGTTTATAACACTCGTCCTGCGCTGGCGATGGTCGATTCCGATAAAGGCATCACCAATCTGCATGTGCCCAGCGATGTGATTGTCGATGCCTCTATGCCTGCGGCGATTCGTGCGGCTGGTTGTATGTGGGGTGCTGACGGCAAGTTGTATGACACCAAGGCCATGATTCCAGATCGTTGCTATGCCGGTGTGTATCAAGCAACGATTGAAGACTGTAAACAACATGGCACTTACGATGTGGCGACGATGGGTAGCGTCAGTAACGTAGGCTTGATGGCGCAAGCCGCCGAAGAATACGGCTCGCACGACAAGACTTTTGAAATCGCTGCCGATGGTGTGGTGAAGGTAATTGATGCTGACGGCACTGTGTTGACGCAACACGAAGTACAGCAGGGTGATATTTGGCGTATGTGCCAGACCAAGGACATCGCTATTCGTGACTGGGTGAAGCTGGCCGTGAATCGCGCGCGTGCCACAGGTTCCACCGCAATTTTCTGGTTGGACAGTGAGCGTGCTTACGATCGCAATGTCATCACCAAAGTGAACACCTATCTTAAAGATCACAACACCAGTGGCTTAGACATTCGCGTCTTATCACCCGTAGAAGCAGTGAAGGTCTCGCTACAACGCATTCGTGAAGGTAAAGACAGTATTTCTGTCACCGGCAACGTACTGCGTGATTACTTGACTGACTTGTTCCCAATTCTAGAACTAGGTACCAGCGCCAAGATGCTTTCTATTGTGCCGTTGTTGGCCGGTGGTGGTATGTATGAAACCGGTGCCGGTGGTTCAGCACCTAAGCACGTACAACAGTTCCTTGAAGAAAACTATCTGCGTTGGGATTCCCTTGGTGAATTCTTGGCGTTGCAAGTGTCTATCGAAGATATGGCCGCTAAAACCAGCAACAGCAAAGCCGCGGTATTGGCCGAAACCTTGGATGCCGCCAATGCCAAGTTCTTAGAAAATGATAAATCCCCCGCTCGTAAAGTGGGTGAAATCGACAACCGCGGTAGCCACTTCTATTTGGCGCTGTACTGGGCACAAGCCTTGGCAGCACAAAGTAAAGACGCCTCACTGCAAGCCTTGTTCAAACCTGTGGCTGAAGCGCTTACTGGCAATGAACAAAAGATTGTGGGTGAGTTGATCGGCGCACAAGGTAAGAAGATGGAGATCGGTGGTTATTACCACCCCGTGCCTGCACAGTGCTCGGCAGGTATGCGCCCGAGCGCAACGTTCAACTCGGTGCTAGCAACCTTAAGCAAATAGAATGCTTAAAACTAAAAACCCGATGTAAACGCATCGGGTTTTTTATTGAGTAGGATGCGATGTGGTGTATATGTAAATTCTGAATCAATGGTAACTTGTTATGAATATCTCTGATTCTGACTTCCTGATAATTGTCTTTGTTTGTTTGGCGGTTTATTTTGGAGTAAAAGACCTGAAAAAGAAAATTGATAGAAGGTTTGGTGATAGTGAATTGTCTGAAATAAAAGAAAATGCAAAAGAGACTATTGAAAAATACAAAAGCGAATATGAAAAGAACGATAAAGTTAGAAAGTTACTGGCAACAGTCAATGACTCCGATCAGGAAATCATTGATAAATCTAAGCTTGTTTTGAATTGGTACTATACAGTTGATAACGAGGAAGATGGTTTGGTGAATTTATGGTGCAATGAGCTAACACCATTTTCTTCTGCCTTGCGCTCTGTGCTTATGACAAGAGAGTTAGCTGAGTTATTAATACAGGCGGCTACTCTCAATATAGTTATGAAAATGCTTGATATGGAAAGAAGAATTGCAGTAAGTAATTCTCTCCTCAATCATGCTGCCCCAGATTTTGATTTTGCAAAAGCTGTTGATTATGAGATTGAAAGGGATGATTACTGGCATCGTATTCAGGAGATAAAATCTGAGAGAGCTAACATAATTAGTAAAATAAGCAGTTATTTAGTTTCCGTTAAAGCCTAGATATAAGAGTAATCCATGTCCAAAGTATTTTCCCCCGCCAAACTCGGTTCTCTAACGCTTAAAAATCATTTGGTGATGGCGCCGATGACACGTAATCGTGCCATTGGCAATGTGCCTAATGATTTGATGGTTGAGTATTACGGGCAACGTGCCAGTGCTGGCATGATCATTACTGAAGGTGTATCACCCTCGCCAAATGGATTGGGTTATCCACGTATTCCTGGTGTTTTTTCGGCAGAGCAAGTGGCGGGCTGGAAAAAGATTGTCGATGCGGTGCATGCCAAAGGTGGCAAGTTATTCATGCAGTTCATGCACTGTGGTCGTATCGCGCATCAACTTAATTTGCCTGCGGGTGCGCATATCGTTGCGCCTTCGGCTATTGCGGCAGCGGGTGAGATTTATACCGATGCAGAAGGAATGAAACCTAATGGCACGCCGCAGGCGATGAGTGCTGCAGAGCTCCAATCAACAATCGAAGAGTTTGCCCAAAGCGCTCGTAATGCCATTGCTGCAGGTTGCGATGGAGTGGAGTTACATGGTGCTAATGGTTATTTGCTGGAGCAGTTCATCCGTCCTAATTCCAATCAACGCACCGATCAATATGGCGGTTCCATTGAGAATCGTGCGCGGTTTGTGTTGGAAGTAGTCGATGCCGTAATTAAAGCAATTGGTAAAGACAAAGTGGGTATTCGCTTGTCGCCTTTCGGTGTGTTCAATGACATGCCGTTGTACGAGGCGATGGAAGCCGATTACAGCTATTTAGCGCAGCAACTCAATGTGCGTGGCTTGCTATACATTCACTTGGTAGATCATTCAGCGATGGGTGCGCCTGTGGTGCCGGAATCGATGAAGGCAGTATTTCGTACTCAATTTAAGGGTACGCTAATTCTTTCCGGTGGCTACTATACGGTACGAGCTGAAAGTGATTTAGCGTCAGGCAAGGCCGACTTAATTGCTGTAGCGCGTCCGTTTTTAGCCAACCCCGATTTAGTGACACGCTGGCAGGCTGGAGTCGCCGTGAATGCGCCAGACTTTGCAACTTTTTACACTCTAGGCGAAAAGGGATATACGGACTATCCTGTTTATACGCCTAAGTGATTTTAGATGGGGCTGACGCCCAGAATGCGGTAGTGCAGGAAGAATAGGATGATGAGGTAGGTCACCACACCGGCAATGATGCACACCAGGTCATTGAATTCTGAGCGTGTACCTAACGGTAGTAATCGTATTCTTCGCTTGAGAGAGATACGGTTAATTACCGCCCAAGCCATGAAGCTGCCGAATAGAATCACTTCATGCAACATACCGTTAGACAGTAGATGTGCCAATGCCCAGAGTTTAATGGCTACTAAGTCGGGATACTTCAATGCGCTGCGAATACGGCAGGGTAGAAAGGTGGCATAAAGCATCGGAAAGACGGCCAGCATCAATACATCGGTTATGGGCTTTGCCCATGCGGGTGGGATGTAAAGCACGACTGGAGTCTGACGAGCGATAAACAGCCCCCAAGCAATTAAGCCGACGCTCAATAGTGATCCACCAGAAAGCAGTAAGCGCCAAGTCATCACGCCGAGTTGGTGACGTTTTTTCTCGCGCCAGCGTGGGGCAATCATGGCTAATGAATGCAGCGCAAAGAACAGCGTAAGGCCGAGAATCAGGATAAGCATTATGAGTTATGTGACCGGTGTTGTTTAACGTTGTAGATATCGGTGTAGTTTAATCGACTGGCGTTGTGGCAGTGGCGTTATTGTCGATAATGTCTTTCGGGGTTTGGTGGGCTGAGTCTATCAATAAATCAGGTCCACCAATTGCCATCAGGATGCGTGCACGCGCCTGATCACGCAGCGCCTCAGTTTGGCTACGATCCTTGCGGGTTGTGTGTAGTGGTAACGCGCCCAGCACTTCAACGATCACCTTGCCGGGTCTTGGCCAGATGCTTTCAGGGCGCAAAATGCGGCGAGTGCCATGTAAGGCGATCGGCACCACTGGCAATTGCGTGCGTTGTGCAGTGACAAATGCGCCTAGATGAAACGCCTGTAATCCCACGCGGTGTGTGAATGTGCCTTCAGGAAAAAATACCAGTGATTGACCAGTCTGTGCGCCACGCAGGATGCGTCTTGTGTCTACAGCACCGGCATGGCGATTGGTTCGATCTACAAATAGCGCGCCAATGCGACGTAACAATAAACCTGCCAGCGGTACTTTCACCATTTCCTTCTTGATCACGAATGAGTAATGCGCGGGCAGTGCCGCTTTCATCACGATGCCGTCGATATAGCTGCTGTGATTGGCCACGACGATGCAAGGCGAGGTGGGTAACAAAGAAGACTGCTGTAGTTCAACACGAATACCTGCCATGCGTAAAAAGCTGCGGGCAAAAAACTGGGTTAAATGCCGCCGATGATTCAATCGAGGTAGCAGTATTAGCAATACTAGGGTCATACAGCCGAACAGTGCCAGACTCAGCCATACATACAGGCCATAGAGTAGGCGTAAACTGGCGCTTAACGGATTGCTCATTGCGCAAAACGCTTAAAGCAGTTGAGCATATGCATCAATTTCATTGCCTCAAGGTGATCAAAAAAGGACATTTTTTGTGAACTAAATCTCTTTTATGTTAATCCAGAATATGTTCTGTGACTGCGGTCACAACGAGGAATATTCGGCTGCGTATGCTCTACCCAACCCAAAGGGGCGAACATTGCCGCAGTGATACCCACAGTGCGGATGTAGTCGGAAACTAAACATATGAGTGCTTTACCTAAAAACTCTGTTTTTACTAAGTCTGAGCAAATTGTGGCAGGAAAGAAATTAGCAACTAGTGCAACAGCCGTAGACCGTTTCTTAGATGCGGTCTGGATGGAGCAGGGATTGTCGCCTAATACGCTGTCTGCTTATCGTGCAGACCTAGTGGGGCTTGAGCGCTGGTTACAGGATCATGCTACTACTACAGAGTCCGCAACTCGCGCCGATTTACTGTCGTTCATGGCGTATCGTGTTGAAGCGGGCTCTAGGCCGCGCTCCTCTGCGCGTCAGTTGTCCAGCTTCCGACGCTTTTATCGTTACTTGCTGCGCGAGAATGTGATTAAGGAGGACCCAACTGCGCAAATCGCGATGCCGAAAATTGGTCGTTCTCTACCGAAGTCACTCACCGAAGCTGAGGTGGATGCACTGCTGGAATCGCCCGCAATTCGAGACCCGCTAGGCAATCGTGATCGCACGATGCTGGAAGTGCTATATGCCACTGGCCTGCGAGTGACTGAATTAGTTAATCTGAAGCTTGCACAAGTCAATTTGAATCAAGGCGTGGTGCGCATCTTGGGTAAAGGTGGGCGTGAACGTCTGATCCCATTGGGTGAAGAGTCGGTGCGTTGGTTGGTGCAATTTGCGCAGGGTTCGAGAATGGAAATTCTATTAGAGCGTCAGTCTGAATATCTATTCCCCACTCGACGTGGTGAACATATGACGCGTCAGGCGTTCTGGCACATCATTAAACGTTATGCACTTAAGGCAGGTATTGATAAGGAATTATCGCCACATACCCTGCGACATGCTTTTGCAACTCACTTGTTGAATCATGGTGCGGATCTACGTGTGGTGCAGATGTTGTTGGGGCATAGTGATTTATCTACGACACAAATTTATACCCATGTGGCGCGGGAGCGTATGAAGGAGTTGTATGCACAGCATCATCCGCGTGGCTAATGGTAGATGGCAATGATTGCAATAAAAAAGCCCGCGATGCGGGCTTTTTTTATTTACAGCGAAACTATTGTGATTAACGCTCTAAAAGTTTCAGCTTTTCTGGCTTGCCGTCCCATTCTTTGGCATCGGCAGGCGGAGTTTTTCGTTCGGTAATCACTGGCCAAGTCTTGGCCAACTCAGCATTGAGTTTGAGGAATTGTTCCTGACCTTTGGGCACTTCTTCCTCTGAGTGAATGGCTTCAGCAGGGCACTCGGGTTCGCACAGAGTGCAGTCAATACATTCATCTGGATCAATCACCAGAAAGTTTGGGCCTTCGTGGAAGCAATCCACTGGGCACACTTCTACGCAGTCCATGTACTTGCACTTGATACAGTTTTCGGTGACGACGAAAGTCATTGAGATCAGCTCCAAAAATCCGCCCTGTGGCGGCGCGAAGGGGCGCTATTCTGCCAAAGCGTGGGCAGAGCGCAAGCAAGGTTTTTAACTTTCTTTAGGGCAGGGTGTGCATATGGGGCAGTTCCCGTCCGGTGACGCGGTCTTCTAGGAGCCGTTCCAGGCTGAATCGAACGCTTTGAAAGGCCAGTGCCTCCCACGGAATCTCGTGCTGGCGCACCAGTTTGACTTCTAGGCTTTCAGGGCCAACGCCAAAGTCTAGGCTGCGTAATCTTGCGCGGAACATCATGTGCACTTGGTGGGCGTGTAAAACGTTAATTACCGCCAGTAATGAGCCGATTTCCACATCTGCCAGTGCTTCTTCCTGCGCCTCACGTGCCGCGCCCTCGGCTACGGTTTCCTCATTTTCCAAGAACCCGGCGGGGATGGTCCAATATCCATGGCGGGGCTCGATGGCGCGACGACAGATCAAGATTTGATCCTCCCAGACGGGGATGCAGCCGGCGATGATGCGTGGATTTTGGTAGTGGATGATGTTGCAGGCGGGACAGATGTGTCGGGGTAGGTGATCCCCAGTCGGGATTTTGATTTCAATGGGCTGGCCACAGTTAGAGCAGTACTTCATAGTGACTTCATCCGAAGGTTGTTCACGAAATTATGGCAGGGAATCGCTCGTCTGGCTTGCATCAAGCCTCAGCCACCGGAATACTGCATGACCTTAAGTGAGTCTGAAGTGTCTTAGGTTGGGTGATTAGTGCTTAAAGATGCCTTTATATGCGATGCGGTACGCACGCCATTTGGCCGTTATGCGGGCGCCTTGGCACAGGTGCGTGCCGACGACCTAGCTGCTATGCCGTTGCGCGCACTGATTGCTCGCAATCCTCAGGTTGATTGGGCAGCGCTTGATGATGTGATTTATGGCTGTGCCAACCAAGCCGGTGAGGACAATCGTAATGTAGCTCGTATGGCTTTATTGCTCGCTGGTTTACCTATCACCGTACCTGGTGCAACAGTGAATCGGCTGTGTGGTTCGGGGCTAGAAGCGGTGGCGCAGGCTGCGCGTGCCATTAAAGTAGGCGAAGCCGATCTGATGATTGCCGGTGGCGTCGAAAGCATGTCGCGTGCGCCTTTTGTTATGGGAAAGTCAGAAGCCGCGTTTGTTCGTAATGCAAAATTGGAAGATACAACTTTAGGGTGGCGTTTTGTTAATCCACACATGAAGGCCATGTATGGGGTGGATAGCATGCCGGAGACCGCCGAACACGTGGCGGCTGAGTTCAAAATCTCTCGTGATGATCAAGACTTATATGCATTGCGCAGTCAACAGCGATATGCAGCGGCGCTTGCAGATGGAGTATTTGTAGATGAAGTCATTCCAGTGGATGTGCCATCGCTTCAGGGCGAACAAAAAACGGTCAGTGTGGATGAGCATCCCCGTGCTAATACCACTTTGGCGGGGTTGCAAAAATTAAAGCCTGTCGTGAATGCCAACGGAACAGTCACTGCGGGGAATGCGTCTGGAATTAATGATGGTAGTGCCGCGTTATTAATTGCCAGCGAAAAAGCGATTAAGCAGTATGGCTTGACGCCAAAAGCACGCATTGTTAATGCCTGTAGTGCAGGGGTAGCACCGCGCATTATGGGTATGGGGCCGGTGCCTGCGACGCAGAAACTACTAGAAAAAACAGGGCTTAAATTGCAGCAAATGGATGTGATTGAGCTAAACGAAGCTTTTGCTGCACAGGCTTTGGCAGTCATGCGCCAATTAAAGTTGTCGGATGATGCGCAGCAGGTCAATCCCAACGGCGGAGCGATTGCGATTGGTCATCCGCTCGGCGCCAGTGGTGCGAGGCTTGCGATGACTGCAATGTATCAATTGCAACGTATTCAGGGTCGATATGCGTTATGCACAATGTGTATTGGCGTAGGGCAGGGTATTGCACTGATGCTAGAAAGAGTTTGATGGATGAGCGAGCCAGTGAGTCAATTTGTTAAGCCGGTGACAAACAGCGGTCGTGCAAAAATTCTTTCTTTGCACGAAGCGGTTGCTTTATGTGTGCATGATGGTGATACGGTGGCAATGGAGGGGTTTACCCATTTAATTCCCTATGCCGCAGGTCATGAAGTAATTCGTCAGCAGCGCAAGCATCTACAGCTGATTCGAATGACTCCAGATATTTTGTATGACCAGCTTATTGGTATGGGCTGCGCAGATAAATTAATGTTCTCGTGGGGTGGTAATCCGGGTGTGGGTTCGCTGCATCGCTTTCGTGATGCTGTAGAAAATGGCTGGCCACATGCATTAGAAATTGAAGAACATTCTCACGCTGCGATGGCCAATGCCTATGATGCCGGTGCGGCAGGTCTTCCCTGCGCGGTATTTCGTGGTTATGTCGGCGCTGAGCTGATAAGAGTAAATAAAAATATAAAAAGCATTCAGTGCCCGTTCACTGGAGAAACACTGGCAACTGTACCTGCGATACGTCCTGATGTGGCGATTGTGCATGCACAGCGTGCTGATCGGCAGGGTAATGTCATGTTTGAAGGCATTGTAGGGGTTCAAAAAGAAGCAGTGTTGGCCGCTAAGCGTTCAATCATTACTGTAGAAGAAGTTGTCGCTGACTTTGGTGCTCGCAACCGCAATGCGGTGATTTTGCCTTCATGGACTGTGACTGCGATTGCGTGCGTGCCTGGCGGGGCGCATCCCTCGTATGCGCAAGGCTACTCGCGTCGTGATAATAATTTTTATATTGCTTGGGACAAAATTGCGCGGGATCGCAATCAATTTTTGTCTTGGATGCAGACTCATGTGATGCAAGGGCGGTAATCCATCAAGCTGATGGTGATTGGACAGACTCAGAGATGAATGCATATACCCCGAATGAAATGATGACAATTGCAGCGGCGCGATCGCTGCGTAACGAAGATGTCTGTTTTGTGGGTATTGGCGCGCCTTCTGCTGCGGCTAATCTTGCGCGGCTAACCCATGCGCCAGCTATCACCCTAATTTATGAATCAGGCACTATCGAAGCTAAACCCTCGGTGTTACCGCTATCGATTGGTGATGGTGAATTGTGTGACACCGCATTGACCACTGTAGGTGTGCCGGAAATGTTTCGCTACTGGTTACAAGGTGGGCGTATCACTGTCGGGTTTTTAGGCGGTGCACAAATTGATCGCTTTGCAAACCTGAACACCACGGTGATGGGCGATTATGCACATCCTAAGGTGCGTTTACCGGGTGGTGGTGGCGCGCCAGAAATCGCCACGCATTGCGGCGAGATTTTCATCATCATGGCCCATAGCCGTCGTGCTTTTGTGGAGAAGCTAGATTTCATTACTTCATTAGGTCATGGCGAGGGCGGCGATCATCGGCAGCGTCTGGGTGTGTGCACCCAAGGGCCTACTCGCTTGATCACTGATTTGTGTATCTTTGAGCCAGATGCAATCACCCGTGAAATGACTGTTGTGTCGATTCATCCCGGTATTAAGCGCGAGCAGATTCAAGAAAATACCGGCTGGCCTGTGCGCTATGCCGCCGACTTAAAAGAAACCATATCGCCAACTGATAGTGAGTTGAGCGTGTTGCGTGATTTACAGGCACGGACTCGTGCGGCGCATAGTGGTTAATGCTCAATGTGTAATGTGTTGATGAGTTGATCATGACTCAAATCAGTGCGTACATGCTATTGATATTTGTGCTGACCTTGCTTGCCGCTGGGGCAGTATCGGGCGTGATTGCGGGTTTGTTAGGCGTGGGTGGCGGCGTTGTGCTGGTGCCGGTATTGGATTGGATCTTAAGTGTGTCGGGCGTGACGCATGAGTTGAGTATAAAAATTGCAGTGGCTACGTCACTGGCAACCATTATTCCTACCGCAGTCGCTTCATCGCGTGCGCATCGTCGACATGATGCGATTGATGATCAGGTAATTCGAGCTTGGATTGTACCGCTGATGTTTGGTGCTTTCTTAGGAGTTGCGTTGACGGCGCGATTACATGCAGATGCTATGAGAGTAGTGTTCGCGGTCGTGGCAACGCTGGTGGCGATCAAGATGTTTCTTCCCTTAGAGGGTAAAGTACTGCGTGACACCTTGCCTTTACACTGGAAAACCGCATGGATTCCAATGCTAATTGGCGGCATCTCTACCTTGATGGGAATTGGTGGGGGTTCGTTGTCGGTACCCGTCATGACGTTATGTGGTTACTCCATTCAGCGTGCAGTGGGTACTGCTTCATTGTTAGGGTTATGGATTGCTCTGCCGGCGACTTTAGGATTTTTATTAGTAGATGCGCACCAGATGACTCTGCCGCCTTTGACTCTAGGCTATGTGAATCTATTGGCGGTAGGTGTACTGGCATCCATCACTTGGTTGACTGCTCCGATAGGTGCACAGTGGGCGCATCGTTTATCGCGTCGTCAATTACAATCCGTATTTGGTGTTTTTTTGCTGTTGATGGCCTTTCGAATGGTGTGGCGAGCTATCACTTAAGCCATAACAAATTAACTGCTTATTCATGACTGAAATTCCAAGTAAATCTTCTGCTGAATCTGGGGGTTCACCCTCTCTACCTAAAAGTCGATCTGGTCGAACCATGACCGCTGGGCGAATGGTGTTGTATCGCTTAGCGGTGGGTGTGGCCGTGATGCTGTTAGAGCTCCTGTGGCGTACTTGTCGCATTCGGATAGTCGGTGAAGAGCATCTACAGCGCACGATTGATGAGCATGGTGCGGTGGTGCCGGTGTGTTGGCATCAGCACTTGTTGCTTGGGGCGCGTTACATGGTTGCTAAGCGTATCAAGGGAATGAATATTGGATTTCTGATCAGTCCATCAGTTGATGGTGAGGCGCCGAGCATGCTAGCTCGAGCTTATGGCGCACAGGTGATTCGCGGTTCGGGTACTTATACTGGCGCACAGGCTGTGCGTGCTTTGTATAAGCAGATCAAAGTCCAGCGGCTTTCGCCTGTGATTACTCCCGATGGGCCGAAAGGTCCGCGCTTTGAATTTAAGGGTGGCGCGGTCACAGTGGCTCAATTGTGCGGGGTGCCGATCGTGCCCTTCGCCTATGCAGCGAGTCATGCAAAAATATTTCGTACTTGGGATAAGTTTATTCTTCCATTTCCGTTTACGCGTATCGTGATCGTGATTGGGGAGCCTTATTTACCGGAGCGTAAGCTGCAGCCTGAGCAGGCCTCTTTAGTCCACAAAGAAATGGCGCAACGACTACATGAGGTTTATGGTCAGGCGGCGGCAGAATTGGGTAGGAAAAAACAGCCGTAATCAGCCGCTGCTACTGGCTTGTCGCCTGTTGGATATGTAACAATCCAAGCATGAAGTCATTCGTAGTAATGCATCAGTTGTTAATTGCCTCTGGCAACGCCTCTGCTTAATTGATGAAAACTAAAACAATAAGCAATGTCTCTGAAGAGTCTCTTTCTGATCAGAAAAGTCGGTCGGGTGTTGAGGCTCACTTATCTTTGATGAATCCTGTGCTGGTCAGAATTATAGAAAAGCTCCAGTCGCCTGCGCTTCATGCTAATTCAAAGCAATTAGGCGGGGTGTTACAGGGGGTGCGTAAAGTATTTGCTGTGGATGGCGTGTTTATTGCGTTATTTGACGAACTGTGTGAAAGCATCGAAAAGATAGCCAGTGCGCGCGCCACCGAAACGGTATGTCAGCTTGATGTGTTGGCTGGTGAAAAACATATAGTTACTAATGAGTTTGCGCATCGACTCAAAAGCTCACAAATTATTGAATGGTTGGATACAGCGGCTGCATCGCCAGAGGATAGCTTTGCTCGGTGTTTGTCAGCGATTCAGATTGGATCTGCGCTTGTAGCTAATATTGCCGTGCAGCAGCGCACTGTGGGGTTGTTTTGTTTATTTGGCACTGACAAGCGTACTGACTGGGATCAATCTTGTCATGGAATGCTAACGGTGCTGGCCTCGAGTTACGCGGCAGGCTTTGAGCGCTATCATCTTGATCGAGAGTTAAGCTCTCTAAAGGCACGCCAAGATCTTGCGATGTCTGCCACTTACGAAGGAATGTGGGATGTCGATTTTGAGCGGGGGGTGTTGTATCTCTCACCGAGATGGAAGGCGATGCTCGGTTATGAAGATCATGAGCTTAATGATCTAAAAAATTGGCGACAGTTTGTTCATGCCGATGATTATGCTGTTTTAGAGGTGGCATTAAGTGCGCATGTCGCTGGAAAAACGCCATATTTCGAAAGCACTTATCGGGTCAAGCATCGTTCTGGCGATTGGCGCTGGGTGAGGGCACGAGCAAAAGCGCAGACCAATGAGGCAGGTAAATTGCTGCGTTTGGTGGGGGTTGAATTAGATATCACTGAGACCAAGTTATCCGAAGAAGCCCTGTTTCGTGAAAAGGTTTCAGCACAAATTACTTTGCAGTCGATTGGCGATGGAGTGATTACGACTGATGCTCAAGGTCAGATTGAGTATTTGAATCCAGTAGCCGAGTCGCTGACTGGATGGTCTGCTGCAGATGCGGTTGGTCATCCCATTGATGACGTATTTCGTTTCTTTCACGAAGAAACCTGCGAGCCTTTAGAGAATCCATTACTGCTGTCGATTCGTCGCTCTCATATCATCAAATCCGTACGTCCCACCTTGCTGATTCGTCGCGACGGCAATGAGTTATATATAGAAAGCTGCGCATCTCCCATACGCGATGGCGTAGGGCTGGTCTCTGGTGGTGTGTTGGTATTCAATGATGTCAGTGAAAGTCGTGAACTGAATCGTAAGCTGTCATATCACGCCAGCCATGATTTACTCACAGGATTAGTGAACCGTCATGAATTTGAGCAGCGCATTGAATTGGCGCTGAAAAATGCGCGGGCACGTCATGATTCCTATGCAGTTTGTTATATTGATTTAGATCAGTTCAAACTCATCAATGATACTTGCGGTCATAACGCCGGCGATGCTCTGCTAGGTCAGGTGGGTGCATTATTTAAGTCAAAAGTACGTTGGCGCGATACGGTCTCGCGTTTGGGTGGGGATGAGTTCGGTATTTTGCTAGAAGCCTCTACGATGGATGATGCCATGCGTACAGCGGAAACATTACGCGATGCGGTGTTAAATTATAAATTTGATTGGGAGTCGCGCACATTCCGTATCGGTGCGAGTATTGGTGTTGTGCCTATTACTGCTGAAAATGATGGGGTGGCAGGTATTTTGTCTGCTGCTGAAGCGGCCTGTAGTGCAGCTAAAGAGGCCGGTCGTAATCGTATTTATAGCTTCCAAGAAAACGACTTGGATTTAATGCGTCGTCGACGCGAGATGCAGTGGGCGGCGCGTATTAATAACGCACTAGAAGATGGCCGCTTTGAGATTTTCCGTCAGTTGATTCAGCCTTTGCACGGTCATGAGTCAGGGCTGCATTACGAATTATTGCTACGCATGCGTGATGAGCAGGGCAAAGTAGTGACACCAGATCAGTTTATTACTGCTGCAGAGCGTTACAACATTATGCCCTCGATAGATCGATGGGTGATCGAGCATGTATTCCGCTGGCTTGTGTCTGAGGCGGACGAGCGTGAAAAGCTTGCGTTGTGTTCCATCAATCTTTCAGGACAGAGTTTAAGTGATGACAAATTCTTGCCATTTGTAATTGATCGTTTGCATCGCAGTGGTATTGATGGCTCAAAAATTTGTTTTGAGATCACTGAGACAGCTGCTGTGGCTAGCTTTTCTCAAGCCAATCGATTCATTCAGGCACTTAAAGACTTGGGTTGTAAGTTTGCCTTGGATGATTTTGGTACTGGGCTATCTTCGTTCGGTTATTTAAAGAATTTCCCAGTGGATTTTCTGAAGATTGACGGCAGCTTTGTTAAAGACCTACTCCATGATCCTATTGATCGAGAAATGGTGCGGTCAATTAATGAAATTGGCCATTTGACAGGAAAGCGAACGATTGCTGAGTTTGCTGAAAATCAAGAAATTGTGGACATGTTGCGTGGCCTTGGTGTGGATTATGCGCAAGGCTATGGTATTGCGATACCTGAGCGTGTCTTAAAGATTCAGGGCGAAGAGCGTCATGAATCTAAAGGGATGCGACCCAAATAATTTTATTGGTTGATCCACTCAGGGCGTGCTGAATTGAAAGCGCATGGACAAATCAATGGCGCGCAGGTGTTTGGTCAGTCCGCCAATGCTAATAAAGTCCACGCCAGTTCTGGCGATGTCGCGGATAGTTTCAAGTGTGACGTTGCCAGAAGCCTCAAGTTTGACGTGGTAGCCCTTGCGAGCGATTTTTAGCTTTACGGCTTCAATGAGTTGATCATTAGTGAAATTATCCAGAAGAACGCGATCAATATCTGTGGTCAGCGCTTCTGCTAGTTCTTCAAGATTCTCCACCTCGATTTCCACCATGCGTTCACCTGCGGTAGCGCGCGCATGTGAGACAGCGGCTGTAATAGAGCCTGCAGCAATTATGTGATTCTCTTTGACGAGGATGGCATCGAATAATCCAATGCGATGATTTGTGCCGCCCCCGCACAGTACGGCGTATTTTTGTGCGCGCCGTAAGCCCGGAATGGTTTTGCGGGTGTCGAGAATTTTGCAGCCAATTCCGGCAATGACATCTACATAGCGACGCGTATCGGTAGCAGTGCCCGAAAGTGTCTGTAGAAAATTAAGTGCAGTGCGCTCGCCAGTCAGTATAGGTCGTGCTAATCCTTGAAGAGTGCACAGAATTTTATTGGGGAGAATCCGTTGACCATCCATATAGTTCCATTCGATTTCTATATTAGGGTCAAGTTGTTTGAAAACTTCATCAAACCAACTGCGACCACACAAAATAGTCGGCTCACGAGTAATGACTGTAGCGGTTGCTGTTGTAGTCGGTGGCACCAACGAAGCCGTTAAGTCACCCGTGCCTACATCTTCGGCAAGGGCGCTGGTGACTGAGCGTTGAATCTCATGGGTTAAGTTGAAATTCGGCATAGGCTTTGTGTGGCGGTGTAAAGCAGAAACCCGGCAGCCGCCGGGTTTCTTATATCTATCTAATAAAACCTATCTTCAATCGGATAAATTAAAAGCCGAGTCCATGACCTTGGCCAGCCATGCACAAGAGCATGGGTAAGGACAGGGCAAAGTTAGTGCGTGATGCAACGAAGGCCACTTTACGGGCTTTGGCTTTTTCTTCATCGGTCGCGCTGACAATGCCAAGAGCTTTTTTCTGATTTGGCCAAATAAATACCCACACATTGAAGATCATGATTGTGCCTAACCATGCACCAATGCCGATGGTGCGAAAGCCTGGCTGTAGGGTGAATGCTTGGTGCAAAGTGGCGGCGCTGCCGTAGCCAATCATCAAGTAATAAGCGCCACTGAGCCAAGTGACCACAGCGGCCCAACGGAACCAGAGTAGTGCACGAGGAGCAATGTACTTGCTCACGCCTGCGCCGCCTGGGCCGCCTTTGTCAGCAGCAGCGGCTGCAAGGCCAGGAACCTGTACCACATTGAAGTAGTACAGCAAGCCGATCCAAGTAATACCGGCAACGATGTGTAACCAACGATCAAGATGTAATTGCGTGATGACGACGCTCTGTCCGGTCATATACAGCGCCAGTACAATGACTAGCACGATACCGGTGGCAATGGCGCCTAAGACTGAGTTCAGTGGATTCATGTTGGAATAGTCTCCTGAATGAGATGGCTTCAAAAACGCAAAAAACATTAAAGATTGCGTTACTGAGGGTTCAGTCATCAAACCCAGAAAACTGCGTCCGATGGGCAATCTGCTTAAAAGCCGTTGAAGAATAGACTCATGGACTCCATAATTCAACGGCTTACGAACTTAGTGTTGTCTTTTATGGTGGTTCCCGTGGATGTAATCGAACGTATCAAGTCCCAGCTTTCAAGTAATCCAGTATTGCTTTACATGAAAGGCACACCTGATTTTCCACAGTGTGGTTTTTCTGCAACCGCAGTGCGAGCATTGAAGGCCGTAGATGCCTCTTTTGAGTCAGTGAATATTTTCGAAGATCCAGAGCTGCGTGAGGCGCTCAAACAGTATTCCAACTGGCCGACCTATCCACAGCTTTATGTGAATGGTGAGTTGCTTGGGGGTTGCGACATTATTGTGGAAATGTATAACAGCGGCGAGCTTAAGAAAGTCATCGACGAAGTCAAAAAATAGTCTTATTGCGAGCGGAGTGTGCTGTGCGTTCCGCTCGAAGACTTACCCAATGGATGGGGCGTCATACATTCCCTTGAATCGGTTACAGATCAAGCAGAATAGATCGGCAGTGACTTCTGCATCATAGGCGGCAGAGTGTGCTTCACTGGAATTCCAAGGTATTCCTGCAGTCATTGCAAGCTTAGCCAGTACCGTTTGCCCGAAAGCCACGCCACCGAGTGTGGCCGTGTCAAAGCATGAGAAAGGATGAAATGGATTGCGTTTGATGTCGCAGCGTGTGACGGCGGCATTCAAAAAATTAAGATCGAAATATGCATTGTGCCCGACAAGCACCGCACGATTACAACCATTGTCTTTGACTGCGCGTCTGATCTCGCCGAACAGTCGCGTTAATGCTTCAGGTTCAGGTAATGCCAGTCTAAGTGGATGGAAGGGGTCGATGCCATTCACAGCCAGTGAGGCGGCTTCTAAGTTGGCACCCTCAAACGGTTGGATGTGATAGCGCCAAGTTTGACCGCGTTTTAATAGGCCATCTTCCTGCATTTCAATTACAACACCGGCAATTTCCAGTAACGCATCGGTATTCGGATTGAAGCCGCCGGTTTCTACATCAATCACCACGGGCAAGAAGCCGCGAAAGCGTTCGGCAATGGGCGGTTTAGCGGGTTTGTCTATGCTCATGCGGAAGGCTCATCCCGCAGGCGCCAACGAATGCTTTCACCAGCGCGCATCGGCACCAAGCGATCTTGGCCAAAGGCATAGTGCGAAGGTACGGTCCACTCAACAGGCTCCAAGGTTACTTGCTCGGTATTGCGCGGTAAGCCGTAAAAATCAGCGCCACGTTCAGAAGCAAATGCTTCTAATTGATTGAGTTTCCCTGCGTTCTCAAAAGCTTCGGCATACAGTTCTAGAGCAGCGTGAGCAGAGAACATACCGGCACAGCCGCAGGCATTTTCTTTGGTGTGCTGTGCATGTGGTGCGCTATCGGTACCGAGAAAGAAGCGTGAGTTGTTGCTCGTGGCGGCTATAACTAAGGCCTCGCGATCTGTTTCGCGTTTTAACACAGGTAGGCAGTAGTAATGTGGGTGAATTCCGCCTTGGAAAATGGCATTACGGTTATGCAGTAAGTGTTGTGGCGTGATTGTGGCTGCAACACCAACTCGCGCCTGTTGTACAAACTCGACGGCTTTGCGGGTGGTGACATGTTCAAACACAATCTTTAGTTTCGGAAAGCGTTCAGTCAGTGGCGCCAATATTTTTTCGATGAAGACGCATTCTCTATCAAATACATCTACATTGGATTGCGTTACTTCGCCGTGTACTTGCAGTACTAAGCCGCATTCTTGCATCGCATCTAAGGCGGGATAGATGTGTTCAATCGCGGTCACTCCAGCATCTGAGTGAGTGGTGGCGCCCGCCGGATAAAGCTTGCAACCGACAATGAACCCAGAGGCCTTGGCCTTATGAATTTCAGCGGGCGCAGTGATATTGGTGAGATACAAGGTCATCAGCGGTTGGAAATGAAGTCCTTGAGGTACAGACGCAAGAATGCGTTGGCGGTAGGCAGCAGCTTGCTCTACCGATGTGATTGGGGGTTTCAAATTCGGCATGACCACTGCTCGAGCAAATTGCCGTGCAGTAAAAGGCAGCACTGCCACCAGCGCATCACCGTCACGCAAATGAAGATGCCAGTCATCTGGGCGACGTAGGGTGAGTGTTTTAACTTCGCTCATACGGAAGATGCTCTAATTCAATTAAACGAATGATGCGTGATGAATTCCACGGCCCAGCGTACGCCAAAACCAGTGATTTCTGTAGGGATATGTGCCAGTCCACCGGTTTTATTGGCGGATGACAGATCGATGTGAATCCAAGGGATATGTTCGGGCACAAAGCGGTTCAGAAACCGTGCCGCTAGAATGTGATCACCCTTGCTGTCGTGAGTGCATTGCATGATGTCAGCCACTGGGCTTTCCAATTCAGTGTCAAAGTCGGCATCCATAGGAAAACTCCAGACGCGTTCGCCACTGATACAGCCAGCCTGTTCAATAGAGTCTCTAAATTCAGATCGATTACTAAACGCGCCACTCATGCGTTCTGTCAGTGCGCCAACACATGCGCCAGTGAGCGTGGCAAAGTCGATCATTAAGTTGGGCTTGTGTTTAGCGGCTAGCGCCAGCGTATCTGCTAAAACCATGCGGCCTTCGGCATCACTGTGAACGACTTGAATCGTAACACCATTGGACGCGGTAATAACTTCCTGTGGTCGATACGCATTAGGGCCAATTTCGTTTTCAGTTAAGGCTAACCAGCATTCAATATCAACTGGGACTTTAAGTAGCGTGAGCGCCAGTAGCGTACCTACGGCTACCGCTGAGCCCTGCATGTCCGTGTGCATGTCATACATGCTCTTGTGTGATTTGAGGTTAATGCCACCGGTATCAAAGCAAATACCTTTGCCGATCAAGGTAATTTTTTTGGCGGTCTTATTGTTGTGTGAGCCACCACGATAGTTCAGGCGCATGATGCCCGCATGGCTATGCGCATTGGCGCGGCTGACGGCAAGAAATGCACCGGCTTTGTGTTTTTTCAAGGCAGACTGAGTGATGAACTCTGCTTGCCACCCATGTTGTTGTGCCAGTTGCTCTAGCGCATGGCGATAACTTTCACAGTGCAGCGTATTTGGCGGTAGGGCGGTCAACCAGCGCGCCAGATGATTACCTGCATGTGTGGCCAGCGTATTTGCAAAGTCCGCACTGCTGCCTTGAAGTAGGGTGATAGATTTCAGCGTTGATGGGGTTTTCTTTTGTTTGTAATTGGGTAGTTCGGCGCTACCAGCAAGAATTGCGGCGAGGTGGGTGTTCAGCAGGATATTTGATTGTGCTGGCTCGAGGTCAAGTGTGCACAAAGCGATAGATGCGGCTGACAGCTTTGACGCTTCTTTCCATGCCTTGGCGGCCGATTGCAGACTTTCGAAGGCGTTGGCAGCGTTCTTGACAAAAATTAACAATAGGGCGCCACTGTCTTTGTTGGCACTTAAATAGAGCCAATTTGGGGGCTGTTGAGACTGGGTTTGGTCATATTGGTGCAACAATTCCGGGCTACGCGGACACTGCCTTAGCAGTGTTTTCGCGGGTTTGTCGGGTACAAGCACCATGACCAGGTCATGTGTCGCCAAAATTTTCTCGGACAGAGAATCTTTGGCATAACGTATTTTTGGCTGGTTTTTTTGTGGCAGGAGCGAGTCCATGGTTTCTTGACCCTTAATAGGCAAATCACGATGATACCTGCCTATGCAGAGCTATGCCGAGTAAAGCTAGATGACTGATAACCAACTGCCCTCAGATATCGATCCGCAAGAAACCCAGGAATGGCTGGAATCTCTTGATGCGGTGATCAAGGTTCATGGCGCTGAGCGCGCCCATTACCTATTGGAGCAATTGGTTGAGCAAACCCGTCGGTCGGGCGCTTACCTACCGTTTAAACCCAACACCGGTTACGTCAATACTATTTCTGTGGGACAGGAGAAGCCCTATCCAGGTGATCGCGCCTTGGAGCGCCGTATTGAGGCTTATATTCGCTGGAACGCACTGGCCACGGTGGTCAAGGCCAACCGCGAGAGTTCTGAGTACGGCGGCCATATCGCCACGTATGCTTCGGCAGCCACACTATATGAAGTGGGTTTTAACCACTTTTGGCGCGCCGCTTCCGATCAACACCCTGGCGATATGATTTTCGTTCAAGGGCATGCCTCACCCGGCATTTATGCACGTGCTTACATGGAAGGCCGACTGGATGAAGAGAATCTAAAGTTTTTCCGTAAGGAAGTGCAGAGTAAGAAAGGTCTCAGTTCTTATCCGCATCCCAAATTAATGCCAGAGTTCTGGCAATTCCCCACCGTCTCCATGGGCTTAGGTCCCATGATGGCGATTTATCAAGCTCGCTTTCAGCGTTATCTAGAAAACCGCGGCATTGTGCCGACCACGGATCGTAAGGTGTGGGCGTTCTTAGGTGACGGCGAGATGGATGAGCCTGAATCTATGGGTGCGTTAACGCTGCCCGTGCGCGAAGGTCTGGATAACTTGGTATTTGTAATTAACTGCAACTTGCAGCGCCTCGATGGTCCGGTACGTGGCAATAGCAAAATTATGCAAGAGCTTGAGGCTGCATTCTTAGGTGCAGGCTGGAATGTCATCAAAGTGGTATGGGGTTCTCGTTGGGACCCTCTGTTAGCCAAAGACACCAAAGGGCTATTGCGTCGCGTCATGGAAGAGTGCGTCGATGGCGAGTATCAAAACTTCAAAGCCAAGGGCGGTGCGTACACCCGTGAACATTTCTTCGGTAAATATCCTGAACTAAAAGAAATGGTCGCTAACATGTCTGATGATGACATTTGGCGTTTGAATCGTGGGGGCCATGATCCGCAGAAAGTATTCAATGCCTATGCCGCAGCGATGGCGCATAAAGGCCAACCCACAGTGATTCTGGCGAAGACCGTAAAAGGCTTCATGATGGGACGTTACGGTGAAAGCCAAAACATCACTCATCAACAAAAGAAACTCGATGATCAAGCGTTGCGCGAAGTGCGTGATCGTATTGGCGTTGATATTACCGACGACCAAATTCTGAATGCGCCATTCCAGCGTCTACCGCAAGATAGTCCTGAAATGAAGTACATGCACGAGCGTCGTCAACGTTTGGGTGGTTATCTGCCAAAGCGACAAGATGTGGCGCCAGCATTGAAAGTGCCTGAATTATCTGCGTTTGATGCCTTGCTACAAAGCAGTGGCGATCGCGATATTTCCACCACCATGGTGTTCGTACGCATTCTGCAAGTACTGTTAAAAGATAAAGAAATCAGCAAGTACATCGTGCCGATTGTTCCTGATGAAGCCCGCACCTTTGGTATGGAAGGGCTGTTCCGCCAAGTAGGTATTTATTCTTCGAAGGGGCAGTTATATACACCGCAGGATGCCGACCAATTAATGTTCTACAAGGAAGATAAGAAGGGTCAGATTCTTGAGGAAGGTATTAATGAAGGTGGTGCGGTCTCTTCATGGATCGCCGCGGCTACCGCCTACGCCAATCATGGCGTGAACATGATTCCGTTCTACATTTATTACTCGATGTTTGGCTTCCAGCGCATTGGTGATTATTTGTGGGCGGCTGGTGATATGCAGGCGCGTGGCTTCTTGCTGGGCGGTACCGCGGGTCGTACGACCCTAGCCGGTGAAGGTCTGCAGCATCAGGATGGACATAGTTTGCTGGCGGCATCAACGATTCCTAACTGTGTTGCGTATGACCCTACTTATTCCTATGAGTTGGCGGTTATCATTCAAGATGGTCTGCGTCGTATGTATCAGCAGCGGGAAAATATTTTCTACTACCTGACCTGCATGAATGAAAATTATGCGCACCCTGCGATGCCGCAAGGTGTCGAGGCCGGCATCCTTAAAGGTATGTATTTGCTCAAGTCACAAGGCCAGACCAAGACCAAGGTGACGTTGATGGGTGCGGGTACGATTCTGCGTGAGGTTGAGGCTGCTGCCTTGATTTTGGAACAGGAGTTCAAGGTCTCTTCTGATATTTATAGTTGCCCAAGCTTCTCTGAGCTGCGTCGTGATGCATTAGACGTTGAGCGTCGGAACTTGTTACATCCAGCAGAGCAGCCTCGTGAAAATTACGTGACTCAAACGCTATCTAAGTCAACAGGTCCTTACATCGCTGCCACCGACTATATGAAAGTGGTTGCAGATCAAATTCGGCAGTGGGTGCCTGGCAATTACGTGGTATTGGGTACCGATGGTTATGGGCGTTCGGATGGGCGTGCAGCTTTGCGTCGTCACTTTGAAGTGGATAAACACTACATTGTTGCAGCAGCGCTCAAGGCGTTGGTCGATGAAGGAAAGTTAGATAAGCAGAGTGCGCAGGCCTATGTTGCTCAGCATATTGATGCTAACAAGCCTAGTCCGGCCTCGCTTTGATTAACTTTATGCAATTCGTGATCGTGATGGATTGCGCATTTGGCTTTATGACTCGCGCTTAAATAGATTCAAACCAGATTTATAGTTAACCCGTCATGTCACAAGATATTTTTGTTCCTGATATTGGTGACTTCAAAGAAGTTGAAGTGATTGACGTGCTGGTCAAGCCGGGCGATCGTGTTGAAGTTGATACTGCGCTAATTACTATAGAAACTGAAAAGGCTACCATGGATGTGCCGTGTTCAGCGGCGGGTGTGATTAAAACTTTGTCAGTGAAAAAGGGCGATAAAGTTTCAAAAGGAAATTTAATTCTCCAGTTGGACGTAACTGCGGCTGCTACGCCAGCACCGTCACAAGCGCCGTCGGCAGTACCAGTCCAAAAATCTGTATCTCAAACAACTGCTCCAACGGTGAGTGTATCGACAACCCCTGCGGTTGCACCTGTTGCTATGCAGCCTGTGTCTGTTGCAACACTACCAAGCATCAATGAAGCCGGTTTTGCGAGGGCACATGCCAGCCCCTCAGTACGTCGTTTTGCACGCGAGTTAGGTGTTGATCTTTCGCGGGTCACCGGTTCGGGTGTGAAAGGGCGCATTACTCCAGAAGACGTAAAGGCTTGGGTCAAGCAGGTGTTGGCCTCGGGTAATACTGGCGCAGCATTGCCTAAAGTACCTGAAGTCGATTTCGCCAAGTTCGGTAGTGTGGAAGTTAAACCGCTGGGGCGAATTCAAAAAATTTCTGGTGCGCGTCTGCATGCCAGTTGGGTCAATGTGCCACATGTATGGCAGATGGATGAGGCCGACATTACCGATCTTGAAGCCATGCGTAAGCAATTAAAGAGTGAAGCTGAGGCGCGTAAGGTAAAGCTCACTCCATTAGCTTTCGTAATGTTGGCCGCGGTTAAGGCATTGAAAGAATATCCGGTGTTCAATGCCTCATTAGATGCAAGTGGTCAGAACCTAGTATTTAAGCAGTACATCAACATTGGTTTTGCAGCGGATACCCCCAATGGTCTGGTTGTGCCAGTGATTCGCAATGCCGATCAAAAATCAATTTTTGCTATTGCTAGTGAATTAGCCACGCTGTCGGAAAAAGCGCGTGAAGGTAAGTTGGGTGCTGCCGACATGCAGGGCGGCTGTTTTACCATTTCTAGTCTTGGTGGTATTGGTGGTACTTCTTTCACGCCAATTATCAATGCACCTGAAGTTGCGATTCTGGGTGTGTCTAAGTCTTCTATGAAGCCGGTGTATAACGCGTCAACACATGGCTTTGATGCCCGTCTAATGTTGCCCTTCACCTTGGCCTACGACCACCGCGTGATTGATGGTGCGCTAGGGGCTAGATTCACTACCTACCTAGCCAAGCAGTTAGCCAATGTTACTGGCTTATTGTCGATGGCGTAACGCAAGGTTAGGCGTTTTTGTCTGGCGTGCTGTACCGAACACCTTGAATATCCGATCTAGCGAATTATTTGAAGAGTTGCTTACATGATTCAGCAAATTCTGGTTCCAGACATTGGTGATTTTAAGAATGTTGAAGTCATTGATGTATTGGTTAAGGTCGGTGATCGCATTGAAGTCGATACACCGCTAATTACGATTGAGACTGAGAAAGCCAGTATTGATGTACCTAGTTCATTCACAGGGATGGTGCAATCGGTTGCAGTAAGCAAGGGATCGCGTGTTTCTAAAGGTTCGTTAGTGCTCAGTGTAGAAGTTGCTGATGCCGCTTTGACAGCCCCTGCTACTAACAGTGAAGCAGTTGTGCCTGCTGTACCTGTTGCTACGCCAACTGTCTCTGTATCCCCACCTGCAACTGTACCGGCCAATATAGTCAGTGACGCGACTCAGTATGATTTTGATGTTGTGGTTTTGGGCGCGGGTCCCGGTGGCTACACCGCTGCATTTCGTGCCGCTGATTTAGGAATGAAAGTGGCATTGGTTGAGCGCTGGCCGACCTTAGGTGGGGTTTGTTTGAATGTGGGCTGTATTCCTTCAAAGGCATTGCTGCACGCTGCGAAGGTGATTGATGAAGCGCGGGAAATGGCTGAGCATGGCATTACTTTTGCTAAGCCCACCATTGATATTGATAAGTTACGTGCTTGGAAGAACAGTGTCATCGGCAAGTTGACCAGCGGCCTATCGGGTCTGGCCAAACAGCGCAAAGTTGAGGTGATTCGTGGTGTGGGGCAGTTTTTATCCTCACATGAGTTGCTGGTTAAAAACGACCATGATGAACGTCGTGTCAGCTTCAAAAACTGCATTATTGCTGCCGGTTCAGAGCCGGTAAAACTGCCTGGATATCCTGATGATCCGCGGATCATTGATTCAACGGGTGCGCTTGAACTGAATTTACCCAAACGTATGTTGGTCGTCGGTGGCGGCATCATTGGTTTGGAAATGGCAACGGTTTATGAAGCACTGGGTGTCAAAGTCAGTGTGGTGGAATTGATGGATGGCTTGGTCACAGGCTGCGATCGTGATTTGGTGAAGCCGTTAGAAAAACGTATTACTAAGCGTTACGAAAAGATTATGGTGAAGACCAAGGTCACTAAAGTTGAAGCGCTTAAAGAAGGCATTCGTGTCAGCTTTGAAGGTGAACAGGCGATTGAACCTCAGCTCTACGATAAGGTGTTGTTAGCAGTAGGTCGTGCGCCTAATGGTAAGAAGATTAATGTTGAAGCCGCGGGTGTAACTGTCAATGAGCGTGGCTTTATTCCAGTGGATAAGCAGCAACGCACTAATGTGCCGCATATTTTCGCGATTGGTGATATTGTTGGTCAGCCGATGTTGGCACATAAGGCGACTCATGAGGGCAAGCTTGCTGCCGAAGTAGCCTTTGGTGAGAAACGTTTTTTGGATGCGCGGGTCATTCCTGCTGTTGCTTATACCGATCCTGAAATTGCTTGGGTCGGCTTAACCGAGACCGAAGCGAAAGCCAAAGGAATTGATTACGAAAAAGCGAGCTTTCCGTGGGCAGCGAGCGGACGCTCGTTGGCGCTAGGTCGTGATGAAGGGATGACCAAGCTCTTATTTGATAAACAAACCCATCGTGTGGTTGGCGGTGGTGTGGTAGGCACTAATGCCGGTGAATTGATTGCTGAAATTGCGCTGGCAATCGAAATGGGCTGTGATGCGGCTGATCTTGGCGCTACGATTCATGCTCATCCAACTTTAGCTGAAACTGTTGCATTCTCAGCAGAAGCCTTTGAAGGCACACTGACTGATTTGTACATTCCTAAAAAGAAACACTGAGCCAAGAACTGCAAGGATGCATCTAGCCTAAATCAGTATTTTCCTCTCTGGTGCTTTGAGCGCTAGATGATTATGCTCCATCGTTACTATGACTCAATTGCTTACCGCTTGGTCGCCATTGATTACTGCCTTTGTGGTGGCTCTCGGTGTCGGGCTGCTTATTGGGGCTGAGCGAGAACGCAACAAGGGCAGTGGTCCTGCTCGTGGCGCAGCAGGAGTGCGCACCTTTGTACTAGTAGCGCTACTGGGTGTCATCGCTGCCAGCGTAAATATACTCTCGTTAATAGCCGTTCTCGGTGTGGCAGTCAGCTCTCTT
>CANGFV010000002.1 GCA_947453225.1 Pseudomonadota bacterium
AGCAGTGCAGCGACGGTGTTCCCAAGCTCGGGCGCAGCCTATGTCATCAATAGCAGTCAGGTGTTGTACAACAGCTTGAGTGCTTCGGGATTAGGCAGTGCGTTCACCGCGGTCAGCTCGGTGTACCCAGGTAACACGGCGATCGGTATGTTCCGATAACTGTCATTACCTCAACCTAACCACGGCGGCGACCTCACAAGGGTCGCCGTTGTGCTTTTAGGGGTAGATACATTTACTAAAAATCCGTGATGATTTTTTGTTCACGATGATTTGTGTTTATGTGTGTGAAGGTGCGGTGAATTATCTTGTCAGGCCGCTAACTGGCTATTAGGCTGTCCCTTTACTATTCACGACTAAATTGATCAGCTTTAAGGGGATTCAATGAAAAAATATGTACTGCCACTGTTGGGTTTGATGAGTGTGTGCGCAAGCGTGCATGCAGCCAGTTCCTCGCCGCCGAATTTCATTGTCATTTATGGCGAAGGCGCGGGTTGGGTCAGTACTTCGGTACAAATGGATGAACGCAATCCAGAGTCCAAAGGTAAGCATGCACCGACGCCGAGTCTTGAGCGTTTAGCCAGTGCCGGTATGGTGTTCTCGGATGGCTATGCGCCATCACCACGCTGTACGCCATCGCGTGCGGGTTTAATTACGGGACGCAGTCCGGCGGCACTGCACATGACCTTTGTGAATAACACGCCGGGCAATCGCAAGTTATTACCGCCACAGATTGTGATGGAGTTGCCCACTACTGAAGTGACTATTGCTGAGCAACTGAAGACCGTGGGCTATGCCACCGCGCACTTTGGTAAGTGGCATTTAGGCATGGGGTTGCCAACCACGCATGGCTTTGATGAAAGCGATGGCGCTAATTCGAACGGTGGTCCTGACAACGT
Organism: Pseudomonadota bacterium; assembly: GCA_947453225.1. Classification (GTDB taxonomy): domain Bacteria; phylum Pseudomonadota; class Gammaproteobacteria; order Steroidobacterales; family Steroidobacteraceae; genus CAILZL01. The sequence goes on from CANGFV010000002.1 coordinate 897, forward strand.
CTCATCACCCAATCCAAAGCAAGCTTATGCCATTACTACATTAGGCATTGATTTTATGGAGCGGCAGTTAAAGGCAAAGAAGCCGTTCTATTTGCAGCTATCTCACTATCCGAATCAAGGGCCACAGACTCAAGAAGAAGTGGATGCCGATACGGTGGAGGTAGATAAAGCCATCGGACAGGTGCTAGATGCCGTGAAGCGCTTGGGGTTGGCTGATAACACTTACATTCTTTACACCACTGATCACGGCACCATTGGTGAGAACTTGCCGCTGAATGGTTCGAAGGGCGTGGTGTGGGAGGGCGGCATTCGTGTGCCGTTCTTTGTGGCGGGCCCTGGCATTAAGCCGAAGTCTTATTCGCATGTGCGTGTCTCGCAGCTTGATGTGTTGCCGACGATTTCTGCACTGGCCAAAGTCAAAGAGAAAGTGCCTGCCGGTGTTGAGGGTGGTGATTTTTCATCGGTGTTGTTCAATGGCGGTGTAGGAACAGTGGCGCGTCCGCGTGAAGAGTTTGTGGTGCACGTGCCGCATTACGATCCGCAAAGTCCCGCCTCAGCGATTTTCTTGGGTAATTACAAGTTGATTCGTATTTATGAGACCGAAGAACGTCGGCTGTATGACTTGGCGAAAGATCCGTATGAGAAAACAGATTTGTCTGCGCAGTTGCCTGCAAAAACTGCAGAACTGGACGCTCGCTTGACGAAGTACTTGAAGGACGTCAATGCGCAGATGACGACGGTGAATCCAAATCCTCAGCCTGCAGGCGCTGAAGGTGCGGATGCTGCGGGGATGGGTGCTGCCGGTATGGCTGCAGGTGGCATGGCCGCCGGCATGGGTGCTGAAGGGATGGGTGCAGCGCAATAAGCGTCTTGCTGATCTTTAGCTGATGAACAATTTAGGGCGGTAGCGAAAGTTACCGCCTTATTTTTTGGTTTGCTCTGAATCTAATGAGAGGCGAGTAAGCGACTGCGCTGGCTTCCACAGCAGTAGGCGATTATTCTTGCCTGATTGTTAATAGCCTTTCTGACGGATTGATCGTGACACAAAAAACTGCCATTGCTTTGCTCGGAATCAGCGGCCGCATGGGTCGTGCGTTGCTGACCGGCATTCATCAATCGACCGATCTGCGCTTAAGTGGCGGCTTGGATTCGCCTGACAGTCCGTGGGTGAATCAGGATGCAGGGCTGCTGGCCGGTTCGGCAACGACTGGCGTTATCGTCAGTGCCGATGCGAGCAAAGCAATTCAGGGCGCTCAGGCGGCGATCGCGTTTGCATTGCCTCAAGCTACTCCTGCGGTTGTGGCGGCGTGCGTTGCCGCTAAGGTGCCGCTAGTGCTGGGGACTACGGGACACTCTGCAGAACAGCGCGCAGCCATTGATGCGGCTGCAAAGCAAATTCCGATGGTGATGGCTTCTAATTTCAGCTTGGGCGTCAACTTGCTGTTTAAGTTGTCTGAATTGGCGGCTAGAACCCTCAATACGGATTACGATGCTGAGATTTTTGAAGCGCATCATCGCCACAAGAAGGATGCACCTTCGGGCACGGCGCTGAGTATTGGCGAGGCGGTCGCTAAGGGTCGCAACACGACATTGGATAAGGATGCGGTGTGGGCACGACATGGTGAAACCGGTGCTCGCGAAACCGGCAAGATCGGTTTTTCAGTGCTGCGCGGTGGCGACATTGTCGGCGATCACACGCTGACCTTTGCCGGTGCTGGCGAACGCATTGAGTTGACGCATCGTGCGCACGACCGCATGGCCTTTGCCTCGGGAGCACTGCACGCCGCACGTTGGGTGATTGGTAAGCCGGCACGGTTGTATTCCATGCAGGATGTGCTGGGCCTATCTTAAATTTACAAAACGAAGCCAATTGAGCTGCTAAACCAGCGAGCTAATTTCTCCAATCGCATTGGTCGATTTCCATTGACTACAGACTGAGCTTGTCAAGTCAGAAAATTGCTGTTCAGTGTAAGTTTTCTGATAGACCGAAGCCCTTCGCTCGCGTAGACTGCACCGCTTAGCACGCGGTTGATTTTTCTCAAGCGGGGTCGGTGTCTACCAACCTCTTCTTCCGTATGCCTGCTTCCAGGGTTTGAGCTAACAAACCCGACAATTTCAGCTTTGAAAGAAGGGGCTGCACCTACATGAGCTCTGCATCTGCGGTTCTTGCGCTTGAGGACGGCACGGTTTTTTACGGCCGTTCGATTGGCGTGTCGGGCACGACAACCGGTGAGGTGGTGTTTAACACCGCCATGACCGGCTATCAGGAAGTGCTGACCGATCCATCCTATTCACGACAAATCGTGACCCTGACCTATCCGCACATTGGTAATACCGGTACCAATGCGGAGGATATGGAGTCGGCATCTATTTACGCCGCAGGGCTGATCATTCGCGACTTGCCAATGCTGCACTCCAGTTGGCGCGCCAGTGAGTCGCTCGACAGTTTTTTAACACGCGGCAACATCGTCGCCATTGCCGACATTGATACTCGTAAACTGACGCGTATCTTGCGTGAGAAGGGCGCGCAATCCGGTTGCATCATGACCGGTGATCAAGTGGACGCTGATGCAGCGGTTAAAGCCGCTAAGGCATTTCCTGGTCTGAAGGGCATGGATTTGGCCAAGGTGGTCAGCACCAAACAAAGTTATCAGTGGAATGATGGCACGCACTGGGGTAATGCACCGGCTGCGCCACTGTTTGTGGGCGAACGCAAACACGTGGTGGCCTATGACTTTGGCGTGAAGCGCAATATTTTGCGATTGCTGGCTGATGCCGGTTGTCGCTTAACGGTAGTACCGGCACAAACGCCCGCTGCCGATGTGCTGGCGATGAATCCCGATGGCATTTTCTTATCTAATGGGCCGGGCGATCCGGAGCCGTGTACATATGCCATTGAAGCGATTAAAGCTTTTTTGACCACCGACATTCCGGTGTTTGGCATTTGTTTGGGCCATCAGTTGTTGGGTCTGGCCTGTGGTGCCAAAACGATCAAGATGAAGTTTGGTCATCACGGTGCTAATCATCCGGTGCTAGATATTGCTAGTGGGCAGGTGGCTATCTCGAGTCAAAATCATGGCTTCGCGGTGGATGAGGCAACACTGCCCGTTCATTTGCGCGCTACGCATCGTTCGTTGTTTGATGGTTCATTGCAAGGCATTGAACACACGCAGCGACCTGCGTTTAGTTTTCAAGGTCACCCTGAGGCTGCGCCTGGGCCGCACGAGTTGCAAGGCCTGTTTAACAAGTTCATGCAGATGATTGAGCAGCGTGCCGCGGCGCGTGGTGACAGTCGTCGTGCCACCGATCGATAACCTGCTAACACGTAAGAGCAAGCGATGCCAAAACGTACTGACATCAAAAGCATTCTGATTATCGGCGCCGGACCTATTGTGATTGGTCAGGCGTGTGAGTTCGATTACTCAGGCGCGCAGGCGTGTAAGGCGTTGCGTGAAGAAGGGTATCGCGTGATTTTGGTGAACTCTAATCCAGCCACTATCATGACCGATCCGGATATGGCGGATGCCATTTATATTGAGCCAGTGCACTGGCGCGTGGTGGAGCGCATCATCGCCAAAGAAAAACCCGACGCCTTGTTGCCTACCATGGGCGGACAAACGGCACTGAATTGTGCGCTGGATTTGGTGCGTGAGGGCGTGCTGGAAAAATACGGTGTGGAATTGATTGCTGCGTCGCGTGAAGCCATTGATATGGCTGAAGATCGTGAGAAGTTTCGCAATGCCATGCGTGAGATTGGCTTAGAAAGTCCTCGCTCGCGTATTGCGCACACCATGGAAGAAGCGCTCGCCGTGCAAGCAGAGATTGGTTATCCCACGGTGATTCGTCCGTCGTTCACGATGGGTGGTTCGGGTGGTGGTATTGCCTATAACCGCGAAGAGTTTGTTGAGATTGTGGAGCGTGGCTTAGATGCTTCACCAACCAGCGAAGTGTTGCTGGAAGAATCGGTCATTGGTTGGAAAGAGTTCGAGATGGAAGTGGTGCGCGATCGCAAAGACAACTGCATCATTGTCTGCTCCATCGAAAATTTTGATCCTATGGGCGTGCACACCGGTGATTCAATTACCGTAGCGCCAGCGCAAACACTCACTGATCGTGAGTATCAACGCTTGCGTGATGCCTCGATTGCGGTGCTGCGTAAGATTGGTGTTGAATGCGGCGGCTCAAATGTGCAGTTTGCCGTCAGTCCACATGATGGTCGCGTGCTGGTGATTGAAATGAATCCGCGCGTGTCGCGTTCTTCAGCGTTAGCCTCAAAAGCAACTGGATTTCCAATTGCAAAAATCGCTGCGAAACTCGCTGTGGGTTACACGCTCGATGAACTGAAAAACGATATTACTGGTGGCGCTACGCCCGCATCGTTTGAGCCGAGTATTGATTACGTGGTTACTAAAATTCCACGGTTCACTTTTGAAAAATTCCCTGGCTCAAATATTCGTTTAACCACGCAGATGAAGTCTGTCGGTGAAGTGATGGCCATGGGACGCACCTTCCAAGAGTCGCTACAAAAAGCGTTGCGTGGCTTGGAAGTGGGTATTGATGGGTTGGCGCCATTGTTGATCATGCCGCTGTCGAATGGCGATGCTCATTTGTTGCGTGAAGAGTTGCGCATGCCAAGCGGTGATCGCATTCGATATGTGGGCGATGCGTTCAGAGCCGGTTGGTCGGTTGAAGAAGTGGGTAAGCTGACCGGTATTGATCCTTGGTTTTTGGTGCAGCTTGAAGATTTAGTGAAAGATGAACAGCGTGTTGCTGCTGAAGGCTTGCAAGCATTAAAAGTGGATCGTCTGCGTCAACTCAAGCGCAAAGGTTTTGCCGATCGACGATTGGCGAAGTTACTCGGTACCGATGAAGCGACAGTGCGTCAGCATCGCTTAAGTTTAGGTGTGCGTCCGGTGTACAAGCGCGTGGACACCTGTGCTGCCGAGTTCGCCACTTCAACGGCGTATATGTATTCGACCTATGAAGAAGAATGTGAGTCACGCCCCACCGATCGTAAAAAGGTGATGATTCTGGGCGGCGGTCCGAATCGCATTGGCCAAGGCATTGAGTTTGATTATTGCTGCGTGCATGCCGCATTTGCACTACGTGATGCCGGCTATGAAACCATCATGGTCAACTGCAACCCTGAAACCGTTTCAACGGATTACGATACTTCTGATCGTTTGTACTTCGAACCACTGACTCATGAAGACGTCATGGAAATTATCGACAAGGAAAAGCCTGTCGGCGTGATTGTGCAATACGGCGGTCAAACTCCATTAAAGCTTTGTCGTGCGCTTGAAGCGGCCGGTGCGCCGATTATTGGTACCACTCCAGATGCGATTGATGTGGCTGAAGATCGCGAACGCTTCCAGCAGTTGGTTGAGCAGCTTGCTTTGCGTCAGCCCCCAAATCGTACTGCACGCACTGAAGATGCGGCAGTGACGGCGGCGCGTGAAATTGGTTATCCCTTAGTCGTGCGTCCGTCTTATGTGTTGGGTGGCCGCGCGATGGAAGTGGTGTTCAATGAAGATGATTTACGCACTTATATGACTGAAGCGGTTACGGTGTCGAATGACAGTCCGGTGTTGTTAGATCGCTTTTTGGATGTGGCCATTGAAGTGGACGTGGATGCCATTTGTGATGGTAAAGATGTTTACATCGGCGGCATCATGGAACACATCGAGCAAGCCGGTGTGCACTCGGGCGATTCGAGTTGCTCATTGCCGCCAAATAGTTTGAGCGCTGAATTACAGGCCGAATTGAAAGAGCAAACCCGTAAGCTGGCTTTAGGTTTGAAGGTCAAGGGACTGATGAATATTCAGTTCGCTATTCAAAACGGTGTGATCTATGTGCTGGAAGTGAACCCACGTGCCTCACGCACAGTGCCTTTCGTTTCAAAAGCTACCGGCGTGCCGTTAGCAAAATTGGCCGCGCGCGTCATGGCTGGTGAAAAACTCAAAGATTTAGATTTGCTGCGCGAGCGCAAACAAAAGTTCTTTGCAGTGAAGGAAGCGGTGTTCCCGTTTGCTAAGTTCCCCGATGCTGATCCGATCTTAGGCCCTGAGATGAAATCAACTGGCGAAGTGATGGGCACGGGACGCAGCTTCGGTGAGGCTTATGCAAAAGCACAATTAGGCTCGAGCATTGTCTTGCCGACGCGTGGCGTGTGTTTGATTAGCGTGCGTGAACGCGATAAACCATTGGCTGTGACCTTGGCTAAAAACCTGATTGCGCGCGGCTTTGACATTGTGGCGACCGCCGGTACCGCTGCAGTGATTGCAGCTGCGGGATTAACGGTGCGTACGGTGAATAAAGTTCGCGAAGGGCGTCCGCATATTGTCGACATGATCAAGAACGATGAAATCACATTGATTGTGAATACCACTGAAGGTAAGCAAGCGACCTTAGAGTCACGCTCTATTCGTCGTGAAGCCGTGCATCGTAAAGTGACTTACTACACAACGATCAATGCTGCGTTAGCCACTTGTGAAGCGATGGATCATTTAGATTCATCTGAAGTGAATTTGTTGCAGGATTTGCATAGAGAGATTGGCACATGAAGCGCGCGCCGATGACCTTAAAAGGAGCTGAACGATTACGGCTCGAATTAAAGCGGCTCAAGCTCGAGGAGCGGCCGCGCATTATTGCGGCCATTGCAGAAGCACGCAGTCACGGTGATTTAAGCGAAAACGCCGAGTATGCCGCTGCCCGTGAAGCGCAAAGTTTCACTGAAGGTCGTATTAAAGACTTGGAAGCGCATTTGTCCAACTCTGAGATCATTGATGTCGCTGCCCTTGCGGGTAGTGAGCGGGTCGTGTTTGGTGCCACGGTAGAATTAGAGCCAGAAGATGGCGGCAAGACTGTGGTCTATCAAATCGTGGGCGATGCTGAAGCCGATATCAAAGCGGGACTGATCTCAGTGTCATCGCCTATTGCGCGCGCCATTGTCGGCAAGAGCGTCGGCGATGAGGTTGAAGTGAGTGCACCTAATGGTGTGCGCTGCTACGAGATCGTTGCCGTTAGCTATGCCTAACAAAGATCGCTTCGCGCGACTGCTGTTAGCCGCTTGGGCAGGTGGCATGTGGACGGTGTGTGTGCTGGTCGTGCCAGCCTTGTTTCACTTGATTACGAATAAGACGCATGCAGGCAATGTCGCCGCGCCATTGTTTGATGCGCAATCCGTCTTAGGTGCAGTATTTGGGGTGCTATATGGCTGGTTGCAATGGCATCGGCTTGATGCTTGGTCTCGGCGCTGTCTGCTGATTGCCGTGTGCGCGCCGTTGGTATTTTTTGCGGCGCTCCGTCCTTGGATGAATGCGTTGCGCACCGCAGGCGAGATGACGCGTTTTGCTCAATTGCACAGCGTTGCTGGAATGTTGTTTTTGATGACCTGCGTGGCGTTAGTGGTCTTGGTCTGGCGCGCTGAATCTACGCATCCGGTAGCATGATTCTAGGTTTATCGGGGTTGGCTCGATAAAACACGCCGACGTTGCCAATGCGTTGTACGATCTCGCTGTGAGTGGCGCTGGCCAGTGTGGCGAGTAACTCGTTACGTGCGATGCGATCTTCTAAACGTGCGCGTACTTTCACCAGTTCGTGGGTGTTCAGTGCGCTGTCCAGTTCCTTGGTGATGGCCTCGAGTTTGCCCGGTTCATCGCTGGCGTGGCCGACCATCACGATGGGATGTTTGGGGTGCGCTAAGCGACGTAAATGTTTTTTCTGCTGCTCGGTCAGTGGCATGATCTGAAAATAGGACTCGTAAACGGGTGAGCAGTTTACCGGCTATTGAAGTGTTTTCTTGAAAAATATCTGATGCCTAAGCGAACTAAATCCAGTGCTCGGTGGCTGGAAGAACATGAAAGTGATCCTTATGTGAAAGCTGCGCGTGCGGCAGGCTATCGTTCGCGTGCAGTTTACAAGCTCGAAGAAGTGCAGCGAACCGACCGTCTACTCAAACCTGGGATGAGTGTGGTGGATTTGGGTGCGGCACCGGGCGGGTGGAGTCAGTACTGCGCGCGATTACTTAATGGCAAGGGGCGGATTGTTGCGCTGGATATTCTGCCCATGGATGCCATTAAGGGCGTGGAATTTATTCAGGGCGACTTCGGCAGCGACGAAGTGTTTGAGTCGTTGATGGCCGTGCTCGGTACCGACAAAGTAGACCTTGTCTTATCCGATATCGCCCCCAACATGTCGGGAATGGCCGATGTGGATCATTTACGGGCAATGCATTTGGTGGAGCTGACTTTGGATTTTGCTGAGCGTAGCCTGAAACCAGGCGGTGATTACTTGGTGAAGGTGTTCCAGGGCCGAGATTTCCAGCCCTTCATGCAGCGCCTGAGAGCTTTGTTTGAAACTGTGAAGACGCGCAAGCCAAAGGCGTCTCGGGCACGCAGTCCTGAGTTGTATGTATTGGCGCGCGGCTTCCGGATGGTGTAGTGTCGGCTGTGCTTTTTTATGCGAAATCACCCCTTTTTAGCGGTCCGAGTGGGCCGGGTGTGATCAGGAGATGTCCTTGAACGATTTAGCTAAGAACGTGATGCTGTGGGTGGTGATTGCCGTCATTCTCGCGGCAGTATTTAGTAATTTCAGTGGTCGCGCCGGCGCGCCGCAGCAAATTGCCTATTCTACATTTCTTGAGCAGGTCAAAAGTGGTGGCGTAAGCGAGGTGACCTTCGAAGAGGGCAACATGATTGCCGGCAAGCGTAAGAACGGCGAGGCCTTTTTAAGCTATAGCCCGGAAACTGATAATTCCGCCCTGATTGGTACGTTGCAGGACAACAAGGTGACTTTCAGCGCCTCTGCGCCAGAGCGTCAGGGGTTCCTGATGCAGTTGTTCCTTTCCTCCTTCCCGATTTTGTTGCTCATTGGTGTGTGGGTGTACTTCATGCGTCAGATGCAGGGCGGTGCCGGTGGTCGTGGCGCGATGTCCTTTGGTAAATCACGGGCGCGCATGCTTAATGAAGATCAGGTGCAGGTGACTTTCGCCGATGTGGCGGGTGTGGAAGAAGCTAAAGAGGAAGTGGTTGAAATCGTCGAGTTCTTGAAAGATCCCGGCAAGTTCCAGCGTCTTGGCGGCAAGATTCCACGCGGTGTGCTCATGGTGGGCTCGCCCGGTACCGGTAAAACCTTGTTGGCGCGTGCCATTGCTGGTGAGGCCAAGGTGCCGTTCTTCACCATTTCAGGTTCAGATTTCGTAGAGATGTTCGTGGGTGTAGGTGCCTCTCGTGTGCGTGACATGTTCGAGCAGGCTAAAAAGCACGCGCCGTGCATTATTTTTATCGATGAAATTGATGCGGTCGGTCGTCATCGTGGTGCCGGTTTGGGTGGCGGTCACGATGAGCGTGAGCAGACTTTGAATCAGTTGCTGGTAGAAATGGATGGCTTTGAAGGCACTGAGGGTGTGATTGTTATCGCGGCTACCAATCGTCCCGATGTGCTCGATCCTGCGCTACTGCGTCCCGGTCGCTTTGATCGTCAAGTCACCGTGCCATTGCCTGATGTGCGTGGTCGTGAGCAGATTCTTAAAGTGCATATGCGAAAGTTGCCGCTGGCTGATGACGTCAAGCCACAACTGATTGCGCGGGGTACGCCAGGATTTTCTGGCGCGGATTTGGCCAACTTGGTGAATGAAGCGGCGCTATTTGCTGCGCGCGTAAATAAGCGCACCGTGACCATGGAAGAGTTTGAGAAGGCCAAAGACAAACTCATCATGGGCACCGAACGGCGTTCAATGGTGATGGATGATCAAGAGAAAAAACTCACCGCCTATCACGAAGCGGGACATGCGATTGTGGGCCTGTCGGTGGCTGAGCATGATCCGGTATACAAGGTGTCGATTATTCCTCGAGGCCGTGCGCTGGGTGTGACGATGTTCTTGCCAGAAGCAGATCGTTACAGCACCAGCAAACGCCGTCTAGAAAGCAGAATTGCCACATTGTTTGGTGGTCGCATTGCTGAAGAAATGATTTTCGGTGTAGAAGCCGTGACGACCGGCGCTTCTAATGACATTGAACGCGCCACTGAAATTGCTCGCAACATGGTGACCAAGTGGGGCTTGTCCGACAAGATGGGGCCGCTGTCTTATGCTGAGGAAGAAGGCGAAGTGTTTTTGGGTCGTCAGGTGACTCAGCACAAACAAATTTCAGATGACACAGCCAATGCCATTGATGCTGAAGTGCGTAAATTGATTGATACCAATTACACGCACGCTAAGCGCATTCTTGAAGAGAAGATTGAATGTCTGCACAAGATGGCGCAGGCCTTGATCAAGTACGAAACGATTGATGAAGCGCAAATGATGGACATCATGGCAGGTCGTGAACCGCGTCCACCGCAGGATTGGGATGACACACCTTCTGCGCCTTCATCGACGCCGACTGACAAAGAGTCGTCTGAAGCTTCAATCGGTAAGCCAGCCAGTCAGCATTAATTGAATATTGCCTTCAATGAGAAGCTGCAGCTAAAAATACCTTTAATGCTGCAGCTTTTTTATTTTCATGGCTTCATGTTTTGAATTCATATGATGTTGCAGTGTCGATCACAGCAGCTTGATCTTACGGTACCGCGCGTGATGGCGGTGCTCAATGTCACGCCAGATTCCTTCTCGGATGGCGGTTGTTTTCAAGATATAAATGCAGCGCTCGGTCGAGTGACGGAAATGATTTCTCAGGGTGCCGACATTATTGATGTGGGCGGTGAGTCGACGCGTCCGGGTGCAGTACAAATCAGCGTTGTAGAAGAGTTGCAGCGCGTTATTCCGGTCATTGAAGCTATTCATCATCGGTATCCGCAGATAATTATTTCGGTCGATACCAGTAAGCCTGAAGTGATGCAGGCGGCGGTCGCAGCAGGCGCGGATTTAATTAATGATGTGCGTGCACTCACCTTGCCTGGCGCATTAGAAGCGGTTGCAGATACACAAGCAGCTGTATGTTTGATGCACATGCAAGGTCAGCCTGTATCGATGCAAGCCTCGCCAAGTTATGTTGATGTTCTTGCTGAGGTGAATGATTTTTTAACGGGCAGGGTAAACGCATGTATTGCCGCTGGTATTACGCGTGAGCGTATAGTGATCGACCCGGGTATCGGCTTTGGTAAGGCCTTAGAACACAATCTGGCGTTATTGGCGCATCTACCTGCTCTAATGCAGTTGGATTTGCCGCTGTTAGTGGGCGTGTCACGCAAGTCGATGATTGGCGCGTTATTGAACCGAACTGTTGAGCAGCGTTTACCTGGGAGTGTAGCGTTGGCTACTGCCAGTGTATTGGCGGGTGCGAGTATTATTCGTGCCCACGACGTGGCTGAGACTTATGATGCAGTTCGCATTGCTCATGCGTTGCTGGCAGCAGGCTATGACATAGAACATTCCAAGAAGAATTAACCGAGGAAGAGATGGCAAGAAAATATTTTGGTACAGATGGTGTGCGTGGCCGTGTAGGTCAGGCGCCAATGACCGTAGATTTTGCATTGCGATTAGCCAGTGCCGCAGCGCGCGTGCTCGCGCCAGAGGGTGGGACAGTATTAATCGGCAAGGACACGCGGGTGTCTGGTTATTTGTTTGAAGCTGCGCTTGAAGCTGGTTTTGTCGCTGCCGGCGTAGATGTCATGTTGATTGGCCCATTGCCGACACCGGGCATTGCGTACATGACGCAAAAATTTTCTTGTAAGTTTGGTGTAGTGATTAGTGCTTCTCATAATCCTTATGAAGATAACGGCATTAAGTTCTTTGACAGTAAAGGCGGTAAGCTTAATGATGAGATCGAGGCGCAAATTGAAGCGTTGATTGATTCAGTGCCTATCACTCGTGAGTCGCATCAGCTCGGCTTTGCTAAGCGCGTCGATAAATCGCGAACTCACTATCAAGATTTTTGCACAGCCAGTATTCCTAAGGGCGTGAATCTTTCGGGTCTGAAAATTGTTCTCGATTGTGCGCACGGTGCCGGCTACAAAGTGGCGCCGCGTATTTTGGCTGATTTGGGCGCAGAAATTATTTCGCTCGGCTGTTCTCCCAATGGCCGTAATATCAATTTGAACTGCGGCTCGACTGCGCCTGAGTTGTTGCAGCATACGGTTCCTGGTGTGCGTGCACAGGTGGGTGTGGCGCTAGATGGTGATGCGGATCGTTTGGTGATGGTCGATCACTTGGGTCGTGTCGTCGATGGCGATCAACTGTTATATGTGCTAGCCACCGCTCGTCATGCGGCGGGTGAATTGAAAGGTCCAGTGGTGGGTACGGTGATGAGTAATTTGGGTCTTGAGCATGCGTTAGCAGCTCAAGGCATTGCGTTCAAACGCGCCAAGGTCGGTGATCGCTATGTACTGGAATTGCTGCGTGAGACCGGTGGTGTGCTTGGCGGTGAAACCTCTGGGCATTTGCTTTGTCTTGATCGCACGACTACAGGAGATGCCATCATCAGCGCCTTGCAGGTGCTGGCGGTGATGCAACAGACAGGTAAGTCGCTAGCAGAGCTGGCTGCGCCGATGCTGAAGTATCCTCAGGTGATGCAGAACGTGCGGGTGGCGCAAAAGATCAACACCGACCAGAGCGAGCCGATTCAGGCGGCGGTACGTAGTGCCGAAGCCCGCCTTGCGGGCAATGGTCGGGTGGTGCTGCGAGCCTCGGGTACCGAGCCGGTGATTCGGGTCATGGTTGAGGGGCGCGATGAGAAGTTGGTTCGGCAGTTGGTTGCGGAACTGTCCGAGGTTGTCGCTCAGTCGGTGTGACCTTGGGCGGATTGGGTTTGATTTTGAGGGGCTACGCCAGTAAGCTTCCGCGCCTTTCGCGGGTAGGCTTTTGGGTAGTTAACAAGGTTACAGGTAGGCATGGGTAACGGGCGTCGGCCATTGGTGGCGGGTAATTGGAAAATGCATGGCTCGCGTGCAGAGAACACTGCATTGCTAGAAGCCCTGCTGGCCCGACTGAATCGCGTGTCAGCCGAAGTGCTGGTGTGTGCGCCTTTTGTCTATGTCTCCGAGATTGCCACTCGTCTGGCGGGTACCCAGATGGCCGTCGGCGCACAGTCGCTGTGTGCGGAGCCTGTGGGTGCATTTACCGGCGAAGTGTCTGCAGCCATGCTGCAAGACATTGGCTGTAAATACGTGTTGGTGGGGCATTCTGAACGCCGCAGCCTGTTTCATGAAGATAATGGCTTGGTGGCACGTAAGTTTGTTGCAGCACAGTCGAAGGGTTTAGTGCCAGTCTTGTGTGTCGGCGAATCGCTGGCCGAACGTCAAAGTGAACAGACGTTTGCGGTAATTCGCGAGCAGTTGGATGCCGTGTTGGCGGCGGCGGGAATTGCTCCGTTTGCTCAAGCGGTGGTGGCTTATGAACCGGTGTGGGCCATTGGTACGGGACTGACTGCCACGCCTGAACAGGCGCAAGAAGTGCATGCGTTTATTCGTGGTCACTTGGCGAAACAAGATGCCACGGTAGCGGCTGGGGTCAGAATTTTGTACGGCGGTAGCGTTAAGGGCAGTAATGCCGGTGAATTGTTTGCTATGGCTGATGTGGATGGTGGTTTGGTCGGTGGGGCGTCCCTTAAGGCCGATGAGTTTTTGCAGATTTGTGCCGTGGCGCACTCATAAATTGACTGAATTAAATGTGAGATGAATTGAAATGAACTGGTTACAAACAGGCACGATGATTGTTCACCTCTTTCTCTGTGTAGGGATTGTGGGTTTGGTGTTACTGCAGCGCGGTAAGGGTGCTGATGCGGGTGCCGGTTTCGGTGCCGGTGCTTCGGGTACGGTGTTTGGTGCGCGCGGTTCAGCCTCGTTTTTGTCGCGAACCACAGCGGTGCTCGCTGCGTTGTTTTTTATCACCTGCCTAACGCTGGCCTATTTGGGTAATACCCAGGTCAAGAGCAGCAGCGTGTTGGATCAAGTGGCTGATCCTACTGCAGTCCCTGCTGCTCAAGGTGTTCAAATCCCTGCGTCAGTAGCGCCTGCAGCGGCTCCAGCCGTAGCTCCGGCAGTACCGGCCGACACAGGTTCAGCCGGCAAGTAATTGACGGTTGGGGATGAGTCATGCGGATGTGGTGGAACTGGTAGACACGCTACCTTGAGGTGGTAGTGGCGCAAGTCGTGGAGGTTCGAGTCCTCTCATCCGCACCATAAGGCTTCAGTAACCAGTTCAACTGAAGCCAGATAAAAAGCCGGGCATCTACCCGGCTTTTTTCTTTGGTGGTTTTTGTCCTAAGTTGTTGAGTGGTTGTACGGGTATCTACGACCTGCCGCTGTAACGGTTTTTAACGAGTGTCTTGTCGTGTTTTAGGTGTATGACTTAGGTGCGGTGTCCTGTACAATTCGCGCCGCTTTTGTCGTCTGATTCTCAGTTCATGCTGCAAAACTATTTACCAATCCTTATTTTTCTTGGTGTGGCTACCGGCCTGTCCCTCGTGCTGTTGGGGCTAGGCTTTGGTCTGGGCGCGTTGTTTCGCATTCGCAAGCCGTATGCCGAAAAGCAATCCACCTATGAATGCGGCTTCGAACCCTTTGAGGACTCGCGCATCAAGTTTGACGTTCGTTACTACTTGGTCGCCATTCTGTTTATCGTATTTGATCTAGAAATCGCCTTCCTATTTCCTTGGGCGGTATCGCTTGGAAAAATTGGTATCGCGGGCATTGCTGCCGTGGGTATTTTTCTGTTGATTCTAGTGGTTGGCTTTATTTACGAGTGGAAGAAAGGGGCGCTGGAATGGGATTAACTTCCGCTTTGGTACCTGATGCGTCTATAGAACAGCCTGTAGGACCAACCAATCCGCTCACTATTGATGAAATCAATGCCACGTTAGAGCAGCGTGGTTTCTTGACGACTACGGTTGATAATCTGGTCAATTGGGCGCGTACCGGTTCGATGTGGCCAATGACCTTTGGTCTGGCGTGTTGTGCTGTTGAGATGATGCATGCGGGTGCGTCGCGTTATGACTTAGATCGTTTCGGTATTGTGTTCCGTCCTAGCCCAAGACAGTCCGACGTGATGGTTGTGGCGGGTACGCTGGTCAACAAGATGGCACCGGCACTACGTAAGGTATATGACCAGATGCCTGAGCCGCGTTGGGTGATCTCCATGGGTTCATGTGCTAATGGCGGCGGTTACTACCATTATTCTTATTCTGTGGTGCGTGGCTGTGATCGCATTGTGCCGGTAGATGTCTATGTACCAGGCTGTCCGCCCACTGCTGAAGCCTTGTTGTATGGCATTTTGCAGCTGCAAAATAAGATTCGCCGCACGCATACCATTGCCAGGAAATAATCATCATGGCAACGCGTATTGAATTACTAGCCGAACGTATCGAATCGCACTTTGCTGGCCGTCTGTCGCGCGTTGAATCGACCTGTGGCGAACTGACATATGAAGTATCTGCTGATCACTTGCTGCAAGTGACTGCTGAGCTACGTGATGGGTCGCAGTTTCAATTTGAACAATTGATTGATCTAACGGGTGTGGATTATTTGAGTTATGGCCAGGTGGAATGGTCAACGCAACAATCTACGGGTACAGGATTTAGTCGCGGCGTAACGCGTACCAATCAACAAGCAGCCGACTCAACATCAGGCCGCTTTGCGGTGATCTATCATCTGCTATCGGTAGCCAATAACCTGCGTTTACGTTTGCGTGTACGGATTGCTGATAACGACGCACCGATTGTTGATTCTGTTGTTGATGTGTGGGCGTCAGCCAATTGGTTTGAGCGCGAAGCCTTCGACATGTTTGGTATTTTCTTCAAAAATCATCCCGATCTACGTCGCATCCTTACCGACTACGGATTCATTGGGCACCCCTTCCGTAAAGACTTTCCTTTGATTGGTAATGTGGAAGTGCGTTACGACGAAGCGAAAGGACGTGTGGTGTATCAGCCGGTATCCATTGAGCCACGTGTGCTCGTGCCACGTGTGATTCGTGATGACAATCGTTATGACGCGTCGTTAACACAACGTCCAGCGAATTCTTAAGGTAAGCGCAGCAAGCATGGCTGAGATTCATAATTTCACGTTGAACTTCGGACCGCAGCATCCTGCGGCTCACGGTGTTCTTCGTTTGGTATTAGAAATGGATGGCGAAGTCATCCAGAAGGCCGATCCGCATATCGGTTTATTGCATCGCGGCACAGAAAAACTTGCTGAATCTAAGCCTTTTAATCAATCCATCGGTTACATGGATCGTCTCGATTATGTGTCGATGATGTGTAACGAACATGCCTATGTGAATGCGATTGAAAATTTATTAGGTATCAAAGCGCCGATTCGTGCGCAATACATTCGCGTGATGTTTGATGAAATCACTCGCATTCTCAATCACTTGATGTGGCTCGGTGCGCATGGCTTGGATATTGGCGCCATGACTATGTTCTTGTATTGCTTCCGTGAGCGCGAAGATTTAATGGATTGTTATGAAGCGGTTTCCGGCGCACGCATGCATGCCACGTACTATCGTCCGGGTGGTGTGTATCGTGATTTGCCTGATTCAATGCCTAAGTATCAGGCCTCTAAATGGCGCACACAAAAACAAGTCGACAAACTTAATGAGTGTCGTACTGGCAGCATGCTCGACTTTATTGATGATTTCGTTGCGCGCTTTCCTGCCTGCGTCGATGAATATGAAACCTTGCTAACTGATAACCGTATCTGGAAGCAACGCACAGTAAATATTGGAGTGGTAACGCCTGAGCGTGCGTTACAGCTTGGCTTTACTGGGCCGATGTTGCGTGGTTCTGGTATTGCTTGGGATTTGCGTAAACAGCAACCCTATGAAGTATATGGTCAGATGGATTTTGATATTCCCGTCGGTGTGAATGGCGATTGTTACGATCGTTATTTGGTGCGCGTGGAAGAAATGCGTCAGTCCAATCGCATTATCAAGCAATGCGTTGATTGGTTGCGTAAACATCCTGGGCCGGTGATGCTTGAAGATCACAAGATTTCACCACCATCACGCGAACAAATGAAGGGCGACATGGAGTCGTTGATTCATCACTTCAAGTTATTTACTGAAGGCTATTGTGTGCCTGCAGGTGAAACCTACGCCGCGGTTGAAGCGCCAAAGGGTGAGTTTGGTATTTATCTTGTATCCGATGGTGCGAATAAGCCATTTCGACTCAAGTGTCGTGCGCCGGGCTTTGTGCATTTGGCCGCACTAGAGGAAATGGTGAAAGGGCATATGCTCGCCGACGTGGTTGCTGTGATCGGTACCCAGGACATCGTATTCGGAGAGGTTGACCGGTGAGCACTGAGCACAACACTGAGCAGGTGGGTCTGTCGGCTCATCTGAAAGAAGAGATTGATCATTGGCTGACGAAGTTTCCGCCAGAGCGTAAGCGTTCAGCAGTGTTGGCGGCATTGCGTGCAGCGCAGCATGAAAATCATGGTTTTCTTACCACGCAGCAAATGGATGCCATTGCTGAGTATCTGCAATTGCCAGCCATTCAAGTGTATGAAGTGGCTAGTTTCTATTCGATGTTTGAAACCAAGCCTGTCGGCCGTAATCACGTTTCGGTGTGCACCAATATTTCTTGCATGTTGTGTGGTGGTGAAGAATTACTTGAGCATGTAGAAAAACATCTGGGCATTAAGGCCGGTGAAAGTACGGCTGATGGCCGTATTTTCTTAAAGCGCGAAGAAGAGTGTTTAGCCGCTTGTACTGGCGCGCCGATGATGATGGTTGAGCATGTGTTCTATGAAAATCTCACGCCCGCCAAAGCTGATGAGATTCTTGATGGTCTGAAGTAGCAGCAAGCATGAATAAGCTCGAACAAAAAAATCTGGTGTGCTTTGAACCGCTGCAATACGAGCGGCCATGGACACTTGAGACTTACCGCAAGATTGGTGGTTATCAGGCGTGGGAAAAAATCCTGTGCGGTGAAATGACCAAAGAGCAGGTCATTGAGGAAGTGAAAGCTTCTGGGCTGCGTGGTCGCGGTGGCGCGGGCTTCCCCACCGGTGTGAAGTGGGGCTTTATGCCACGCAATGCGCCAGGTCAAAAGTACGTGGTGTGTAACTCTGATGAAAGTGAACCAGGCACATGTCATGACCGTGACATCTTACGTTACAACCCGCATGCCTTGATTGAAGGTATGGCGATTGGTGGATTTGCGATGGGCGCGACTGTGGGTTACAACTACATTCGTGGTGAATTTTTAGGTGAGCCGATTCCGCGTTTTGAAGCGGCGTTGAAAGAAGCCTATGAAGCGGGCTTGTTGGGTAAAAACATCAACGGATCGGGTGTTGATTTTGATTTGCACACGTACATTGGTGCCGGTGCGTATATTTGTGGTGAAGAAACAGCGCTGCTTGAATCGCTAGAAGGCAAGCAAGGTCGTCCACGGTTCAAGCCACCATTCCCTGCCAACTTTGGGTTGTATGGCAAGCCCACGACTATTAATAACACGCAAAGTTATGCCTCAGTGCCTACCATTTTGCGCAAAGGTGCCAAGTGGTTTGCTGATTTAGGTGTGCCTACTGCCGGTGGCACCATGGTGTTTTCTGTCTCTGGCCATGTTGCAAAACCATTAAACATTGAATTGCCATTAGGCATTACGTTTAACGAGTTGCTGAACGAGGCCGGTGGCGTATGGAAAGGGCGGAAGTTAAAAGCTGTGATTCCTGGTGGCATTTCAACGCCAGTGATTCCTGCTGCCTTGCTGGCTGATGTCACTATGGACTATGACGGTCTGCGTAAGGTGGGTTCATCGTTGGGTACCGGCTCCATGATTGTCATGGATGATCACACCTGTATGGTGAAAACCTTGGAGCGTATTTCCCGCTTCTTCTATGCTGAGTCGTGTGGTCAGTGCACGCCATGTCGTGAAGGTACGGGTTGGGTGAATCGTGTGCTTAAGCGCATCGTTGCGGGTCAAGGGACTCGGCAAGATCTCGATCTGTTACTTGAAGTCGTTGGCAAGATTGAAGGTCATACGATTTGTGCTTTTGGTGATGCGGCTGCATGGCCCGTGCAGAGCTTTATTAAACATTTCCGTCACGAGTTTGAGTACTACGTCGAACACGGACATAGCATGGTGCAAGCTGGGCAGCGAGATGCTGCTTGATGTGTTCTGACCTATAGCCTGGAATTGAATCTGAAAACATGAGCGACGATCTCGTCAATATTGAAATCAATGGCCGGCCGGTACAGGCTCGCAAAGGTCAGATGCTGATTCAGGCCACTGACGCCAGCGGCGATTATGTGCCGCGTTTTTGCTATCACGATAAGTTACCGATTGCGGCTAATTGCCGTATGTGTCTGGTTGAAGTTGAAAAAGTACCTAAGCCTTTGCCTGCGTGTGCAACGCCTGTGGCTGAAGGTATGAAAATTTTCACTAAGTCGCCAAAGGCCATTGCGGCACAAAAAGCAGTCATGGAATTTCTGCTGATCAACCATCCGCTAGATTGTCCGATTTGCGATCAGGGTGGCGAGTGTGAGTTACAAGATCTAGCTGTCGGTTTTGGTCGTGACGTGTCGCGTTACAGTGAACGTAAGCGCGTGGTGAAAGATAAGGATTTAGGCCCGCTAGTGTCGACCGACATGACGCGCTGTATTCATTGCACTCGCTGTGTTCGCTTCACCTCAGAAATCCAAGGCTTTCAAGAGTTGGGTACCTGCGGACGCGGTGAGCACGTAGAGATTGGCACGT
This sequence comes from Pseudomonadota bacterium, assembly GCA_947453225.1. Lineage (GTDB taxonomy): Bacteria > Pseudomonadota > Gammaproteobacteria > Steroidobacterales > Steroidobacteraceae > CAILZL01. Next base: position 20,531 of record CANGFV010000002.1, read on the forward strand.
TTATTGAGAAGAGTGTTGAGCACGAATTGTCCGGCAACATCATTGACCTGTGTCCGGTTGGTGCCTTGAATAACAAACCCTATCGATACAGTGCGCGCGCCTGGGAAATGACTCAGCAGCCATTGGTGTCGCCACACGATAGCGTAGGCACTAACTTGTTTGCCCACGTGTTGCGTGGTCGAGTGATGCGTGTAGTGCCGCGCGTCAATGAAGACATCAATGAAAATTGGATTGCTGATCGCGATCGTTATAGCTACGAAGGTTTGTATAGCGAAGATCGTCTCACTAAACCACTGATGCGTGATGGCAATCGTTGGTTAGAAGTGGATTGGTCGACGGCGTTGAACACTGTCGCAGAAAAACTAAATTTAGTTAAACAGCAGAACCCACAACAGATTGGTGTGCTGAGTTCACCAATGGCTACTGTTGAAGAAGCTTATCTGACGCAGCGTATTGCGCGCGGTTTGGGCACGAATAATCTTGATCATCGTTTGTATCGCGCAGATTTTACTGATCAGGAGTTTGATCCTGTGTTCCCTTGGCTGGGTTGTTCGATTGCTGAACTGGAGCAGATGAGTGGCGTACTGCTTATTGGTTCTAACTTGCGTAAAGAAGCGCCATTGCTTGCGCATCGTATTCGTAAAGCCGCAGTCAAGAAGGGCGCGCAGATTTCGTTTATCAATGCGCATAGCTATAAATATTTATTCCCTGTGGCTCATTATCTGGCCAGTAATGGCCTAGGTATGGTGGATCATTTAGCAGCTGTAGTAGCTGCTGCAGCGCAAGCTAAGTCAGTCGCTGTGCCTGCTGGTGTGCAGACCTTGGTCCAGCACGCCCAAATCAATGATACTCACCGTTCAATTGCTGCGCAGCTAAGCAGTGGTGAACGTCAGCACATTCTTTTAGGTATATCTGCTCAACGTGATGGTGCGTTTGCTCAGCTACGTGCTTTAGCGGCAGCGTTATCACAAATCACTGGAGCTAAGTTGGGTTATATCGCTGATGGCGGCAATACAGTCGGAGCGCATCTTGCTGGCGTGTTACCGCATCGTGGTGTGGCTGGCGAGGCTTTATCAGTCAGTGGTCTAGATGTGGTTTCAATGCTTGAAGCCAAACTTAAAGCGTATGTCGTAGTCGGCTCGATTGAAGCGCAAGATTTACCTGCAGCTGCTATCGCTAATATGCGTGCGAATGGGTTTGTGGTGGCGCTGTCTTCATATGCCAGCGCAAAAGAGTATGCGGACATTGTCTTGCCAATCGGTACCTTCGCTGAAACTTCGGGCACTTATGTCAATGTCGAAGGTCGCTGGCAGAGTGTGCCAGGTGCAGCAAAGCCGTTGGGTGAAGCTCGTCCTGCATGGAAGGTGCTGCGAGTCCTTGGCAATTTGTTGAACTTGCCAAACTTTGATTATGAAACTTCTGAACAAGTGCGTGATGAGTTGCAGTCTTTTACATCGCATGTGATTGCGAATAATCAATATCAAAACACTACTGCTGTCGTGCGCCACTCATCCATATCAGCCGCTGAAGTGCAATTATATGCTGTCGATGCAGTGGTGCGTCGCGCCACGGCGTTGCAGCTGACGCGTGAAGCGTTGCAGGCTAAAGCAGGAGATCGAGCATGAATGCGATCCCTGCCTTTGTTCAGCCGTTATTTAATTTCTTAAATCTGCCCGAATGGTTGCAGTTTGTGCTGTGGACTGCCGCTACGGCAGTAGCGATGTTTCTGGCCATTATTATTTTTATGGCCTTTCTGACGCTGGCCGAGCGGCGCGTGATTGGCTCAATGCAGGCGCGTATCGGACCAAATCGTATTAAGGTCTTTGGGCTTCCGTTCTTCCGTGGTCTGGCTCAGCCATTTGCAGATGTGATCAAGCTGATGTTTAAGGAAATTATTCTGCCCACTGGGGCGAATAAGTTTCTTTTTATTCTTGCACCGTTGCTAACGGCCATTCCTGCGTTAGCGACCTGGGCGGTGATGCCTTTCTGGCCTGGCTTTACAGTCGCCGATGTAGATGCGGGCTTGCTCTATATTTTGGCGCTAACGTCTACGGGTGTTTACGGCGTCATTCTTGCCGGTTGGTCATCAAATTCTAAATATGCATTCTTAGGGGCAATGCGTGCCGCCGCTCAAGTGGTTGCCTATGAAATTGCCATGGGCTTTGCGTTGGTGGGTGTAGTGATGGCCACCGGTTCGTTGAACTTAGGTGACATTATTGAAGCTCAACGTGGGGGCATTCATCACTGGTTGTTTGTGTGGTTGTTTCCATTGTTCATCATTTATTTCATTTCCGGCATCGCTGAAACCAATCGTGCGCCATTCGATGTGGTGGAAGGCGAATCGGAAATTGTGGCCGGTTTCCATGTGGATTATTCCGGTATGGCCTTCGCGCTGTTCTTCGTGGCCGAATACATCAACATGATTTTAATTTCGGCATTAACGTCAATCTTCTTCTTGGGCGGTTGGTTGTCACCCTTTGCTGAGATGCAGTCCTTGCCCGCCATTCTGACCACATCTGGTTTGCATTGGTTGGTGTTCAAGATCTGCTTCTTCCTATTCTGCTTTTTATGGTTCCGCGCCACGTTTCCGCGTTATCGCTATGACCAAATCATGCGTTTAGGTTGGAAGGTCTTTATTCCGTTGACCTTGGTGTGGATCACTGTGGAAGCTGTGTTAGCGATTTTCCGGATTGGCCCATTTGCTCGGTTGATGGTGGGCTGAGTTAGATATGAAAAGTATTTTCAAAACCTTATTTCTTTCAGAGTTGTGCCAGGGCCTGTATGTCACGGCTAGGCAATTTTTTGCGCGCCCGCATGTTGTGGTTCAATACCCTGAAGAAAAGACGCCACAATCACCACGCTTCCGTGGGCTCCATGCGCAGCGCCGTTACGCCAATGGTCAGGAGCGTTGTATTGCCTGCAAGCTCTGCGAGGCTGTTTGTCCAGCGCTGGCAATTACGATTGAGTCAGGCGTGAGTGATGATGGCACGCGCCGCACCACGCGTTATGACATTGATCTGTTCAAATGTATTTTCTGTGGCTTCTGCGAAGAGGCTTGTCCGGTAGATGCGATCGTAGAAACGCGTATTCATGAATATCACATGGAAAATCGCGGTGAGAACATCATGACTAAGGATAAGTTGTTGGCAGTGGGTGATAAGTTTGAAGCCATGATTGCTGCTGACAAGGCTGCAGATGCGCGGTACCGATAAATGAGCTTCACTCAAATCCTTTTTTATTTCTTCTCGATCGTGTTGGTGATTTCAGCCACTGGCGTGATCACGGCACGCAATCCAGTGTATTCAGCGTTGTGGTTAGTATTGTCATTTTTTAATAGCGCCATCATCTGGATGCTGATGGAGGCTGAATTCTTGGCCATCGTGCTTGTGCTGGTGTATGTCGGTGCGGTAATGGTTCTGTTCCTGTTTGTCGTCATGATGCTCGACATCAAGGTAGAAGAATTGCGCGCGGGCATTACCAAGTATGCGTGGCTAGGCCTGCCTGTGGCGTTAGTAGTTATTGGCGAAATTGGTAGCGTGGTGTGGGTTAAATCCTCGGGCAGTGCTCCGTTAGGCTTAAGTAGTGTGGCATCGCCTGCAGCCTATGCCTTGGATTACAGCAATACCAAAGCACTGGGGCAGTTACTCTACACCGAATATTTATATCCATTGCAGTTAGCAGCCTCAATTCTATTGATTGCTATTGTGGTTGCCATTGTGCTCACCATGCGTAAACGTCCTGGTCAAAAGTTACAGGACATTAGTGCGCAGGTTGCTGTGAAGGCCAGTGATCGCGTGCGTATTGTTAAAGTCGCTGCGGTGCAGCCTGATGCTGATCAACAAGTGGAGGGACAGTCATGATTACACTACAAGATGTACTGCTGCTGTCTGGCGTGTTGTTCAGTTTGTCCGTGGCAGGCATTTTTTTGAATCGTAAGAATGTCATTCTGCTACTGATGTGCATTGAGCTGATGTTGCTTGCGGTCAACTTTAACTTTGTGGCGTTCTCGCGCCAGCTCGGTGACCTGCATGGTCAGATTTTTGTGTTTTTCATCCTGACCGTAGCTGCAGCTGAGTCGGCCATCGGTCTGGCAATTTTGGTGGTGCTGTTCCGTCAACGTAAGAGCATCAACGTTGAACAGCTCGATACGATGAAGGGTTAATCGTGGAGAACACTCTTTTAGTCATTGTATTGGCTCCGCTGATTGCAGCGATTCTGGCGGGTATCTTTGGACGCTGGATTGGTCGGGTAGGTGCGCATACCGTCACGATTCTTGGTGTGGCTATTGCCTGCGGTCTTTCTATTCTCACGCTAAAACAGTTGGTGACAGGTGAGGTGCAGAATTACTACGGTAATGTGTATACCTGGTTAGTCAGCGATGGCGTACAAATGAATGTTGGGTTCATGGTAGACCGTCTGACCGCCATGATGATGGTCGTAGTTACGTTTGTATCCTTATGCGTGCACGTATATACCATCGGCTACATGGCCGAAGACCCTGGCTATCAGCGTTTCTTTTCTTATATCTCGCTGTTTACTTTCTCCATGTTGATGTTGGTGATGTCCAATAACTTCATGCAGCTATTCTTTGGCTGGGAAGCGGTGGGTGTCGTGTCTTATTTGTTGATTGGTTTCTGGTATACCCGTCCCACAGCTATTTTTGCCAATCTCAAAGCCTTTCTAGTTAATCGCGTGGGTGACTTTGGTTTTGTACTAGGCATTGCTGCGGTGCTGTATTACACCGGTTCGCTGGATTACAAAGAAGTGTTTGCCACCGCGCATCATGCGTTTGCGGCTAAGTCGCTTGAGATTGTTCCTGGATATGCATGGGATGCTATTACGGTGACCTGTCTGTTGTTGTTTGTGGGTGCGATGGGTAAGTCAGCACAAATGCCATTGCATGTGTGGTTACCCGATTCAATGGAAGGCCCAACGCCAATTTCGGCACTGATCCACGCGGCAACCATGGTGACCGCCGGTATTTTTATGGTGGCACGTATGTCGCCGTTGTTTGAAATGTCTGAGACGGCACTAAACACGGTATTGATCATTGGTTCGTGTACAGCATTTTTTATGGGACTGTTGGGATTGGTGAACAACGACATTAAACGAGTGGTGGCTTATTCCACGCTGTCGCAACTGGGTTATATGACGGTAGCGTTGGGCGTGTCTGCATATGCGGGTGCCGTATTTCATTTAATGACCCATGCCTTCTTTAAGGCACTACTATTCCTAGCTGCCGGTTCGGTGATTATGGGCATGCATCACGAGCAAGATATGCGCAAGATGGGCAATCTTAAAAAATACATGCCCGTGACTTATCTCACCTGTTTGATTGGCTCGCTGGCGTTGATTGGTTTTCCTGGCACGTCTGGCTTCTTCTCTAAAGACGCGTTGATCGAAGCTGTGCACGAATCGCATTTGCCTGCGGCAGGCTTTGCATATTTCTGTGTGTTGACTGGCGTATTTATTACAGCATTTTATAGCTTCCGACTGGTGTTCATGACGTTCCATGGCAAGGAGCGCTTTGATACTAGCGAAGCTGGGCATGCGCATGGTGCTCGCGCGGTTGCAGCTAAACATGACGACCATTCACATGGTCATGATGATCGTTCTCACGACCACGCACATGATCATGCACACGATAGTCACGGGCATCACGGTGGTGTGCCGCACGAAAGCCCTTGGGTGGTGACTTTGCCTTTGGTGTTGTTGGCGATTCCTTCCGTGTTTATCGGTTGGTTCACCATTGGCCCGATGTTGTTTGGCGATTATTTTGGCTCAGCCATTTATGTAGAAGAAGCGCACAACGTGCTCGGCGAATTAGCTCATGAGTTTCATGGCTCCGCTGCATTTGTTGAACATGGGGTGACGCAGGTGCCGTTCTTCCTGGCCATGAGTGGCGTGTTCTTTGCTTGGCTGTTCTACGTCAAGATGACCGATGTACCGGGCAAGATCGCGAACATTTGCTCACCGCTATACAAACTATTTGAAAATAAATACTTTTTTGATGATGCGTACTTTGCTGTGTTTGCCAAGGGCAGTCGTAATCTCGGACAGGCCCTGTGGAAAGTGGGCGACAGCGTATTTATCGATGGCTTGTTAGTGAATGGTTCGGCGCGTGCAGTGGGTTGGTTCGCGGGTGTGATTCGCGGTATTCAGACTGGCCGTCTGTATAGCTATGCATTCACCATGATTATCGGCTTAGCGGCAATGTTGTATTTCTTTGTGCTTAAACATTGATAGTGAATGCAACTGAGTTTTACTTGAGTCTATTTTTGAGCAAACAGAATGACTGATTGGCCAATTTTAAGTGTACTCATCTGGTTGCCCATTGCCGTGGGTGCAGTGTTGTTGGCGCTGGGTGAACGTGCTGTAGCCGCAGGTCGTTGGATTGCGTTGCTCGGTTCTTTGGCGACATTTGCATTATCGCTACCCCTTTGGACCGGGTTTGATCTCACCACTGCGACTATGCAGTTTGTTGAGCATCGTGAATGGATCAATGCGTTCAATGCTTCTTATCACTTGGGTGTAGATGGATTTGCCATGCCATTGGTGGTGCTAACGACATTCATCACGCCGTTTGTTGTGCTTGCTGGTTGGACGGCGATTGAAAATAAACAGACTCAGTACTACGCGGCCTTTCTAATCCTAGAAGGCTTAATGGTTGGTGTGTTTGCTGCATTGGATGCCTTGCTGTTCTATGTGTTCTGGGAAGCCATGCTAATCCCGATGTTCATCATCATCGGTATTTGGGGTGGTCCGCGTCGCGTTTACGCCACGATTAAATTCTTCCTCTATACCTTCTTAGGTTCGGTGTTCATGCTGGTGGCATTGATTTATATGTACTTGAAGTCTGGCAGTTTTGAAATTGCTGCCTTCCAAGGCATGACGCTGACCTTGGATGAACAGATTCTCATCTTTATCGCTTTCTTATTAGCCTTTGCGGTCAAAGTGCCAATGTGGCCAGTGCATACGTGGTTGCCCGATGCTCACGTTGAAGCGCCTACCGGAGGTTCAGTGATTCTAGCGGCCATCATGTTGAAAATGGGTGGTTATGGTTTCTTGCGCTTCTCGCTACCCATTGCGCCCGATGCTAGTCGCGAGCTGGATTGGTTGATGATTTCCTTATCCTTGATTGCGGTGGTCTACATTGGATTTGTAGCGCTGGTGCAGCAGGACATGAAGAAGCTGATTGCTTATTCGTCGATCGCGCACATGGGTTTTGTCACTCTAGGGTCGTTTTTGATGTGGGACATTGTGCGGGCCACAGGCAGTACGCAGGGTGCAGCGATGGGCTTAGATGGCGCGATGGTACAAATGATTTCGCACGGATTGATTTCAGGGGCGATGTTCCTTGGGGTTGGTGTCATGTATGACCGAGTGCATAGTCGCGAAATCAGCGCCTATGGTGGCGTTGTGAATAAGATGCCTATTTTTGCTGCCTTCTTCGTGTTGTTCTCGATGGCCAATTCAGGTCTGCCGGCCACCTCTGGTTTCGTGGGTGAGTTCTTGGTGATCTTGGCCGCTTTCCGTGCCGACTTCTGGTATGCCTTCCTAGCGGCCATGACGTTGATTCTCGGTGCGGCGTATACCCTATGGTTAGTGAAGCGCGTGATCTTTGGCAATGTTACTAATGATCATGTTGCGCATGTAGAAGATGTGAATAGTCGTGAATTCATCATGATGGCGATATTGGCGGTGGCTGTGCTTGCATTGGGATTATGGCCTGCGCCCTTATTGGAAGTGATGAAGCCAAGTGTTGAGCATTTAGTTCAACATGTGATGACTTCTAAATTGCCTCTGCCGTTGTGATGCAGGGGTTGATTGGTAGGCCGCAGCGTTTGTAACAGCACCGAATTAGTAGCAGAACCATGTCAGCGAACTTTAATTTCGTAGTCGCCTATCCAGAAATCTTCGTGCTGTCAGCAGCCTGTGTGATTTTGCTGGTCGATTTATTCGTCAGCGATAAGCAGCGCGTGGTGACTTTCCTTTTGTCGCTGTTGTCTTTAGTGATCGCGGCGTTAATCACTGTCCGTTACGGTGTAACTGAACGTGTGCTGGCGTTCAATGGCACCTTTGTGGCTGACCCGATGGGTAATGTACTCAAACTGTCTACGTATGGCGCGACGGCGCTGAGTTTGTTGTATGCGCGTGAGTATCTGGCACGCCGTGGCTTGTTGAAGGGTGAATATTTTGTGTTGGTATTGTTCGCCATGCTCGGTGTGATGGTGATGATTTCTGCGGCAAGTTTGTTAACCATTTATCTTGGTGTCGAACTGCTATCGCTGTCCTTGTATGGCCTAGTGGCTTTCGATCGTGATAATGGCGTGGCTGCTGAATCGGCCATGAAGTACTTTGTATTGGGCGCGATTGCATCGGGCATGTTGTTGTATGGCATGTCGGTGATTTATGGCGTGACCGGTACGCTTGAGTTGTCACAAATTGCCAATCGTATTCCAAGCATTGGTGTGCACAGCTTGGGTCTCGCCTTTGGCTTGGCATTCTTGGTGGTGGGCGTGGCATTTAAATTTGGCGCCGTTCCTTTTCATATGTGGGTACCCGATGTCTATCACGGTTCACCTACTGCCATTACTTTGTTTGTCGGTTCCGCGCCTAAGATCGCTTCTTTTGCGTTGGCCATGCGCCTGTTGGTTGATGGTATGGGCGGCATGGTAGAGCAGTGGCGTCCCATGCTAATTGTGCTTGCGGTGTTATCGATGGCCATTGGTAATGTGGTGGCGATCGCACAGTCCAACATCAAGCGTATGCTGGCTTATTCCACCATTTCTCATGTGGGGTTCATTCTGCTGGGCGTGTTAGCGGGTACAGTGCAGGGTTATCAAGCCGCGATGTTCTACACGCTGACCTACGTGTTGACGGCGGTCGGTTCCTTCGGCGTGATTTTGTTGCTATCTCGTCAGGGCTTTGAATCTGATGCGATTGACGACTTTAAGGGCTTGGCGAAAAAATCACCCTGGTTTGCCGCGGTAATGGCGATGTTAATTTTTAGTACTGCCGGTGTGCCTCCTTTTGTAGGCTTCACCGCCAAACTGGCCGTCATTCAATCCGTCATTGGCATTGGCTATACCTGGTTAGCGGGTGTTGCAGTGTTCTTCTCAGTGATCGGTGCCTACTACTACATTCGAGTGGTCAAGGTGATGTACTTTGATGCTCCAATAGACAACGGTCAGATTGAAGCGGGCAGTGCATTGCGTATCGTACTCAGTCTCAATGGCTTGGCGGTATTGGTGCTTGGGCTGTTGCCTGGCGCCTTGCTTGATTTGTGTATTCGCTCAATTAGTTGAAGCAGGGTGGGTTTAATTGAGCGTTATGCAATTGCTAAAGGTGTGAAATTTCTTAAGAGAGTTCTGCGCTATCAAATTAGTCAGGTATTTTGAAATCAAATAAATAAGTAAACTTTTCTGTTTACTGTAAGCATTAAAGCTTTCTTAATGCTCCGCCAAGGAAGACGTTCTGCCCTTCTGTTTGTTAAATCAAGCCTTTTCTTGCTATCGGGTCATGGCGTTTGTTGCGTGGCGCTTTTTGAATATTACATAACGTATGTATTCAATCAATGAGTAGGTAGTTATGTAAGATAAAGATAAATTTTTACCCATATGGAGGGGGTATTTTTTTAATTGATATAATATACTGGACTTAAGTGAACTGATTGCTGATTATCTTTTAAAATAATGGAGATTGTTTATGAATGCTAAATTTTATATTTCTGGATTGTCAGTACTGACCTTGTTGTTTTCTGCTGTTCAGGTTCATGCTGACGAGCATTATAGCAACTCCTCTAGCTCACATTCTTATCAAGATAACAATTACAATAACAACTATAACGACGATAACGAGGAGCATAATAACTATTCCAATAACCCTACTCCGGTGCCAGAGCCATCTGCTCTAATGTTATTGGCTCTGGGTGCTGGCGGAGTTGGTATCTCCAGACTACTAAAGAGAAAAGCTAAGTAGTTCTTTGAATAAATAACGCTTTATTATCAAGGCAATCCTCGATGGGTTGCCTTTTTAATTTCTGGTGCTTCATGGATCGTTATCTTTAATTCTCTGATCGACTGATGAATTTCTTGTAAAGCCGCGTCTGCCCCATTAGAATGCGCGGCTTCTGTTGCGGGGTGGAGCAGCCTGGCAGCTCGTCGGGCTCATAACCCGAAGGTCGTAGGTTCAAATCCTACCCCCGCTACCAACCTTGGCTTCGGCTAAGGACTGAACAGTTAAGTTCTGGGCCCCTTCAAGGGGCTTTTTGATTTATGGTTCAATGAGTTACAGAGTTCTGTAAATTCATTGAACCCTGCAAGGTTCTATGGCCTGTCGGTAAGGACGCGATCGTTGAGCTGCAATCGCAGGCAGGGAATTGAGCGTAATTTAATGGGCCATGGGCCCATTTTTTATTTGTGCAGGAGTCGGAATGCGCGAGCGATTGACCGAACTGCTGGAGCCGGTGGTAAATCGGCTGGGGTTTGAGCTCTGGGAGCTGGAATATGCGGCGCGTCGGGGCGGCGGTTTTTTGCGCCTGTACATCGATGCCGAGCAGGGCGTGGGTCTGGATGATTGTGCGGAGGTCAGCCGTGCGGTGAGTGCGGTTTTGGATGAGCAGGATCCCATTCCAGTGGAATACACACTAGAGGTGTCTTCGCCGGGCATGGATCGAGTGCTACGCACATCGGCACATTTCGCCCGTTTTGTGGGTGAGCGGGCGCAGATTGAGATGGTCTTGCCAGTCAATGGTCGCAGAAAGTTTCTGGGGCGTTTGTTGGCAGTAAATGATCGAGAATTGACCTTAGATCAGGACGGCACGGCGGTGTCGTTGTCGCTTGACGGTATTAATAAGGCGCGTTTGGCGCCCGAATATGCTTGATGATTGATTTGTCGTTGTCTGTTTGGAACTTTAACTCTCGAGTAGGAGAGGCGTGATGTCGATGAACAAAGAAATTTTGATGGTTGTGGATGCAGTCTCTAACGAGAAAGGCGTCGACAAAGGAATTATTTTTGAGGCACTTGAAGCGGCTTTGGCTTCTGCCACTCGCAAGCGTTATGGAGAAGGTATAGATGTGCGCATTGCCATCAACACTAAAACCGGTGACTACGATACGTTCCGTCGCTGGAAGGTATTCGCCGATGATTCCAATGAGCTGGAATTTCCGGATAAAGAACTGCGCCTAGAAGATGCGCTGGATCTCGACAAAAAGGCTGTACCTGGTGGCTATGTCGAACAACCGCTGGAGTCTGTCGCTTTTGGACGCATTGCTGCGCAAACTGCCAAGCAGGTCATTGTGCAAAAAGTACGTGAAGCAGAACGTGCACATGTGGTGGATCAGTTCCGTGATCGCATGGGCACCATGGTCTCTGGCTTAGTGAAGCGAGTGGATCGCACAGGCATTACTGTTGATCTAGGCAACAACGCTGAGGGCTTTATTCCTCGCGAACACATGATTCCACGTGAACCTGTGCGCGCCCAAGATCGTATCAAGGCCTTCTTAAAAGAAGTACGTACCGAACAACGGGGTCCACAGTTAATGTTGACGCGTACAGCGCCAGAGTTCTTGATTGAATTGTTCAAACTCGAAGTGCCTGAAGTTGGTCATGGACTGATTGAAATTCTTGCCGCGGCTCGTGATCCGGGCGTGCGTGCAAAAATTGCAGTGAAGAGCAAAGATCAACGCATTGATCCCGTGGGTGCGTGCGTGGGTATGCGCGGTGCTCGCGTGCAGGCGGTGTCCAATGAAATTAGCGGCGAACGCGTAGACATCATTCCCTTTGATGATAATCCTGCACAGTTTGTCATTAATGCCATGGCACCTGCGGAAGTCGTGTCTATCGTTGTCGATGAAGATGCTCACTCAATGGATGTGGCCGTGACTGAAGAAAAGCTGTCACAAGCCATTGGTCGTGGTGGCCAAAATATTCGTTTGGCCAGCGAGCTGACAGGTTGGAATTTAAACATCATGACCACTGAAGCGGCGGAAAAGAAGAGCGAATCCGAAGCGCGTGTCGTGATTGAAACCTTTATGAAGGATTTGGATGTAGATGAGGAAGTCGCCGCCATTCTGGTGCAGGAAGGCTTCTCTACCGTTGAAGAAGTGGCTTATGTGCCGGCCTCTGAATTGGCTTCTATTGAAGACTTTGATGAAGAGATCATTAAAGAACTTCGTGATCGTGCCCGCGATGTGTTGTTAACGCGCGCCATTGCCACTGAAGAAGATGTAGAGGCCGGAGATGATCTGTTCCTCGTGGAAGGCATGACTCAGGAATTGGCTGATCAGTTGGCTGCGCGTGGCATTAATTCACGTGATGATCTGGCAGAACAAGCCGTTGATGATCTATTGGATTTAGCGGGTATGGATCAAAAGCGTGCCGGCGAATTAATTTTGGCAGCACGTAAGCATTGGTTTGAAGCAGCCGAGCAGCAAGGTTGAGTTCAGGAACTGAATTCAAGTTTGGTGCATAAGTTGGTGACAAGCGGCGCGGAGAATGTATGGCTGATGTAACAGTAACCCAGTTAGCAAAAGGCTTAAATGTGCCTGTTGATCGACTGTTGAAGCAGCTTGAGGAAGCCGGCATTAAGGTCTCTGGTGCAGATGACCTGATTAACGACGATGCCAAAATGGAGCTGCTGAACTTTCTACGTCGCGCCCACGGCAGCGATGATAGCGCGGCTGCGCCACGTAAAATCACACTCAAGCGTAAGTCACAGGGTGAAATTAAAGTTGCCACTGCTCAAGGACGTGCCCGCACAGTTAACGTTGAAGTACGTACCAAGAAAACTTATTTAAACCGTAGCCTGCTTGAAGATAAAGCACCACCTGTAGAAGAGCCTACTAAGCAAGTTGTAGCTCCTGTAGAAGAGCCAGCGGTTGTAGAAGTACCGGCGGTTGTAGAAGCGCCAGTTCCTGAGCTCACTCAAGAAGAGAAGGAGGCAGCGCGTCTAGAAGCAGAGCGTCTTGAACGTGAGCGTAGGGAAGCGGAATTACGCCTAATGATTCTGGCTGAGACCAGTCAGTTAGCTGAAGTTGAAAGTCAGCGCATTGCAGAAGAGCGCGCTCGTCAGGAAGCGGCAAAACGTCAATTAGAGCTTGCGGAAATCGCAGCACGCGAAGCCAAGGCTGCCAAGTCGAACAAAGAACGTGGCTCCGGACGTGCTGAGTTACACATGTCTTCTGATGCGAGTGCTCGCTTCAAGAAGAAGAAACAACAGCAACAGCAGTTGCAGAGCAGCCGCTCGCGTAAAACGGTGCAGGCCCCTGTGGCTACCCAGCATGGCTTCGAGAAGCCTGTGGCGCCGGTTAAGCACGACGTACAAATTCCAGAAACCATCACGGTGGGCGAATTGGCTCAACGTATGGCAATTAAGGCCACAGAAGTCATTAAGGTGATGATGAACATGGGCGTGCTGGCCACGATCAATCAGCCGATTGATCAGGACACAGCCGTGTTAGTGGTTGAAGAGTTGGGTCATAACGCTATCGTGCAAAAAGAAAGCGCGATGGATGATGAGTTGCATAGTGGCGAAGCGCATCACGAGTTGCTGCCACGTCCACCTGTGGTTACGGTGATGGGCCACGTCGATCACGGTAAGACCTCATTGCTGGATTACATTCGTCGCACCAAGGTGGCTGCCGGTGAAGCGGGTGGCATTACTCAACACATCGGTGCTTATCATGTCGATACACCGAAGGGCATGATTACTTTCCTTGATACCCCGGGCCATGCTGCGTTTAGTGCCATGCGTGCTCGTGGTGCTCAGGTGACCGACGTTGTGATTCTAGTGGTTGCTGCCGACGATGGTGTCATGCCACAAACAATCGAAGCCATTGAGCATGCGCGTGCGGCAGAAGTACCGGTTGTGGTGGCGATCACTAAGGTGGATAAACCTGAAGCTGATCCAGATCGCATTAAAAACGAATTAGTTAAGCATGGTGTTATCCCTGAAGAATGGGGTGGCGATACTATGTTTGTGAATGTCTCTGCGCGTGCGGGCACAGGCATTGATCAACTACTTGAAACGATTCTGCTGCAAGCAGAAGTGCTGGAGCTCAAAGCCGCTAAAGAAGGTATGGCTGCTGGCGTGGTCATCGAATCTTGGATTGAAAAGGGTCGCGGTGCAGTGGCAACGGTCTTGATTAAGCGCGGCACAATGAAGCCTGGCGATCCGATCATTGCAGGCCAAGAGTTTGGTCGTGTGCGCGCCATGTTTGATGAAGCTGGCAAGCAAGTGAATGCTGCAGGGCCATCGCTACCTGTGGTGGTGTTGGGCTTGTCCGGCGCACCGCATGCTGGTGACGATTTATTAGTGTTGGAAAGCGAGCGCAAAGTGCGTGAAGTGGCGCTGTATCGTCAGGGCAAGTTCCGTGATACCAAGTTGGCTAAGGCCGCCAGTGCAAATAAGTTGGAAGATATCTTCTCGCAAACTGCTCAAGGCAAATCAGCGGCAGTATCAGTCATTATCAAGGCTGACGTGCAGGGTAGTGCTGAAGCCTTGCGTGATGCCTTGCTACAAGTTTCTACTGAAGAAGTTACAGTCAAGGTCTTGTCGAGCAGCGTCGGTGGTATTACCGGTTCTGACGTCGCATTGGCTGCAGCTTCTAATGCATTAATTATCGGCTTTAATGTGCGTGCAGACAGTACGGCACGTACTGCTATTAAAGACTCCAATGTAGATGTGCGTTACTACAGCATCATTTACGAAGCCATTGATTACGTGAAGCAACTGGCCTCTGGCTTGTTGTCGCCAGAAATCAAAGAAACTATTGTGGGTCTGGCCGAAGTGCGCGATGTATTCCGTTCTAGCAAGCTGGGTACCATTGCTGGCTGTATCGTGAGCGAAGGTTACGTGAAGCGAAACAATCCAATTCGCGTATTGCGTAACAACGTGGTTATTTTTGAAGGCGGCCTAGAGTCATTGCGTCGCTTCAAGGATGACGTCAACGAAGTACGTTCGGGTACCGAGTGCGGTATTGGCGTTAAGGCTTACGATGATGTGCAGGTGGGCGATCAAATCGAATGCTACACTCGTACTGAAGTCGCTCGTACGGTGTAACGTTTAATACAACGCCATGGCCAATGCTTTTCCCCGTAGTCGCCGTGTTGCTGAACAAATTCAGCGCGTATTAAGCGAACTGATTCGTCGCGAAGTACGTGATCCGCGTTTGGGTTCGGTGACAGTTGTCGATGTGCAGGTCAGTAAAGACCTGTCGCATGCCAAAGTGTTTTATTCAATTTTGGGCGGCAATAAAGATCCGCAGCTCACTGAAGAAATCATGCACGATGCGGCAAAGTTGTTGCGTGGTCCGTTGGGACGTGCGCTTAACTTACGACATGCGCCGCAACTTACTTTTGTTGCCGATGAGTTAATTGATTACGGCACGCAATTAAGTACTGCCATCAGCGCGGCAGTGAAACGAGATCGTGAGCTACATATTGATGATGCTGGTCACTCGCCTGAGTCAGACGAAAAATAACTTCCTTGATGGGTTTGGTGCCTAAACCCGATGCGCTGTAGCACTCTAGCTTTTTATGAACGAACCCCGCCCTAAGCGTTTTGATCGAGCTGTGGATGGAATTTTGTTGCTCGATAAACCGCAGGGCATGTCTAGTAATGCTGCACTGCAGAGTGCGCGTGCATTATTTCGTGCGTTAAAAGCTGGACATGCCGGCAGCTTAGACCCGCTGGCGACTGGTATGTTGCCAATCTGTTTGGGTCAGGCCACCAAAGTCTGTGGTTATCTTCTCAATTCATCGAAAACCTATCGTGTCATTGCATGCTTGGGTAGTAAAACTGATTCGGGTGATGCCGATGGCGTGGTGATTGAGCAGCAGCCTGTGCCAGCGTTAACGCAGTTACACATCGAGCAGGTGCTAAATTCATTTCTCGGGGCGCAACTGCAAGTGCCCCCTATGTATTCTGCGCTCAAGCACGAGGGGCGACGCTTATATGAGTTAGCACGTAGCGGTGAAACGATAGAGCGCGAGCCGCGACACATCGTGATTGAGTCTCTGCAATTGATCGCGCACAGCGACATGCAACTGGAGTTCGAGGTTAGGTGTTCCAAAGGCACCTATGTGCGATCGTTGGTGGAGGATATTGCGGTACGCTTAGGTACCGTGGCCCACGTGACCCTGCTCAGGCGCTTGCAGGTCGACCCGTTCGAGGCGGCGCGGATGATCACTCTCGAGGCGCTGGCAGCACTGTCCTTAGAACAGCGCGATGCCCTACTGCAACCGGCGGATGCGGCCTTGCTGCAGATGCCCCAAGTGCATTTGGACGCCGATCAGGAAACGGCGCTGTTCCATGGCAAGGTCTTGACCGGATTTTCCACCCTGAGCGAGGGGTTTTGGCGGGCTTATAGCGCCAAGCAGCAGTTTTTGGGGGTGGTGCGGTCGGATGGGCAGGGACAGGTTCGGGCAGAGCGCCTGTTTGTGACCGACCCACAGGCTGCAAATCGGACTTAAGTGGCGGATTTTGCTTGAGCTTGGGGTAAGCGCGACATAGAATGCGCGCCCAGTTTAAAGACATGGTTAGGGCTGCCGGCGTGCAGCTGAATTGAAGTTTAACGAGGTTGAGCAGATGTTGACGAGTGAGCAGAAGAGCAGTGTTGTGAAAGAGTTCAGTCGCGGTGCGGCTGATACTGGTTCACCTGAAGTACAGGTGGCCTTGCTGTCGGCTCGTATCAATGGTTTGAGTGAGCACTTCGCTGCTCATAAATCAGATCATGCTTCTCGTCGTGGTCTGCTGAAGATGGTTAATCAGCGCCGTAAGTTGCTGGACTATCTCAAAGCCAATACTCCTGAGCGATATCAGGACATCATCAGTCGTCTCGGTCTGAGACGCTAACCGAATCGGTTTCTACGGGCTGCCTCTCCACAAGTGGCAGCCCTTTTTCATTTACGTAGAAATTCTTCTGCGTAATTCTCAAGTTAAAAGCGGCAGGAAATAATCGTGAGTTTAGTTAAAAAGAGTTTTCAATATGGTGCCCATCAGGTCACGTTAGAAACGGGCGAAATGGCTCGTCAAGCTGATGCAGCGGTATTAGTGACGATGGGTGAGACGGTGGTGTTGGTTACCGCTGTGGCCAAGAAGCAAGTTGATCCAAGCAAAGACTTCTTTCCCTTGACCATCAACTATGTTGAAAAAACTTATGCTGCAGGTCGTATCCCTGGTGGCTTCTTCAAGCGCGAAGGCCGTCCTACTGAAAAAGAAACGCTGACTGCACGTTTGATTGATCGTCCATTACGCCCACTGTTCCCTGAGCATTTCTTCAATGAAATTCAAGTCGTGGCCACCGTGGTGTCGGTGAACAAAGATATCGATCCAGATATTCCTTCCATGCTCGGTGCCTCTGCCGCATTGGCGCTTTCTGGCGTGCCATTTAATGGTCCGATTGGTGCAGCTAAGGTCGGTTACAAAGATGGTCAGTACATTCTCAATCCAATTGAACCACAGCTCAAAGATTCGCAACTGGATTTAGTGGTTGCCGGTACATCACAGGCCGTATTGATGGTGGAATCAGAAGCGCACTGCTTGTCTGAAGAAGTGATGCTGGGTGCGGTGGTGTTTGGTCACGAGCAAATGCAAGTGGCGATCAAGGCTATCAACGAACTGAAGGCCGAAGCTGGTAAGCCTGCTTGGGACTGGCAGCCACCTGCAGCAAACACCACACTTGAATCTGCGGTAGCCGCTCAAGCACAAGCTGCATTGACTGAGGCTTATCAGATCACTGAAAAGCAATCACGTTATGCGCGTGTTGGCGAAATCAAAAAGGCCACAGTTGAAGCGCTGGCTGCGGGTGATGCGCCACAATTTGCTGCCACTGAAGTCAGCAAGGAATTGGGTAATCTTGAATACCGTATCGTGCGTGAACGTATTCTGTCGGGTGCGCCACGTATTGATGGGCGTGATACCAAGACTGTACGTCCAATCAATATTCGTACAGGCGTGCTACCTCGCACGCACGGCTCTGCCTTGTTCACTCGCGGTGAAACACAGGCCTTGGTAGTTGCCACCTTGGGTACAGGTAAGGATGCACAGTTGATTGATGCAATTACCGGCGAACGCAAAGAGCCGTTCATGTTGCACTACAACTTCCCTCCGTTCAGCGTTGGCGAAACCGGCATGATCGGTTCACCAAAGCGTCGTGAAATCGGCCACGGTAACTTGGCGCGTCGCGGTATTTATGCCGTGTTGCCAGATATGGAAAAGTTCCCTTACGTCATTCGTCTGGTTTCGGAAATTCTCGAATCCAATGGTTCAAGCTCAATGGCTTCAGTCTGTGGTAGCAGCTTGGCACTGATGGATGCCGGCGTGCCGTTGAAGGCGCCTGTCGCCGGTGTAGCCATGGGCTTAGTTAAAGAAGGCGATCGTTTCTCCGTATTGACCGACATCCTCGGTGACGAAGATCATCTTGGTGACATGGATTTCAAGGTGGCTGGTACTGCCGATGGCGTGACCGCTCTGCAAATGGACATCAAGATCAATGGCATCACCAAAGAAATTATGGAAGTGGCCTTGTCACAAGCTAAGGCCGGTCGCTTGCATATCTTGGGTGAAATGAACAAGGTGCTGTCTGCATCACGCGACAACATGTCTGAATGGGCGCCAAGCATCATTACCATCAAGATTGATCCAGAAAAGATCCGCGAAGTGATTGGTAAGGGTGGTGCAGTAATTCGCGCTATCACTGAAGAAACTGGGACTAGCATTGATATCGACAACGACGGCACTGTGAAGATTGCCTCTGTCGACGGTAAGGCCGGTAAAGAAGCTCAGCGTCGTATTGAGTTGATCACCGCAGAAGTAGAAGTGGGTCGTGTGTACGAAGGCAAGGTCGTGCGCTTGATGGACTTTGGTGCGTTTGTCACCATTCTGCCGGGTAAGGATGGCTTGGTACACATTTCACAAATCAGCAATGAGCGCGTCGAGAAAGTCAGCGATAAACTCAATGAAGGTGATGTGGTGCGTGTGAAGGTGCTGGAAGTAGACCGTCAAGGTCGCGTGCGCCTGTCTATGCGTGATGTAGATGCTTAACTAAAGCCCGAAGCTGCGGTACTTTAATGTGCCGCAGAGTCAGTGCTTAGTCTTAAACGCCGTGCAGTGAAAATTGCGCGGCGTTTTTTATTGGCACTGCACGGTGACGTTGGTGATGTCAGCAATACTGATGACGCCAGAGCCATTGCTGGTGACTGAGCAGGTCTTACCTGCGGGTTGAGCACCAATAGTCACTTCATAGCTGCTGCTGCCTTGTAGGCCGCTAGCGAACTTAAAGCTGGTTGCGCCTGCAGGAATCAGTAGAGAAGATGTATCGTTGAGTTTTAATACCAAGCCTGATGTGGTGACGCCAGAGAGCGTACCGCCTACGGTGTACGTCTTATTACAGTTAATCACTACATTGGTGACATTGGCATTGTTAACCACCCCTGCGCCCGTGCCGGTGCTACCACCAGTGATCGTGCACTTCAATCCAGTAGGTTGAACACCAATGGTGACCGCATACGCAGTGCCGGTCGTTAGGGCGCTGGAGAAGCTAAAGCTTGTTGCACCACTGGCTAGTATCTTAGTTGAGCCATTCATGCGAATAATCAGGCCAGGGACATTCAGTCCTAGCACCGTACCACTGACCGTATACGTGCCATCGCAATTCACATTTACAGATGACACATTGCTCGTGACATTGGTGCCGCTGCCGTTTGACAGAACGCACTTCTGACCTGCGGGCTGGATACCAATAGAGGCCGCATAGCTTTCACCTTCAATGATGGGGTTTTTGAACACGAATGCACCATTGGCAGCAATGGTCAGTGCATCGGTTTTGTTGTTAGTCAGAATAAATTTCTTACCCAGCGTCAGTCCCGTGACCGTACCGCCAATCGTATAAGTATTGACGCAGTTCACCGTCAGGCTGGTCAAATCGCTATTCATCGTGCCGCTACCGTCTACTATTTTGCACAGTTGTCCGGTGGGTTGCAGGCTCACTGTGACTGCATAGTTGGTGCCTTTTAAATACTGTGAGGCAAAGGTCGAGCCGCCATTCGCGGTTATAGATAAATGATCTGCACTATTGTTTTGTAGGCTCAGTGTTTTGTTGGCACCTAAGCCAGTCACCCACACACCCAACGTGCCCATTCGTTTGGGAACAACCTGAACTGAAAGCGAGAGTTGCGATTGGCTGGTCTCCGCGTGCGCGTGAGGTGTGAGTAGTATTAGCGCGAGAGCTATTGCTGCAATGTACTTAATGAAAGTCATCAGTGGCGTGTCAAC
This sequence comes from Pseudomonadota bacterium, assembly GCA_947453225.1. Lineage (GTDB taxonomy): Bacteria > Pseudomonadota > Gammaproteobacteria > Steroidobacterales > Steroidobacteraceae > CAILZL01. The sequence continues at coordinate 40,809 of CANGFV010000002.1, forward strand.
TTGTTGATAGGCGGTTACAGGCATGACTATTAAATAATTGAGGGTGCTTGTATCGCTAGATGACTTTTACGATTGTTAGCTAAATATGCGTGTTTTGTTGACCTAGTGATATACCTGTTTGGGTGAGTGACATAATATATTTCAGACTGAGTGAACATAACCTAGTCTTTATTTAAGTGTTGGTCATCGCATGAATACGGGTCAGCAGCGAAAGCAGTTTCTTCTGACTAGAAATGCCGGTTTTCATAAAAATATTCTTCACATGCATGCGAATGGTTTCAACCGACACTTTGCGTGCCTCCGCCACATCAGAAAGCTTCTCGTGTTCAAGCAAGGCAAAGGCCACAGCGCATTCAGTGGGGGTGAGGCCAAACAGTTGCTCAAGAATAGAGGCTTCTATTTCTGAAGGATCAATGTCTAAATCACTCACAGAAACTAATGCCCAGCCTTTCTCACGCGCAGGTCGAATTTTTATGAGCTTGGGTGACTCGCCATCATGTTCTTCAAGACTCAGTAGCGTGGTTTTTCCTGATACTGCATCCCCTACGGCGCTGAGTAATGCATCTATCTTTTCGTTATTAATAATGCCTGTTTCTTCTTTGAAGTTGCCATCGCGCTTATGTTTAAGAATGCCGCCTTCAGGAAGCTTATAGGAGCCCGTTGCCGAAATGAGCATCGGGTTATTCATCAGGCCGACCTTTCGAAATGGGGGCATGGTCACTATCCTCAGTGCCGTCCTAGTAGGGATCAATTAAATTCAGGGTATCAACAGCTAAAGTAAGAGGCATCAGTATGCATTACCTCGATGGACGAGATTATGACGCTTATTGCTATAAATTCTGTGAACTGGTTATCGTTCAAGATGCGATCTTAAACTGAGGTTCCATAATTATTTCAGTTCACTAGGGTATTGAGTTTAGTAGGTTACCGTCCAAGTAATGCTATCGCTATAACTGCCTGGCACTACGTTGTACTGATTCTTTGGAATTTTACCATACACATTGGTTTGCCATGATTTAGTGCCTGAGGAGGTCCAGCTGGTGCTAGTCGTATATGTGCTGCTAGAACCATTGCCAAGAATCTGAGTCCGACTAGTGTCTCTGTAAATATTGTATGTGAGTTCGTTGGTGCCACTTTTAAGCACTCTAGTCGAATAGCTTGTGCCACTGCCTATAGAAGCAGAAAGGGTTGCACTCACGCTACCACCGCTACCATTGACGGTGCAGGAAATTGTGAACTGACCGCTTGTAGTATTATCACTACTACTTAATGGATCATATGTGCCAAAGTTTAAGCTTGGCGGGGTTGTGATTGAGCAGGAAGAAATGCTCACCGCTGCCTGGACTCCATTCACATACATTAGGCCACCGGCAAGTAAAAGTATCGCAGCAAAGCGGGGCGACTTTTTTAGTAAGGTGAACCAACATCGAATGTTCATGGGTTAACTCCTTTGCAGATCAGCGTGCCAAGATCTTGTAGGGGATCGGCACTGGGCTTGAATGAAAATTCTAACAGGCATCGACGTTCATCGGCTTGAATGAAAACTCGGTTATGTTCAGTGATGCCGCTTAAGTACAAGCGACCGTTATCTGCCACCACAAACTCCTCAGCGCTTCCTTCTATGCGTGCGGTTGCCCCTGCAAGTATGGGCTGGCCTTGATCATCGATGACATGCATTTCGGTACTGAGGTGTCGGGTGACAGGAAATTGAATTTTGACGCCGCTGCGATACCAAGGCACGGCCACTTGTTCTAGTTGTGCGACCTGAGCATCTAGGGGTAGGTCTTGTTCTTCGATGCGGAGTTTGTTGGGCTGATAGGCCATCAATCGCGGCACGATGGCATAACCCTTGGCGTCAGTCATACCCGCAAGTTGATTGCTATTATAAACACGAACTTTTGCAAAGCCGGGTACATGCACTAATGCAAAGCTATCGTTATTAGTGCGGCTGGCAAAGAAGCCTCCGCCAGTCGTCAAAATACTGCCTTGCGCGGAGAGCTGGCTTGCCACTTCGCCTTGTTGTGCGTTTAACTGCGCTGTGTAGGTACCAATATTATTTTGATATGTGCCACTGGCTTGTAAGTTGCCATCTTGTTGCACTTGTACTTGATAGCCCAAGCCTTGCCCAATGGGTAGTGAGCGTTGCATTGAGGCTGTACCCGTGACCGTTGATCCATACGCTGTTTGGGTGCGCTGTGCAGAGATGGATGTATTACCTTGAGGGCCCATGGGAATACTAATAAACAAACCGGCTGATAGATCTTTATCGCCCGATAGAGATTGAGTTGCATTCAACCCAGCAAAGATTGAGCGCGGTAGTTGAAAAGTTAGTCCCGCAGTGGCTAATCGAATGGCAGGTTGGTTGACTTCGCGATAGTCCTGCCGGAAATAACCTAATCCGAGTGACGCGCTGTAGGGCAAGCTAATGCCTAATGAGGCGTTAGCCACTAATTTTGGCGCTGATTGTGTGGCCGTCTGTCCTAGTCGCCAAAAAGCTGCATTGGTACCTTGTACGTTGACCGAGATGCCTGTCGATCCGGCTTGTTGGACAAAGCCTATGCCAACCAAGGCACCTCGACCACGTTCGCTGGAACTGGTAGCTGCAGTGATGTTCATTACGCCATATTTTGCGATAGGTAATGCAGCGCCAACGCCAATAGCATGATTCCCACCTTGGGCAAATTCGCCATGAACCTCGCCAGTAAACCAAGGCGTAAAGCCACGACGCCATGTGCCTGATGCAAAATGATCGCCATAGTCATTGCTTTGCGTGCCAAAGTTATTGCGCATCGCGCCTGCTTCAAAAGAGTAGTCGTTGAGACCTGTACGAATTAGGTAAGAGCTACCGAAGAAGCTGGTGGTCATGATTTGTTCCCGTCCAAGTGGATCACGCACGATCACCTGCATTTGCCCAGGACCTGCCATGATGGGAATGTCCTTGATGGAGAAGGGACCCGCCGGTACCGGTTGGCGGCTGACCAGTGAATTGTTAATAAATACATCGACGGTGGAGGGCACAACCGCTGAACCAGAGATGCTTTGTTGAGGCAGTAACACCATACCCGGTTGAGTGGCAAAGTTAGTGGCGTACTGAATGCCGCCAAATCGAACCGATTGTCCCCAGCCTGAACCTGAGCGACTGATGCTATCTCCGAGCGTGAGCGTGGCAATGTGCGCAGGCCGGTCATAAGTCCATGTGGACTCTAAGCGTAAGGTGCTATTGCCTTCTTGGCTGCGGCGCATCAGTACCCCTGTATTGCCGACACCTAACGGACCAGACACCCCTAGTTCAAAGCTGCCGGCTTCTTGCGTTTGACCACCACTATGTTGACCGAGCAGGTCGTAATTTAGTAAGCCACTCCATGTCGGTATAGTGGCAGTATTTTTTTGTACTTCCTGACTGCTATAGGCTGAGGCGTCAAAGGCCTCGGCAGGAATATTAAGCGCCAACGCCAGCGTCGCCTCATCAAGTGTCCATGTGAAGCCTTGAACGCTAGTCAGGCGATAGTAATCAACGCCGTCGAGTACCAAGTCTGGCTTTGAGGGCAGGCGCACTCTTATGCTACGCAATCCCTCTGCGGAGAACAGCAGCGTATTATTTTTTTCCCGCAGAATCACTTGTGCGTCGTCACGTTGTTGAATGCCATTAACGCTGATCTGTACGATCAGTTCTTCTGGAGGGTCATTCGAAACTTCAGGCTGCGCTGTTTGCGCCAAGAGGGGCGCAAACAGGAGCATCAACCAAGCGCAGCGCAGAAAGAGGAACTGCAAAGAAAAACTCCTGCGCTATCCTCTTTACTGCACGGTCAGATTAACTTTCAAATCACCTGAGTCACAAAAGCCGCTTAGGCTTAGTGCAGAAGCATTAAAAGTTTTACCGGCTTCAGGTTTAAGCGTCCATTCATGCGACTGGCCGGGCAGCAGATAAGTGGCAGAAGGTTCTTTGCCGACTATATCGGTACCTACATTGAGTTGCAGATTGGCCACTTGCATGTGAATGTTACCGGTGTTTTCGGCACGCAGCAGCAGGTTACCGCCTTCGATCTTCTTTGCCGTCCACTGTAATTGCGGATTTACCGCCGCCGTAGGCTTCACAAAGATGGGTACAGACAAGCGTAGGTTCATCGTCACGCCAGTGCCTTCGGTTTTAACTTGTGGTCTGATTTCAGTAATGAACAGACGGTAGGACAATTCATTTTTAGGATCAGCGCCACGACGCAGACCTAAACGAATAATTTGCGAAGCCTTGGCGGCTAGGGTGATGACTGGAGGGGTCACAATCAGTTCGCGGGTGTCCTGATAGTCATCATTGCCGTCCTTTTGAGTCCAAAGTTTTCCCTCAACTTCTAACTTGACCGCTTCGTCGCCATCATTGGTGATGGTGACCGAACTTAAGGGTTTTGCGGGTGATAATTCGACGCGTACAGGAGATACGGTGAAGCTGCCTGCATTCGCGATCAGGGGCAATAAAGCGCCGAAAAAAGTCAGAATCATCAACGAGAGAAGCTGCATGAATTCAGTCTCCGGGTTATTAGTAGGTGAAGGTCACCGTGATAGTATCAGAGTAACTGCCCGGTTTGGCTGTTTGCTGACCTGCTAAGATTGTGCCGTAGACTGTTAGGGTGACATTAGTGTTCAGGCCAGCCCCTGTTAAGCCAGTGTATAGATTGCTACCCGAAGTGCCCCATACTTGGGTGCGGGCAGAGTCCATGTATAGTTGATAATTCAGTTTGTTAGAAGTTGCGCCCGTCATTTGCATTTGTCGTGCTGAAACATTACCGCTACTGCCACTGCTGAGTGCGACTGAGGTAATTGATGTAGTGTTTGTGCATTTAATGTTGATGGTAGTAGTGCTATCTGCAGTAGTGTTTGCTAAGGGGCTATAGTTGCCAAAGGAGAGCGTAGCTGTCGTCGGCGTTTGGCAGGCCGCATTCACTGTGGCGGTATTGTTGGCTGAGTTTGTGGCAGTAGCAGCCTCCGCGATATTGAGCCCGCAAATTACCAAGGCGTGAGCGACACAGAACATGAGTAGGGGTTTGGTTCTCATGGCTGTTAGTCTAACTAATTCCGGTTGTTAAACAACCGTATTAATAGTTAATGGTGACTGTAATGGTGTCTGTATAAGAACCAGGAACTACGCTGGTCTGGCTAGCGGCAATGGTGCCATACACTGTGAGTGTTTGTGCGGAACCGGTGCCTGCGTTGCCCGTGACATTGTTAGTTGCACCATTGGTGCCATCGCCCCATACCGTTGTACGGCCAGAATCTTTGTAGAGCTGGTAATTAAGCTTCTTGGTAGCATCGCCAGTCTTGCTCATCTGACGACTGTTAATGCTGCCCGAACCGCCCGCACTAAGAGTCACCGAAGTAATAGTAGTAGTGCTGGTGCAGGTGATCGTAATGGTTGCAGTGGCGGTGGCGTTTGAACCGCTTAGAGGATTGTAAGTACCAAAATCAAGGTTACCTGCAGAGGGTGTGCTGCACGCGTCGCTGATGGTTGAGCTAACAGTAAAAGTATTCGTTATTGTCGCAGCCATTGCAGCATTGGACCCACACAGGCAGAGCGCTGCAATCATCCATTTGTTTGTGAAGTGGCGTTTAGTCATGGGGTATTGTTGTTTTAGTGCAATATCCGTCTTGTGATTAGTAAGTTACAGTGACAGTGATAGAGTCAGAGTAACTGCCAGTCACTACATCCAACTGGTTCTTTGGAATCTTGCCATAGGCCGTGGCGCTGACCGAGCTACCCAAGCCAGTGCCCGTGACAGAGAGCTTGTGTGTACTATCTAACACTTGCGTATAAGCGTTGCTGGTGTAGATGTTGTAATTCATGGTGTTGCTGCCATTAGCGAGCAATCGTTGTTCAGTACTAGCGCCAGTGGTGGTGCCGGCACTGAAAGCAATGGATGGAACTGTACCTGTCGTACAAGCCACGCTGATCGTACTGGTGGCGGTGTTATCGCTGGCAGAAGTTGGATCGTAAGTGCCAAAGGCCAAATTCGTCGCGCTCAGTGATTGACAGCTTGCATTGACGTTGGCCGTAGAGTTGAAGCTAGCATTGGTGCTGCCGGCATGAGCGTTCAAAGAAGCGCCAGCAAGTAACACTAAGGCCGTGATGGCTAGGGCGTGATTCTGTTTGCGACTGTGTGAGTAATTCATGGCTATTTATGCGTATGTACAAACTTGATGAACTGCCGGTAGATACTGTCTGGCGCTATTTAGCTTAAATAGCGCCAGACAGTTATCAGTTTTTATTAGTAGTTAACGGTTACGGTTACGGTATCGCTATAAGTGCCGGCTGGCTTGTCCTGGCCTGCGGCAATTTTTCCTTTGACCGTTAGTTCATTTTTAGTCAAAAGACCGTTAGCTGTGAATGATTGTGCCTCACTTCCTTCGCCCCAGTTGCCGCCACCTAGTTTGGAGAGCGTGTATTTCAGGGCATTGCCATTCGAGTCTTCAAGGTTTCTTGAGTCTTCAGCATAGTTATCTCCACTGCCTAGAGATACATTGAAAGTTGAACCCTTAGTGCAATAAAGCTCTAACTTAGCGTCTGCTGTAGTTTCTTTGGTCGCGTCATATTCGACGAAGGAGATAGTGGCTGGGGCTACCGTTAAGCACTTGTCCTTAACTTCTGCACTGCTACTAACGCTACTGGACGCAAAAGGGGCGGCAGCAAACGCAGTGCTCATTCCCATCGCAGCAATTACTGCTGCGGTAATCATCGAAAGTTTTAACGTTTTCATTTTCAAATACCCTAAGAGTTGAATTGATAAAAATACATCTAACAAATCAGCCCTCATGGCAAATGCAGTTGGGCGTAGGGCAAGTGTGCTGTTAGGGGGAGCTACTTAGTAATACCCAATTGGGGGGGGGCTATAAATATTTTTTGACTTATGTCATATCTATTTTTATTAAGTTAAATCGATACGTTTTTATCAATGTTTTTTTGATGTACGCGTGTATTCACTGATCAACTATAGGTGTAGCGTTGACTTGAGTGCTCATAGATTAATAGTTCAATGCGTTGTTTAACATGATGTGTTGAATGTGATTGAGCCTGTTGTGATTCCAGTGTTCTATTGCCCATTGCCATAGCGCATGAATGTGCTCTTGTTGTAATGCTGTCGGTGGATCTTGATGAAGTAATTGCAAGACTTGCCACAGCGTTGCTGTGGGTTGATCTAATGTCAGTGCTGCTGCATGTGTTGACTTGCTTAATTTATTACCGTGACGATCGACTGCCAGTGGCAAGTGTGCGTAATCAGGTGTGGGTAACTGCAGCGCACGCTGTAATGCAATTTGACGCGGCGTATTGCTGAGTAAGTCTACGCCACGTACCACCTCGCTGATGTGTTGTGCGGCATCATCCACCACTACAGCAAGTTGATAAGCAAATAAACCATCGCGGCGTTTGATAACAAAATCGCCAATACTCTCATTCAGATTCATGCGCTGCTCGCCCTGAATGCCATCAATGAAATGAATAGATTCATTCGGCACACGAAAGCGCCAGGCGTAGGATTCACTTTCTCTGATCGGTTTATGACGACACGTGCCTGGATAATGCAATTCTTCGCTCAAGCCATCTTGATTGGCGGGCAGTGCCTGCAATTCACTGCGCGTACAGGCACACGGATACACCAGTCCTTGATCTTTTAAGTATTGGAAGGCCTGCTCATACGCGTCAGTGCGCTGGCTTTGATATATCACCGGTTCATCCCAGTGAAAGCCAAATGCTTCTAAGGTGTGAAGAATATCTTCTGCCGCGCCGGGCACGGTGCGTGGGGGATCAAGGTCTTCAATGCGCACCAGCCATTGTCCACCAGCATGTCGTGCGTGCAGGTAACTGCCCACCGCAGCAACCAGCGAGCCCAAGTGCAACGGCCCCGTGGGCGAGGGTGCAAAGCGACCACGAGTGGTCATGGTGCAGCTGAGAACAGACCGGCAGAAAGATCAAACGCTGGTTCGGGCAAGCGGACGGCCTGCCCGAGTAACCGCCAATTAACGGTATCGATCATCCCTGTCGCCATATTGGCGTTCGCGACGCTCACGGCGTTCTTGGGCTTCAACGCATAGCGTGGCTACCGGACGGGCTTCTAGGCGCTTCACGCCAATTTCTTCGCCGGTTTCAACGCAATAGCCGTAGCTGCCGTCTTCGATGCGATTCAGGGCTTCTTCGATTTTACGAATGAGCTTGCGTTCGCGGTCGCGGGTGCGCAGTTCAAGGCTGAACTCGGATTCCTGCGTGGCGCGATCGTTTGGATCGGGGAAGTTGGAGGCTTCATCCTGCATGTGCAGCACGGTGCGATCTACTTCCTGCATCAGATCTTTCTTCCACGTTTGCAAAATGTCGCGGAAGTGATCCAGTTGCTTGGGGTTCATGTAATCCTCGTCACGCTTCAGCTGATAAGGCTGAACGTTGCGAGGGCCGGCGAGCAGGCTAAAGCCGCTGATTTCGCCGTCTTCATCTTGAGAAACAGTATCTTTCATGGATTTTGAGGTCGAAGACTTCACTGCAACCGCCGTCCGTATAGGAGTCGACGGGGTAGCAGCGGACTTCTTGGGGGCTGCTACAGGTGTGGGTTTGGCAGCGGCTTCGGCCGTGGTTTTGGCTGACTTACCGCTGGCTTTGGTCGGTTCAGGCTTGACCGCTGGGGTCTTGGTGGCCGCAGGTTTAGCTTCGCTCGTGGCTTTCTTGCCAGAGGTGCTGACCGGAGCGGCTGCCTTTACCGGCTTAGATTCGGGTTTGGCTGCAGCCTTAGCAGGTGCTTTGGCGGCAACTTTGGTCTCGGTTTTAGCGGCTGGTTTGGCCGCTGTTTTCGCTGGAGCCTTAGCTACAGGTTTGGCTGCAGCTTTGGCGGGCGCTTTTGCCGGAGCTTTCGCTGGAGCTTTAGCCACAGGTTTTGCTACGGGGTTGGCTGATTTTGCAGCCGGAGCGGGTTTTTTAGCCGCAGCGCTTTTATCAGCAACTGGCTTACTGGCTGGTTTTTTGGTTTTTTCAGGTTTCTTCGCCGGCATTGTGTTGTAACTCCATCATGCTTGCGTGACCTTAAGGCCACGCGATCAAGCACCCGATTATACATACCCGTCGCCAATCGTATAGTTGGTATTTCATGACAGTTTTGCGTCTGGCGTGGCTGTGATAGGGCAACATTTTTTTGGAGTCTGGGCGCTGCTTTCCCGTACACTACCGGGCTAATCAATTACACCTAGCTGACCTTATCTGTAATGCGCCTAAATAAAATAAAACTCGCTGGTTTTAAGTCCTTTGTTGACCCCACCACCGTCACTTTTCCCAGCAACCTCATTGGGGTCGTAGGTCCGAATGGTTGCGGTAAATCCAACATCATTGACGCCGTGCGTTGGGTGATGGGTGAGATTTCCGCCAAGAACTTACGCGGCGAATCCATGGCTGATGTAGTGTTCAATGGTTCGGCCTCGCGTAAACCCGTGGGTACGGCCTCGGTCGAGCTGGTATTTGATAACAGCGACGGCAAATTGTCGGGCCAGTTCGCCAGTTTTAGTGAAGTGTCGCTCAAGCGCGTGGTTTCGCGTGATGGTCAGTCAGCCTATTTTCTAAACGGCACGCGTTGCCGCCGTAAGGACATTACTCAATTGTTCTTAGGCACAGGTTTGGGTGCTCGCAGCTACGCCATTATTGAACAGGGCATGATCTCGCGCGTGATTGAGGCGCGCCCTGAAGAACTGCGTGGCTTTATTGAAGAAGCGGCCGGTATTTCTAAATATAAAGAGTTACGTCGCGATACTGAAAATCGTATTTCGCACACCAAAGAAAATCTTGAACGTCTGAATGATTTGCGTGATGAAGTTGAGAAACAACTCAATCGCTTGCAACGTCAAGCCGCCACTGCGCGTCGCTATCAACATTTGAAGACCGAAGAGCGCACGCATCAGGCACAACTGCTGGCCATGAAGTTGCGACAGATTGGTGAAGACCTGCAAGTGCGTGAACAGACCTTGCTGCAACGCGACACAGCCATGCAGGCCGTGATCGCTGAGTTACGTAATCATGAAGCGCAAATTGAAACCGGCCGTGAAGAGCAGCGCCAAAAATCAGATGAATTGTCTGTGGTGCAAGGTCGTCACTATGGACTGAGTGCCGATATTGGCCGTGTCGAACAATCTATTCAACATGCGCGCGAGTTGCGTCAGCGCCAGAATGCCGAGTTGCAACAGGCCGAGCGCAATTACAACGAATTATCCGAGCATTCCAAGCGCGATACGCAGCAGATTAAACAGTTGCAAGATGAAGTGGCTGAGCTAGAGCCTTTATTAGAAACAGCGCGATTGAGTGAAGCCGCTGCTGCTGAAGCGCTCGAGCTCGCTGATGTGACCATGCAAGATTGGCAGGAAGGGTGGAATGCGTTCAATGTGAATGCGCGTGATGCCAGCGAAAAAGCACAGGTGGAGCGTGCACGTATTGAGCAGTTGGAAAATCAATTGCGTCGCATGGCTGCGCAGCGCGAGCGCACACTGACTGAAATCGATAATTTATCTATTGATGAATTTGCTCAGCGTATCGAGTCCATGCTGCAAGATGAAATGTCGGGCGGCGAGCGATTGGAGCATCTAGAACATCAGGTTCAAGAGTTGATTGGTAATGTAGATCAACTAAGAAATCGCCAACGCGAATTGGTGGCCGCCAGTGATGTCAGTCAGCGTGAATTACAGCAGGCACAAGGTCGCCAAGTTTCGTTAGAAGCCTTGCAAAAAGCTGCCTTAGGTCAGGCGCAGGGTAAAGTCGCTGATTGGTTGTCAGCTAATTCATTAGGTAATCGCCCCCGTTTGGCGCAGCAATTACAAGTGAGTCATGGCTGGGATCGTGCGGTTGAAACCGTGTTGGGTGCGTACCTTGAAGCGGTGTGTGTGGATCAATTAGATGATGTGGCCAATGTGTTGGGTACCTTATCTGCAGGCACGGTTAGTTTCTTGTCTAAGTCGCAAGCCAATCAAAGCAACGCCAGTGCGGAATTGTTGTTGGCGCACGTTAAAGGTCCTGAAGGTTTGACCTCGTTACTGCATGGGGTGCATGTGGTGGCAGAGTTATCTGAGGCTTTGGCAATGCGTGGCCGCTTGCAGGGCGGTGAGTCAGTCATTACTCGTGATGGCGTGTGGATTGGTCGAGATTGGCTGCGCGTCAGTCGCGATCAAGATGCTCATGCGGGTGTGTTGGCGCGCGAAAAAGAATTGCGCGGTTTGCATGATATGGTCAGTCAACTGGAGCAATCTCATGCAGCATTGCAAGAAGAAACATTGGCAGTGCGTAATCAGTTGACTGATTTAGAAGCCCAACGTGATCGTGTGATGCAGGAACGTAACCAACTACATCGTACTCACAGTGAATTAAAAGCGCAGTTGAGTGGATTGCAATTGCGGGTTGAGCAGTCCCGTGAGCGTCATGTAAAGCTGAAATCAGAAGCCGAAGAGTTGTCATTAGAGTTGGCACGCACAGATGAAGATATCAGTGCTTCGCGTGGTCGCCTGCAGTCAGCCGTTGATGAAATGGAAGTGCGTGAGCAAGAGCGTCAACAACTTGAACAGCGTCGTGATGTCTTGCGTAATGAGTTGTCTCTAGCAAGAAATCGCGCCCAAGATGAGCGCACGCAGGCACAGCAGCATGCGATTTCTTTGGAGTCCAAGCGCTCGGCATTAGGCTCAATTATTGCTGGCTTAGATCGTATTGAAGCGCAGTTGCTGCAATTACAAGATCGCCGCGAACAGTTAAAGGCACAGTTGATTGAAGGTGAATTACCGCTGGCGCAGTTTGATGAGCAACTGACGGGATTGCTTGAACAACGTATTACCTTGGACGCCGAATTGGCTCAAGCACGCGCGACTGTAGATGCCGTCGAGCAGCGCATTCGTCAAATGGATGAGGCGCGTATGAGTACAGAACGCCGTGTTGAAGAAGCGCGTCAGCAACTTGATGAAGTGCGTATGGCGCTGCAAGAAAATCGAGTGCGTCATGAAACATTGACGGAACAATTTGCAGCCACGCAGTTCATTCTTGAAGAAGTGATGGCACAGCTTGCACCTGAAGCTACCATTGCGGCATGGGAAACAGAGCTTGCGGAAATATCAGGCAAGATTGAACGCTTGGGTCAGGTGAATTTGGCGGCGATTGATGAGTTTAAAGAACAATCTGAGCGTAAAGAGTATTTAGATCGTCAATATAAAGATCTTACCGATGCGCTTGATACGCTAGAAACGGCAATGCGTAAGATTGAAAAAGAAACGCGCACACGATTCCAAGACACTTTCGATCGAGTCAATGCTGGCTTGAAAGAACGCTTCCCGCGCTTGTTTGGTGGTGGACATGCGTATCTGGAATTGGCCGGAGAAGATGTGCTCAATGCCGGCGTGTCGATCATGGCGCGTCCTCCTGGTAAGCGAAACAGCACCATTAATCAATTGTCTGGCGGTGAGAAAGCGCTCACGGCAGTGGCATTGGTGTTCTCCATTTTTGAATTGAATCCTGCACCATTCTGTCTGCTGGACGAAGTCGATGCGCCACTGGATGACAATAACAATATTCGCTTCTGCGATACTGTGCGCGAAATGTCGAAGAACGTGCAGTTCATTATCATTACGCACAACAAGGTCACCATGGAATTGGCAGATCAGTTGATGGGTGTAACGATGCATGAGGCGGGTGTATCGCGTCTGGTGGCGGTCGATACCGATGAAGCGGTGCGTTTGGCGGCAATGTAAGGTGATGGTTGTTCTGGAGTGAGTGATGGACATCAGTAACCAACTGCGACTGATTTTGTTACTGACTGGTGTAGTCATTTTTATTATTGTGTATGTCTTCGGCAGACGGCGAGGTGCTGATGCTGAAGTAACGCACGACGAATGGACGACAACAGTTCAGCCCGCTCGTGAGCCAGAATTTTCCATCGATGACTCGCCGCTGATAGATGAAGAAACCCTGGAAGTTCCCGCCTATATTCGCAAGCAACAGCAAGAAGGGCGTTACGACGCTGAGGATTCATTTACCTCGAGTATTCTCGATGATGATCATGTGGTTGACGAGATTGTGGCCACGCAAGCATTTATTGATAGTGTAGAGCGCGAACAAAAATTTAATGATCCGGCAGTTACTCCTGCGCGAGCGAATCGTTTTCATGTGGAAGAAGTACAGCTGGATTTGGCGCAGGATGGGCCGTTTATTGATTCAGGCTTAAGTGCGGACATAGAACTGTCTACTTCGCTACAAGAAGATCATCATTCGGGATCAGTTGATTTTAATGTGAATGAGTCCAATGCTTTTGTCATCGAAGAGTTAGATGACCCTGCGGATGAAGATACCGCTGAAGCGCTTGGCGAAGCATTCAGTGAAGAGGTTTATGTGGATAACTCACCTGAGTTCTCGACAGCCGAGTCGCTGGAAGTGGTGTCAGAAACATCAGAGGTGCCTACGCTGTCAGAGCCAGTGGCTACGCCTTCGGCACCAACAGTGCCAACTACAACGATTGAACCTGTAGTACCGCCAGTTGAAAAAACCGTAGAAAAACCGGTAGATAAGCCAGTAGATAAGCCAGCACAGAAGCCTTCGGGGCAGTCAGTACCTAGAAAGATTTTCGCGGTGCGTTTGGCCGTCGCTGAGCGACTAGATGGGTTGAGGTTGCTTGAGTTGCTAGAAGTCGAGCGCCTCACGCATGGCAAATTGGGTATTTTTCATCGCTTGCACGAAGGATTGAGTGTGTTCAGTCTGGCGAGCATGGTGGAGCCAGGCAGCTTTGATTTGCAACAGATGCCAGAACAATACTTCCCTGGTGTTACTTTGTTTATGTTATTACCCGGTCCGTTGGATGGCTTGATTGCCTTTGATCAAATGATGACATGTGCGCAGCGTATTGCGCATGCTACTCAAGGTGTGATTCAAGATGAGCGTGGCAATAAACTGAATGTAGACCTTATGAATCGTCTGCGTGATGACGTGTTGGACTTTCAGCATCTAATCGGTGGCATTGCCCATTAAAGGGTAACCCATGACCATGAGCGTTCCGCAGGCCTCTCAGTCACGCGCTCAATTTCTTCGTGAACAACTGAATCATCATGCACATTTGTACTATGTGCTTGATCAACCAGCATTGCCGGACATCGAGTATGACCGCTTATTCCAAGAGTTACAGGCGCTAGAGGCGCAGTATCCAGAACTGCGTACCGCAGATTCACCGACGCAGCGGGTGTTGGGCAAGGTATTAGAAGGCTTTACGCCGGTTGAGCATGCGGTGCCCATGCTGTCGATTCGTACCGAGACCGATACACAGGCCAGTGGCGCAGAAAATTTTGATGCGCGTGTGCGTCGCGAGTTAGAGCTGACAGCAGACGCGCCGTTGGTTGAATATGCCTGCGAGCTAAAGTTCGATGGACTGGCAATGAATCTACGTTACGAGCACGGTGTATTAGTGCAGGCCGCTACTCGTGGCGATGGCGAGACCGGTGAAGATGTCACGCAAAACATTCGTACCATCAAGCAGATTCCGTTGCGGTTGTTAAATATGACTACGCCTGTATTAGAGGTGCGCGGTGAAGTCTATATGCGACGTGATGAGTTTGAACGACTCAATGAGCGCCAACGTGAACTCATTGCCGCAGGGCATAAGAATGAAAAGACCTTTGTGAATCCACGTAATGCAGCGGCCGGCGCAGTGCGTCAATTAGATCCAGCCATCGCAAGTAAACGCCCTTTAAGTTTCTTTGCGTATGGCCTTGGTGAAGTGCAAGGCTGGAATGTGCCACTCACACATAGCGGAATTCTGGATGCGCTGAAAGAGATGGGCATGCCGGTGTGTGCCGAGCGTACGGTAGTAAAAGGCGCAGCTGGATTAATTGCTTTCCATCAACGTGTGGGCCAGCACCGCGATGCATTGCCGTTTGATATTGATGGTGTGGTGTACAAAGTTAATTCACTGCAACTGCAAAAACGCTTAGGTTTTGTCACTCGCGAACCACGCTGGGCGGTGGCGCATAAATATCCGGCACAAGAACAAATCACACGAGTATTGGCTATTGATATTCAAGTGGGACGTACCGGCAAGCTTACCCCTGTGGCCAAACTTGAACCGGTATTTGTCGGCGGTACGACGGTAAGTAACGCTACCTTGCACAATGAAGATGAAACTCGTCGCAAAGATGTGCGTATCGGAGATCAGGTGATTGTACGCCGTGCCGGTGATGTCATTCCTGAAGTGGTTAGTGTAGTCCCTGATCATTCGGTTACTGCTAGAGAACGCAGCGCGTCGTTTGATTTATTTAAGCAACTGAATGGTCGTTGTCCTGTATGTGGTGGCGATATTGTGCGTGAAGAAGGCGAGGCTGATTGGCGATGTACGGGCGGGCTGTTTTGTCCTGCGCAGCGTAAGCAGGCCATTCTGCATTTTGCGGGTCGGCGTGCGATGGATGTAGAAGGCTTGGGTGAAAAGCTGGTCGATCAATTGGTGGATAGCGAGTTGGTAAAGACTCTGGCCGATTTGTATCAATTGGATGTTGCTACTTTGATGCAGCTTGAACGCATGGGCGAGAAGAGTGCGCAAAATTTAGTCGATGGATTGAATGCTAGTAAAAAGACCACGCTGGCGCGTTTTTTATATGCGTTAGGTATTCGTCAGGTGGGCGAAGCGACAGCAAAAGATTTGGCGAGTCATTTTGGTTCGCTGGATCGCATCATGCAGGTCAGTGTTGATGAGTTGTTGCAAGTCAGTGATGTAGGCCCGATTGTCGCGAGTAGTATTCATCGCTTCTTTGCTCAAGCACATAATCTCGAGGTGTTGCAGGCGCTTCGTGATGCGGGCATTCACTGGGATGAACAGGTGGGTGCAAAAGAAACATCCGCCCAACTGCTGGCAGGTCAAGTGTTTGTCTTAACCGGCACGCTGCCGAACCTTTCACGTGATGATGCTACGGCCTTAATCGAAGCTGCAGGCGGTAAGGTCACCGGTTCTGTGTCTAAGAAAACCAACTATGTTGTAGCTGGTGCCGAAGCAGGCAGTAAATTACAAAAAGCCCAAGAGTTGGGAGTGGCAGTGATTGATGAGGCGGGACTTAAAGACTTATTGGGTTGATCTAATCTCAGCTAAATACAATAGATAATTTTTCACATCCGATAAAAAAGGCACTGATCTTTCGATCAGTGCCTTTTGCTTTAGTTGCTTGAGTAACTAAATTATTTCTTTGCGGCTTCGGCTGGTGCAGCAGGGGCGGCAGCTTCAGCAGCAGGTGCAGCAGGAGCAGCGGCATCAGCGGCTGCGGATGAAGAAGCTTCGCTCTTTGGTGTGGCAGCAGGAGCCAATGTGATCTTGGCATTCTTGCGCAGACCGGCTAGATAGTCCTCAACCTTCTTGTTGCGAACCAATGATTCCACTTGGGTCTTTACATCTTCCAACGCAGGAGGTGTTGGAGCACGGCTTTCTACTAGCTTGATGATGTGGAAACCGAATTGAGTCTTCACAGGGGCTTCGCTGATCTTGCCGTTTTCCATGGCTTTAACGGCATTACCAAATTCAGGCACCATGCTAGATGGGTTGAACCAACCTAGATCACCGCCATTCTTCGCTGAGCCTGGATCTTGTGAGTTCTTTTTTGCAAGGGCTGCAAAGTCACCGCCTGCTTTCAACTGAGCAAGTAGCTTGTCAGCTTCTTCCTGAGTCTTAACCAAGATATGGCTGGCACGATATTCGCGAGGCATGGTAGCGACTTGAGAATCATATTCAGCTTTGATATCGGCATCAGTAACCTTGTTCTTTTCAAGATACTGCTTGGTCATGGCTTCGCTAAGGATGTTGCTGCGCCATAGGCTGAGTTGAGCAGCAGTTTCGCCTTCTTTTTCAAGACCGGCCTTTGAACCTTCAGTGGCAGCAATGTGCATACCCACTAAACGATCAACCAATTGCTTGCGTTGTTCGGCAGTCAGTTTGTCTGCGGTGGTGCTGCCGTTGCTGACGGCGGCGACAAAGGCTTCGAATTCTTTAGTGGAGATTTTTTCGCCATTCACGGTGGCGAGCAATTCCGAATCCTTAACATCAACGCCACCCTTGGAGCAGCCAGTAGTGGCGGCAGCAAGAACAGCCAAAGCAATTGCATAACGATATTTCATGTTAGACCTTTTGTATTTAAATGAGACAGTGTGAGCAATCAATCAAAAACTTAAAATGGCGAAAACTTAAAATGGGTGGCGAATTCTATACGGAAATGCCTTGCGTCTCGACCGGTGTTAGCGCGGTGATGCTCAGGGCATGAATGTCAGTTTGCATCAATTCTCCAAGGCTACGATACACCAACTGGTGGCGGGCGATGGGCCGCAGTCCCTGAAAAGCATGGCTGACGATGTGCAGTCGGTAATGTCCTCGACCCCCCTCGGCGCCGGCGTGACCCGCGTGCAGGTGGCTTTCATCGGTTAATTCCATGCGCTCCGGGCTTAAATCAGCCTCTAAACGCGCGCGGATCATGTCATATCGGGAGGCATTCATGGGTTAAAAGACGTTAACTTTGGCCGTCGCCGGAGTTGGGTTGGGAGTTGTCATCTTTTGGCATTTTGCCGGAGAGCCAGATGCCCTGGATTACCACAAAGGCTAGGGTCAGGCCGAGCGTACCGAACATCTTAAAGTTCACCCAAGTGGCTTCATCAAAGTGATACATCACATAGATGTTCAGTCCGCCCATGACTAAAAAGTACCCGACCCACATCCGGTTTAGGGTATTCCAGTGTTGTGACGGTAGTGTGACTTGTTCGCCCATTAGGCGCTGTACGAGCGTTTGACCACCAAAATACGGCGCGACCACAAAGGCGAGGGCGAACAGCCAATCAAGGACGGTCATCTTCCACTGGATAAATACTTTGTCGTGCACCAGCAGCGTAAAAGCGCCAAATACCAGTACCAGTGCCGTTGAGATCAGTAGCATAGTGTTGATTTTGCGTTTGAGTATCCACACCAGTACGCACTGAATGGGCATGGCCACCATCAAGATTGCGGTGGCCACGTATATACCGCGTAATTTATAAGCGATAAAAAAGGCGAGGATAGGGAGGAAGTCGAGTAGCAGTTGCATGGGGTTGGGTCAGAAATGGCGGTAAATGCCGCGTATGATACGTGAAGTTTCGCCCTGCGGTACCGCATGGATTGGCTGTAACGAATTCAATTTAAAATGACACCCAGTTGGCCGTAATTTTCGTATTCAATGAACAAATGCCCAGTATTTTTTTAGAAATTCACCCACAAAACCCGCAGCCGCGTTTAATCGCACAGGCAGCGCGGATTGTCCGTGAGGGTGGGGTCATCGTTTATCCCACTGATTCTTGTTATGCGTTGGGCTGCCATATTGGGGACAAGGATGCGCTGGAGCGTATGACGCGCATTCGAGCGACCGACAAACACCATCAATTCACATTGGTCTGCCGCGACCTGTCTGAAATTGCCACCTACGCCAAGGTGACCAATCAGTACTACCGGTTGCTGAAAGCCCATACTCCAGGGGCGTACACCTTCATTTTGCCGGCGACGCGTGAGACCCCTAAGCGCTTGCAGCATGAGCGGCGGCGCACCATTGGTATTCGTGTACCTGATCATCCCGTGTCGTTGGCGTTGTTGGCAGAGTTAAACGAACCCTTGCTGAGCACGACTTTGCTGCTGCCAGATGATGACCTGCCGATGACCGATGCCCGTGACATACAGGCGCGACTTAAGAATTTGGTGGATGCCGTACTGGACGGGGGAAATTGCGGCTTTGAACCCACTACCGTTATCGATTTAGAGGGACCCGCCCCAGTGGTTTTGCGCCGTGGCCGCGGCGACCCAAGTCCCTTCGAATAATGTCCGTTCGAATCAGCCGCATTTCGTGCCGCGCCAAGCGGTGGGCTCCACTATAATCACCGCTTTAATTTTCCACTAATGGGTCAGGATGCAGGGGTGGGCAGACATGTGCCGGTCGCTGCAAAGGTCAAGTTTTGAGTTCACCAAACGCCAATAACCGTATTCTGTCAGGCATGCGCCCCTCGGGTGAGTTGCACCTCGGCAATTATCACGGCGCTTTAAAGAATTGGGTCGAGCTGCAGTACCAGTACGAATCCTATTTCTTCATAGCAGACATTCACGCCTTGACTACCGGCTATGAAGACACCACGCAGCTCGAATCACGTGTTTGGCAAATGGTGGTGGATTGGTTGGCAGCGGGCTTAAACCCAGCGGCATGTACCATTTTCATTCAGTCGCGTGTGCCTGAGCATTCTGAACTACAAGTGCTGTTATCAATGATCACTCCGCTTAGTTGGTTGGAGCGTGTGCCGACTTATAAAGATCAACAAGAACAATTGAAGGATAGAGATTTAGCTACCTATGGATTTCTAGGCTATCCGCTGCTGCAAAGCGCCGATATTTTGCTCTACAAGCCGGAGTTTGTGCCGGTGGGTGAAGATCAGGTGGCGCACATTGAAATCACGCGTGAAGTGGCGCGCCGTTTTAACTTTGTGTTTGGCCGTGAAAATGATTTTGAATCGAAAGTTGAAAAAGCACTGAAGAATTTGGGCAATCGTGCCAAGTCCTATTTAGAGCTACGCAAGCAATACCAAGAGCAGGGTAATGCTGAAGCGCTGACTAAGGCGCAGGCACTATTAGAAGACAACACGCGTTTGACGCTGGCTGACCAAGAGCGATTACTGGGTTATTTAGAAGGCACAGGTCGTAGCATTCTGATTGAGCCGCAAGCCTTATTGACTGCGACGCCTAAAGTACCTGGATTGGATGGTCGTAAAATGTCGAAGTCTTACGGCAACACCATTGGCTTGCGAGAAGACCCAGACAGCGTGGCTAAAAAACTACGCACCATGCAGACTGATCCAGCGCGCGTGCGTAAGACTGATCCTGGTAATCCTGAGGCATGTCCAGTGTGGGATTTACACAAAGTGTATTCCGACAACGACACCCTGCAGTGGGCTCAGCAAGGCTGTCGTTCAGCGGGCATCGGTTGCATTGAATGTAAGAAACCACTAATTGATAAGGTGGTGGCTGAAATCAGTACGATTCGTAAAGCTGCTCAAGAATATGAAGAAAATGCCGATCTAGTGCGCGGTATCATCGCCGAAGGCTGTGAGAAGGCAAGAGAAGTGGCGCGACAAACCCTAGATGAAGTGCGTCAAGCCATTGGCATGAATTATCGATGAATAACGAGTTAACACCTGTGGTTGAAGCCTTGAATTCCCCTGAAGCTGATCTGACTGCCGAACAAGCAGTTGATGCTGCAACTGTTCAGCCTCAGCAGGAAGAGATGCCGTTTGCCATCGTTGATGGTGAGCCGTACACCGAAGTACCGCGTGATTTATACATTCCGCCTGATGCATTGCAGGTGTTTTTAGAGGCCTTTGAGGGGCCGCTAGATTTGCTGCTGTATCTCATTCGTAAGCAAAACCTCGATATTTTAGATATTCCCATTGCTGAAATTACTCGGCAATACATGGGTTATATCGATCTGATGGAAAATCTGCAGCTTGAGCTGGCCGGTGAATATTTGTTGATGGCAGCCATGCTGGCTGAAATTAAGTCGCGTATGTTGTTGCCGCGTGTCAAGACCGAGGATGGCAGCGAAGAAGAAGATCCGCGTGCTGAGTTGGTGCGTCGCTTGCAAGAGTATGAGCGCTTTAAGAAGGCAGCGGATGATATTGATCAACTTAAGCGACTTGAGCGCGATGTGATGGTTGCTAGTGTTGAAGTGCTTGAACGACGCGTAGTGCGACAACTGCCGGAAACCAGTCTCAGTGAAATGCTTAAGGCATTTCGCGAGGTGGTGCAGCGCTCTGAACATTTTAGTCATCATGCGGTGCAGCGCGAACGCTTATCACAGCGTCAGCGCATGACGGAAATTCTTGATGTGCTTGAGCGCAATGAATTTGTCGAGTTTATTCATCTGTTCAAAGCTGAAGAAGGCCGTATGGGCGTGACCGTGACCTTCATCTCTATTTTAGAACTGATGAAAGAAGGTTTGATTGATATTGTGCAGAACGAGCCTTATGCGCCTTTACATGTACGTAAGGCGACTGCACGACGCGCTGATGTGGATTTAAGTAATGATGCGTCTGATCTGGAAAACGAGGCGGCGTTGGCGCAGCCAGAATTACCTGATGAGCATGATATCGAGCCTGCTCCAGAGTTAAGTGATTTGCCGTCTGATCAATCTCAAACAGAAGAAACGGTGGCTTCCGCTGATGATGTGTCGGCCAATTAAAATAAGCCGTCAACTTAGGAATTACTGCAGATGAACGAATTAGAAATGAAATATCAATTTGAAGCAGCATTGCTGGCTGCAGGACGTCCTTTAACGACGCAGTATCTGGCTGAGTTATTCGATGAGCGCGAGCGGCCTAGTCTTGAGCAGGTACTAAATGCACTGCATGCGTTACAGCAAGACTATCAAGAGCGTGGCATTGAATTGGTTGAAGTGTCGAGTGGCTGGCGTATTCAAATTCGTAACCACTGTATCGATTTTGTGTCGCGCCTTTGGCAAGAGCGTCCATCACGATATTCACGTGCCTTGCTTGAGACGCTGGCGCTCATTGCTTATCGCCAGCCAATTACTCGCGGTGAAATTGAAGAGATTCGTGGTGTGGCCGTCAGCAGTACCATTATGCGTACACTGCATGATCGTAATTGGATACGTGTGGTGGGTCATCGTGAAGTGCCCGGTCGGCCTGAGTTGTTGGCCACCACTAAAGATTTCCTCGATTATTTTGGTCTGAAAAGCTTGGATGAACTGCCAACGTTGGCTGAATTAAAAGATGTAGAAACCATTGGTGTACAGCTTGAATTTAGTACCGGTGAAGTGTCGCCTGAATTGCAGGCTGAAGCCGGTGAGTCTACTGAAGCTGCTGATGTTGAATCTTCAGATGCAGTTGTCGCTGATGCGGCGGCAGAGAATGCAAGCGAAGCGGATGCTGAAACAGTTGCGGTGCACTAAGGCATGTCAGAACGGTTGCACAAGGTTCTGGCCCAACACGGTATTGGTTCTCGTCGTGAAGTAGAGCGCTGGATTAGCGAAGGGCGCATTCAAATCAATGGGATCATCGCTAAGACCGGTGATCGTTACGAAGTTGGTGATCGTGTTCAGTTGGATGGCAGAGAAGTAGGTAAGCGACTTGAGCGAGTCACCAATGCTCAAGTGATTGTTTATCACAAACCACAAGGCCAACCGATTGAACGCCGTTCTCCAGAGCGTCAGTCTGAAGAACATGCGCCAGAAGTTGTTGAGGAGTCCGTTGAGGAGCGTCTTCCCGTGCAACGAGGATCGCGTTGGGTGGCGATTAATCCCATGCATCCTGGTGATAGTGGCCTGTTGTTATTTACTAACGATGGTCGCTTGGCTTATGCGCTCACGCGGCAAAAGAAGAAAATTGCTACCACTTATATGGTGCGAGTACATGTACGCGGTGGCGCTGCTGCCGCACCTGTGCTGCCTACATCATTACGACTAGATAATCAGACTATCGATTTCACTGAAGTGACCGTGAGTAGTAATGCTCTTGAGGGCGAGAGTGAATCGGGTAATGTGTGGTACAAGGTAGTGATGCCCCGTGCCGATAAACGCGCGGCAGTACGTGCATTATTTGTCAGTCATGGGTTAACGGTCAGTCGCATGATGCAAGTCGCTTTTGGTGAAGTGATGCTGACCAAAGAAATGCCACGCGCTCGTTCAGTGGCTCTTAAGCCGTCACAGATTGAGTCTTTATACACATTGGCGCAATTGACGGCCCCAGTGCCTGCTGGGCGCGAGACGGCACCACTAAAACGGAGTCGTGCTCAGGGCGCGAAAGGGAGTCCGGAGGATCAGTTGGACGCACCTACGCTGACCATGCAAGAACTGAACAATGCCGCGCGTGCGCGTCGTTCGGTAGCTTCACCTTCGGCTCAATCTGTTCAGTCGACTGGTAGGTATCAGCCTCAGCAACGAGCGGCATTACGTCGGCCAAAAACCGGCGGCTCGAATCGTCCCTCGCGTCCTGTGGCGGGTCGACCTAAGAAATAATGGCATCAAGGAATAAGGCGTTAATTATGCAGCGTTTTGTTTTGACATTATCCTGCCCTGACCGTACCGGCATTGTTGCGGCAGTGGCTAACTTTTTATTAGAACGTAAGTTTAATATTGTCGACAGCGCCCAGTTTGGCGATGACGCGAATAAGTTTTTTTTCATGCGCGTCTGTTTTGCACCCGACAGTGAAGTGCGAGTTGAAACAATTCGCGAATTGTTTGCGCCGATCGGTACTCGCTTTGCGATGCAGTGGGCGATTCATGATGTGGCCATCAAACATCGCGTCATGTTGTTGGTGTCTAAGTTTGGTCATTGTTTGAATGATTTGCTCTATCGTCATCGTATTGGCGCATTGCCGATAGAAATCCCTGCCATTGTTTCGAATCATCGCGACTTTTATCAGTTGGCAGCGGCGAATAACATTCCGTTCCATTATTTGCCTGTCGGTTCAGCTGATAAAGAAAAACAAGAAAAAAAATTATTTGATCTGTTTCAGGAAGAGCGTTGCGATTTATTAGTGCTGGCGCGCTACATGCAAATTTTATCGCCTAATTTATGTGCGCATCTTAAAGAGCGGGCGATCAATATCCATCATTCATTTTTGCCGAGTTTTCAGGGCGCCAAACCCTATCAACAAGCGCATGACCGTGGTGTGAAGCTCATCGGTGCGACGGCTCATTATGTGACTGAGGACTTGGATGAAGGTCCAATCATTGAGCAAGATGTGGCGCGCGTTGATCACGCGATGAGCGTTGAAGACTGTGCGGCTGTCGGGCGAGATGTGGAGTGTGCCGTGCTGGCGCGTGCGGTAAAGTGGCATGTTGAGCATCGTATTCTGCTCAACGGCACGCGTACCGTGATCTTCAAGTAGTGAAGTGGCAGCTTGGCTTGAATTGCATCAATTATTGTTGATGTGTTGACCAGTCATGCCTTGACTGTGCGCACTTAATAAAAACACATAGCCCTTAGTCACTGCCGCTGGTTTTTGCATGGCATCACGATTTTCTGCTGGGAAGGCCTGCATTCTGATTTTGGTGTTGGTTGTGCCAGGGTTAAAGCTATTAACTCTAACTGTGCTATTGCTCAATTCATCTGCCAGCATACGCATCATGCCTTCATTGGCCCATTTAGAGACTAAGTAAGGCCCCCAGTACGCACGTACCTCGGTGGCGATATCGCAACTGCTAAACACAATGGATGCATCGCTAGATTTTTTAAGTAACGGCAAGCAATGACGTGTCAGGATGAAGGGTGCATTGGTGTTGACATGCATGGCACGCAACCACTTTTGGATGTCGTGATGCTCAATCGGTGCGCGCTCACCCAAAATAGCGGCGTTATGTACCAGTCCATCTAATCGCCCAAAGTTTTTCTCAATCGCCTCAGCCATGGCTTCGTAGTCAGCGGGGCCGGCTTTTTCTAGATCAAGCGGCAGTAATGCCATGGGCAGGGTGGAAGGATCAGTAACTTGATTGGCGACAGCTTCTAATTTTTTCTGATTACGCCCGCTGGCAATGACTTGTGCGCCGAGAGTGGCAGCGGCAATGGCCAGTGCCTTACCAATACCATCGGTGGCGCCGGTGATCAAAATCACGCGACCTTGTAGTTCGTTTGGCTGAGGTTGGTACTGGTTGAGCGGTTGCATGGTCATCAGAGTGGGTAATTAAGGTCGCGCATGATAGGCGCTGTTGGCTGTAAGACCAAGCGTCATGAAATTATCTAATTTAGTTTAGCGCGCCATGCGAGCGGTGCGCCACGCCGTCCATAATTTGCTTAAGGGTTTCAGTTCGAGTCGCTGTTGGGTATATGTCACAGGATCAGTACTGACTTGATGCAAGAGTGCTGCATGTAGTTCAGCAAGTACTAGCAAAGGGCGTAAGGCTTTCTTCTCATTGCTCAGCAAGCTGTTTTTTAAGGTGTTTAACTGATTTAAGCACTGCGCGCAGCGTGTTTTCAGTAGCTCTACAAAGGGCTCAGGCCAAGCGCTTGATTGCAATACTTCGTAATCGATATTCAGTGCATCTAATTGCGCCAACGGCAAAAGCAGCCGGCCTTGGTGTAAGTCCTGACGTAAATCACGTATTACTTCAGCATGCCGAATAAAGCCGCCCAATTGAGTGGCTGCATCCAGAGTTGCCGATGAGGGATTGGGCGTAAGGTAATGCATTGTTGTGGCCAGTAAGATGCCTAGACCGCCTTGAAAGTAGTGCACCAATTCCGCATCCGTTTCATACGTGGCGTTGGCTAGTTCCTGTGCGGTGCTCAGTAAGGTGGTGTGTAGCGGCTGAAAATCAATGAACTGTGTTGCATGAGTCTGTAGGACTTGCGTGGCCGGATGTCGCGCCTTACCTGCAATGAGTTGATCGATTTCTTCACGCCACCATTGCAAACGGTGGTGTGCCACTTCATGGGGTGCGCGGGCACTATCATGCAGTTCCGCTTCAATGACAAATAGTGCTGCAATAACATCGCGATATTTAGCGGGGGTGTACAGCCATGCGAAATATCGCATTGACCCTGGCGGCAGTGCGCGCGTGATATGCGAGCGATCCAACATCATGAATTTTCAGATGGCGCATCGAGTTGCGCATTGGCTGGCGTGCGCGCTAAGGCTTCAATGGGTTCGATGGTTTCAAGCGGTTTATCGGGGCGTATACCAAGTTCAGTGAATTTTCGTGCCCCTGGCAGCACTTGTCGTTCAAGTGAGCCCATGGCGGCATTAAACGCTTCCACGCTGCCATTAAGATTGCGTGATACCTTGCTTAAGTGTGAGGTGAAAACATTTAAGCGTTTATATAAATCCGCACCTAAATCCCGAATGATTTGTGCATTTTGTGCCAGCGCCGTTTGGCGCCATCCATAAGCTACCGCCTTGAGTAATGCCACCAATGATGAAGGCGTGGCGATAATGACATCTTGTCTAATGGCATCTTCAAGTAGTGCCGGATTTTCAGCCAGCGCTGCGCTTAAGAATTGATCGCCGGGAATAAATAAAATGACAAAGTCGGGGCTTTTTTCAAATTGTGCCCAGTAACTTTTCGATGACAATTCGCGTACGCGTTGTCCCACCGCATTGGCGTGACGTTGTAAGGCCAGTTGTTTAGCGTCATCGGTAGTCGCTTCAATGGCTTCCAAATAAGCATCTAAAGGAGTTTTTACATCGACCACTAAGGTGCGGCCATCGGGCATGTTCACAATCATGTCAGGACGTAATGCGCCGGTATCCGTTTCGGTATGTACTTGCTCGCTGAAATCACAGTGTTCGACCATGCCTGCCAGTTCTGCAAGGCGTTTAAGGGTAAGTTCGCCCCAGCGACCGCGCACTTCAGGTCGACGTAGCGCGGTGACCAAATTACGCGTTTCTTTTTGTAGCGCTTGTTGCCCAAGTGTTACGAACTCAAGTGATTTACGCAGTTCACCAAAGGTTTCGGCGCGCTCTTTTTCGATGCGACTCATTTGCTGTTCGGTTTTACTGAGTGCTTCGCGAATGGGCGCCACGAGTGTTTCAATGGCTTTTTCGCGTTCGGTTAAGGCGGCGCTAGCCACTTGCTGATGCTGTCCTAAATGTTCGCGAGCCAGTTGTAGGAAGGTTTCGCTATTAGCGCGTAGTGAGCTACCGGCCACGGTATCAAACATGGCTGAAAGACGCTCCATGCTCAATTGCAGTGCGGTATCTCGTTCTTGGTTAAGTTGTTCTTGAGATTTGAGTTGTGATTGCGCCACGGCCAATTCAGCTGCTAATTGCTGTTCATGACGGCTAGATTGATAGCGAGCCACAAGCCAGCCTATGACTAAGCCGACCAGAAGTGCGCCAATTACAAGTACCGTAGTCATGCCATATATTCCTGCTTAACTCATGCTGCGGGTTTACTAACGTGCATTAAATAATTCACGTCTACACTAGCGCCTAGTCTGCACTGTTGAGTCAGTGGATGAAATTCAAGTCCTGTAATGTCGTGCAACTCTAACTGTGCATCACGCACCCAAGCGGATAGCTCGGAAGGGCGAATGAATTGCGCATAAGTGTGCGTACCTTTCGGTAACAGTTTCAGTAGATATTCCGCGCCGAGAATGGCCATGACATAGGATTTTGGATTGCGATTGAGCGTGGAAAATACGGCCTGACCGCCGGGTTTGAGTAGGCTGGCAATGGTGCTGATCACTGCTGCTGGATCGGGTACGTGTTCCAGCATTTCAAGACAAGTGACGATGTCGTAGTGGCTGGCATTTTGCTCGGCGTGCTGTTCTGCGGACTGCCGCAGATAGCGAATATTCAAACCGCCAGCCAGTGCATGCAGTGTGGCAACTTCGATGGTTGATTCGCCGAGGTCTATACCGGTGACTTGGGCGCCACGTTGCGTCATCGCCTCGCATAGCAGGCCACCGCCACAGCCTACATCAAGCACCTGCTTGCCCTTTAAGTGGGTGCGTTGATCAATATAGCCCACACGTACCGGATTCATCAGGTGCAAAGGACGAAACTCACCCTGCGTGTCCCACCAGCGCTGAGCAAGGCTGTCGAACCGGGCAATTTCGTCAGGATGATGGTTGGCGGTAGGGTTCATGGCAGGCCTAAATTTATAGGCTGGGAAGTATAACCATCCAGATTAGTTTTGGTGAGGTGGATTGCCGATGTTTTGGGGTGGTTTTGGGCCGCTAAATTAATGGTTTTAATACACAATTTTTGCTCGTTCTTGTGCTAGAATTTCGGCAATAACCAACGTCCTTTAACGGGCCTTAGACAATACCTAAAAACCATCGTTTATCACGCGGCCTACCTAGCGGAAACTTGGCTCCATCATGACTGAAATTGCCAGCGAAATCCTACACGTCAATCTCGAAGACGAGATGCGTCAATCCTATTTGGATTACGCCATGAGCGTTATTGTCGGGCGTGCTTTGCCCGATGTGCGCGATGGGTTAAAGCCAGTGCATCGTCGCGTGCTGTTTGCGATGCGTGAACTGGGCAACGATTGGAACAAGCCTTATAAAAAATCGGCTCGTGTGGTCGGTGACGTGATCGGTAAATATCACCCACATGGCGATACCGCCGTGTACGACACCATCGTGCGTATGGCACAGCCGTTCTCAATGCGCTATTTACTGGTCGATGGTCAGGGTAACTTCGGTTCGGTAGACGGCGATTCACCTGCCGCCATGCGTTACACCGAAGTGCGTATGTCCAAGTTGGCGCATGAGTTGCTAGCTGACATCGATAAAGAAACGGTGGACTTCACGCCTAACTACGATGAATCCGAGCATGAGCCGGCAGTATTGCCGGCACGCATTCCTAATCTGCTCATCAATGGTCAAACCGGTATTGCCGTGGGTATGGCCACCAACATCCCGCCGCATAATTTGGGCGAAGTGATCGATGCCTGCGTGGCGTTACTGGATAACCCCGCCATAACCATTGCTGAGTTAATGCAGCATGTGCCTGCACCAGATTTCCCCACCGCTGGCATTATCAACGGCACTCAAGAAATCGCTCAGGCTTATCACACTGGTCGTGGCCGCGTGTACATGCGTGCTCGCACGAATATTGAGGAAGATGAGAAAGGTCGTCAGACCATTGTGGTCACCGAGCTGCCTTATCAGGTGAATAAAGCGCGTTTGATAGAACGCATTGCCGAATTGGTACGCGAGAAAATCATTGAGGGTATTGCCTCTGATGGCTTGCGTGATGAGTCGGACAAAGACGGCATGCGCATTGTCATCGAACTCAAGCGTGGTGAAGTGGCCGATGTGGTGCTGAACAATTTGTTCAAGCACACCGCAATGGATTCAGTGTTTGGCATCAACATGGTGGCCTTGTTAGATGGTCAGCCGAAATTGATGAACTTGAAGGAAGTGCTTGATGCCTTCCTGCGTCATCGTCGCGAAGTGGTTACTCGTCGTACCGTATTTGAACTGCATAAAGCGCGTGAGCGTGCACATGTGTTGGAAGGGCAGGCTATTGCGCTGGCTAACATTGATGAAGTCATTGCCTTAATTAAGGCCTCGCCTACACCTGCTGAAGCGAAGGTTGGATTGGTCAGTCGCGATTGGTCGGGCGGTGCAGTGCCTGCCATGTTGGAACGGGCGGGTGCTATTTCAACGCGTCCTGATGGCTTATCTGCCGAGTTTGGTTTGCATGGCAATCGTTATCGAATGTCTGAAGCGCAGGCGCAAGCCATTCTGGATTTACGTTTGCATCGTTTGACCGGGCTTGAGCAAGACAAAATCATCGCTGAGTACCAAGAGCTCTTGCTAAAGATTCAGGATTTGGGCGACATCTTGGCGCGTGCCGAACGTCTGGTACAGGTCATTCGTGATGAGTTGCTGGAAATCAAAGCCACTTATGCCGATGCACGTCGTACCGAAATTAATCACACGCATTCTGATTTGACGCTGGAAGATTTGATCGAGCCGCAAGATGTGGTGGTCACCTTGTCGCACGGCGGTTATGCCAAGTCGCAACCGTTAGTGGATTATCAAGCACAGAAGCGTGGCGGTCGTGGTAAAGCAGCCACCTCGATGAAGGATGAAGACTTTATCGATAAGTTATTCGTTGCTCATACGCATGACACACTGTTGTGTTTCTCCAGTGCTGGCAAAGTGTATTGGTTGAAGGTGTATCAATTGCCGATGGCTAGTCGCGGTGCACGCGGTAAGCCAATTGTTAACCTGTTGCCGTTAGTTGAAGGCGAACGTATTAATGCGGTGTTGCCAATTCATGAATTTACTGCTGACCAATATGTATTCATGGCCACCAGTCATGGTACGGTGAAGAAGACTTCACTTGAGGCGTTCTCACGTCCACGTCAGGCCGGCATTATTGCTGTGGATTTAGATGAAGGAGATCGCTTGGTTGGCGTGGATATTACTGATGGCAGCAAACACATCATGTTGTCGACAGCCACAGGTAAGGCAATTCGCTTCAATGAAGAGGATGTGCGTCCAATGGGTCGCGTGGCGACTGGCGTACGCGGTATTCGTCTTAATGAAAACGATCAAGTGATCTCGTTGATTGTTGTGGATGAAGCGGGATTGATTCTGACGGCCTCTGCCAATGGCTATGGCAAACTCACTGAAGTAGCTGAATTCCCAGTACATGGCCGCGGTGGTCAGGGTGTAATTTCTCTGCAAACTTCTGATCGTAACGGTGAAGTGGTTGCCGCTGTACAAGTTAAGCCTGAAGACGAACTGATGTTGATTAGTTCTAATGGCACACTGGTACGCACGCCTGTGAAAGATATTTCTGTGCTTGGCCGTAATACTCAAGGCGTACGCTTGATTCGCATCGATGAAGAAGCGCGTTTAGTCAGTGCTGAGCGTATTGTCAGCGATGGTAGTGAAGCCAGTGAAGAAGCCGGCGAAGAAGCGGGTGCGGAGAATTCCGACGCCTAGTCTCATTAGGCTAATTTTCGCTGATGTGTGATTGCTGATGAAACTTGAAGGCACCGTGAGGATTCATCGCACTGAGCGTTGGGTGTTGCTGCTTTTTACAGTGTTGATGTTGGCCTTCACCTACAAGGTGTGGCTACAACCCAATCGCACCTTTGATGCTTACTTCTATTCTTACCTGATCAGCGATGACGTGGCTGCATTCAAGGCGACGCCTGGGGTGCCGCCTGATTTTGTTGCAATGCCTGATCAGGACTATGTAGTGCAGGAGCAGTTTTATACCGTTAAGTTGCTGTTCGTTGCCTTGTCGCGCATTGCGGCAAATTATGTCGGTGTACTGAAAGCGCCCACTACAGTGTCAGCTATCGCTTATTTCTGGTGTGGCTTTGTAGTTTGGTTCTGGTTGCGTGACTTATCTGTGGAGGCTACTTGGCGCACCCTAGCGGCGCTGCTCATCATGTATACCCCTTTTGTGACCGATGCGGCGATGATGGGTACGCCCGATTTGCTATGTACTGTGTTGTTGCTGTCGGCAACTTGGTTGTTGACGTGTACTCGCCATGCCTACCTTGCTAGTGCTTTGCTCGTGCTATCGGTGGCCACGCGTACCGATTGTTTGTTGCTTGGTGGCTTATTGTTGCTGCTGGCGTGGTGGCAAAAGCGCTTAACCACTGTGGCGACAGTCATCATCGGTGCGACTATGCTCATGGTCTACGCAGGCATTTCTATGCTTGGTTTTCCACATGCGCAGTTGCTAGATTTAGTGTTAGAAAATACCGGTCGCAGTAGCTATTGGGACGCTTTGCCGCATAACTTGCTGATGCCGGACGTAGCTTTGTTGATCCCCTTTATATTGCTGTCGTTAATTCCCCTAAAATTGCGCTATCAAGTCGAACTGATTTGGGTGTGCGCGGCTTCTGTGGTGCTGCGTTATTTGCTTTTACCCAATCTTGAAAGTCGCTACTTGGTGCCACAGGCCATTATCGTCTCGGTGGTAGCGGTTGCTGCGGTGCTACGAACCTCTAGTGGCCAGCCAAGTAGCCATTCATGAGTGAGACGAATTAATCAAAGCGCAGTACAAAGCCGTTCATTGCAAAAAACACCCCCTCTAGTTTGCGGTTTTGAATTAATTTAGTTTTTTAGCTTGTATTGGCTGCGCTGAGTGTCTTATAAAGACCCTTGAATACTGAAGCCATAGAACGATTTTCACTACCTGTCTTTAATACCAAGCTATTCCCTAGGGGTCTCAATGGTTGTAGATGAAAAAATATTGCAGGCCACGAACAGCGTTATTTCCGCTGAAGCTATGCTCAGTGGGCAGCAAGAAGTGCTTGAGTTGATTGCTAAGGGTGCGCCACTACAGGAAACTTTGAGTGCAATTGCTCGATTTGCTGAGCAGCATATTCCAGGCATGAGAGCCTCGATTCTTTACTTTGATCCCAATGAGCAAAAGCTACGACGCGGGGGTTACGGTAAGTTACCGAGTTCCTTTGCTGATATTGTTGATGGTTTAGTCCCCGGCCCTAAAGCAGGCAGCTGTGGTACCTGTGCGTGGCGCCGCAATCGTGTGATTTCTGAAGATGTATTCACCGATCCGTTATGGGATGGCTTCCACGACCTGTGTCGTGCCTACGATATTCGCTCCGCATGGTCGTCACCATTATTGTCGAGTGCCGATGACAGCTTGCTCGGTGTGTTTGGTATGTATCACCCTGATGTGCGCGTACCGACAGTGGCTGATCTACAGATTGTCGATCAATTTACTCACTTGGCCACCATTGCGACTCAGCGTCATCGCATGGACGAGGCGCAACGTCATCGTGCGCAACATGATGCGTTGACTAATCTGCTCAATCGTTACGGTTTAATGGCTGGTGTTGATGCGCTAATTAAAGAACATCTTGCGAACAACACTCCGCTGTCCATCGTCTTTATCGATCTAGACTCATTTAAGGCATTCAACGATGCCTTTGGTCATATAGAAGGCGATCAGATGTTGCGTAATGTCTGTGACACCATGAAGACAACGCTCACTGAGGTGCGTTTGTTAACGCGTTTTGGGGGTGATGAGTTTCTGGCCTTTTTGCCAGCGACTACCGAAGTTGCGGTCCAGCAATTACACACATTGCGTACTACCTTCGCAAAAGGCGTTAGCATTTCCGGTCAAAAATTACCGGTGAATTTCTCCGCTGGGGTGATGGCGGTAACCGCTGAAAATCAAGATATAGAAACGCTGATCTTTGAGGCGGACGAGGCGGT
Organism: Pseudomonadota bacterium; assembly: GCA_947453225.1. GTDB lineage: Bacteria > Pseudomonadota > Gammaproteobacteria > Steroidobacterales > Steroidobacteraceae > CAILZL01. The sequence goes on from CANGFV010000002.1 coordinate 73,489, forward strand.
ACGTGAATCCAAATCTCTGGGTGGTGGGCATACCTTAGTGGTTGATGCAGATCGTGCTATGCGCGCTGCAGTGAGGCGTGGATTATCCAAGCGCATTGAAGCGGCACTCGATGCGGGTAAGTTATATCCGCATGCACAACCCATTGTTCTTTTGACGGACGAGCAGGTGGTTGGCTACGAGTTGTTGTTTAGGTTGAATGATCCGCTGCTGCTCGGAGTGCCTGTTATTGAATGTATCGCTGAGGCTGAGCGCGTTGGTTTGATTCACCGTATTGGTAAGATGATGTTTCAGGCGGGTGTTGATTTCTTGCGCCAGCCTGCGATCAAAGGCTCACCTGCCTATGTGTCTATTAATGTCTCGGTCAGTCAACTATTGCAGCCGGATTTGGCTCAGAGTTTTATGGATATAGTGCGTAAGGCCGGTGTTGATACTAGACGTATTTGTATTGAGGTGACTGAAAGCGCCAAGATTGATCCGGGCAGTCCAGCGCGAGCCTCAATTAAACAACTTAAGTCTGCTGGATTTAAGTTGGCGATTGATGATTTCGGCACCGGCTACGCATCCTTGGGGCATCTGCAGTCATTGCCGTTTGATGTGCTGAAGATCGACAGGCAATTTGTTTCAGCGTTGGAACAGCCCAAGGCGACTTACAGCAAGCGTCAATCTCTGTTGGCTGCACTGTTGCCAGATCTAAGAGTAGACAAAGTCACCAAGTCGGACTCAATGTGTACTGCGTTAATTGCCATGGCCAAAGCCTGCGACATGCTGGTCGTCGCCGAAGGTATTGAAACCAAAACCCAGGCGGAGATACTGCGGCACCTCGGTTGCCAAATGGGGCAGGGCTATTTGTGGGCGCGGCCGGCGCCGTTGGACGCTTTCCTTGAGTAGTCCATTTGGTGGGAGTTCCCGCTGCTCGTCGCGCGTGTTCGTATTGGCCTGTCTTGGCGGCTGGCCTCTGCGCTTGGTCTGAATTCATCCCCCGTTCTGTCAACACAGACCCCCGCTGGGCTGAAACCTGAGCCTAAATCCCGTACACTGCGCGGCTTACATTTTCATTTGTTAGCAGGTGAGTCAGCGATGAAGCGCGTATTCAATTTCAGTGCCGGTCCGGCCGTATTGCCCCTCGAAGTGTTGCAACAAGCAGCTGCGGAAATGTGTGATTGGCGCGGTACTGGGATGTCAGTGATGGAGATGAGTCACCGCGGTAAAGAATTTATTTCTATTCATGCTCAGGCTGAGGCTGATTTGCGTGAATTGATGGCCATTCCAGCCAACTACAAAGTGCTGTTCATGCAAGGTGGTGCTATTGGCGAAAATGCCATCATTCCAATGAACTTGTTGCGTGGTAAAACCAGCGCTGACTATATCAATACGGGTGAGTGGTCGAAGAAGTCCATTAAAGAAGCGAAGAAGTATTGCACCGTAAATGTGGCAGCTACTTCTGAAGCCAATAACTTCACTAGCGTGCCTAAGCGTGACACATGGAAGCTCGATCCGAATGCGGCCTATGTGCATATTTGCAGCAATGAAACGATTGGTGGTGTGGAATATCACTTTACGCCTGATACCGGTGCTGTGCCGTTGGTAGCCGATATGTCATCGAATATTTTGTCGCGGCCAATTGATGTGTCTAAGTACGGTTTAATTTATGGCGGTGCGCAAAAGAACATCGGTCCTGCTGGTTTGACCATTGTGATTGTGCGTGACGATTTGATTGGTAATGCCTTGCCGATCACGCCTTCGGCCTTTGACTATAAGCAACAGGCCGATAATGATTCGATGTACAACACACCACCGACTTATAGTGTTTACATTGCAGGCTTAGTGTTCCAGTGGCTGAAAAAGCAGGGCGGCTTGACCGCAATTGCTGAGCATAACCGTAAAAAAGCGGCGCTGATTTATGACTATTTGGACAGCAGTTCGTTCTATGTCAGTCCAGTGGCACGTGAAGATCGTTCACTGATGAATGTGCCCTTTAAGACTAACAGTGAAGCGTTGGATGAAGCCTTCTTAAAAGGCGCGCAAGCGCTGGGTATGTTGCAATTGAAGGGTCATCGTTCAGTCGGTGGTATTCGTGCCAGTATTTACAACGCCATGCCGATTGAAGGTGTGCAGGCGCTGGTGGCTTACATGAAAGAATTCGAGGCGAAAAATAGTTAAACGACAAGAGTGCCTGCCTCATGAATAGAGGCAGGTCGGATCGACATAAAAATTATTGAGCAGACATGTCCTACAAAATTCTGACATTGAACAACATTTCGGTACGCGGTTTAGATCGTCTACCGCGTGACAAGTATGAAGTAGCTTCAGAAATTGGCCATCCTGATGCAGTGATGGTGCGTTCTGCGGATATGCACGCTATGGATATTCCCAGCAGCGTCATGGCGATTGGCCGTGCCGGTGCGGGCACGAACAATATTCCGGTGGCTAAGTTATCAAAGCGTGGCGTGCCGGTCTTTAATGCACCTGGTGCCAATGCCAATGCCGTAAAAGAGTTGGTAATTGCGGGCATGTTCTTGGCTGCACGCAACATCTGTCAGGCGTGGGGGCATACCCGCGGCCTACAAGGTGATGATCACGCTTTAGAAGAAGCAGTAGAAAAAGGTAAGAAGAAATATGTCGGTTATGAATTGCCCGGTCGCACTTTGGGTGTAGTGGGTTTGGGTGCTATTGGTGTTGAAGTGGCCAACGCGGCACATTTACTCGGCATGAAAGTGTTGGGTTTTGATCCGGCCATTACTGTGCAACGTGCGTGGCAATTATCTTCTGGCGTGGAACAGGCATTGTCACTGGATGATTTATTCGCGCGGTGCGATATGGTAACTGTGCATGTGCCGTTGATTGATGCTACCAAGGGCATGATTAATGCTGCACGCTTGAAATTAATGCGTAAAGGCAGCGTGATTCTTAATTTTGCGCGTGCCGGTATTGTTGATGAAGCAGCAATGATTGCAGCTTTAGATAGCGGGCATATTGGTGCTTATGTTTGTGACTTTCCAACCAATGCAGTCAAAGATCATCCTAAGATTGTTGCCTTGCCGCATTTGGGCGCTTCAACTAATGAAGCTGAAGAAAACTGCGCCATTATGGTGGCCGATACGCTGCGCGAATTTTTGGAGCACGGCAACGTGCGTAACGCAGTGAATTTCCCTGAGGCAGTCTTGCCACGTACGCAAAACTCAGTGCGTTTGGCGATTGCCAACGAAAACGTGCCGAATATGGTGGGGCAAATTTCCAGTGCGTTGGCCAGCGCCAGCCTGAATATCGCCGATTTGCTCAATAAGTCTCGTGGTGATCTAGCCTACAGCCTGATTGATGTGGATGGCGCTGCTATCCCTGATTCAGTAGTACAGCAGTTACGTGCGATTCCTGGTGTATTATCGGTGCGCGTTCTCTGAAGCGAGTGAAGTCACGTGGCAACTGGCAAGACCAAAGCGAAAACAGTAAGTCGTCGATCCGCAACTAAGGATCAGACTTCTTTATCTGCTAAGTCGGTGGCGGCCAGTGCCGTATTGCCGCCTTTGAGTGAAATTCGTGCGCACATCGATGGTATTGATGATCGTTTACTTCAGTTATTGAGTGAACGTGCGCGATTGGCGCAGTTGGTGGGTCAATCTAAACGCCAACAAGAAAATCTCACTAGCGCTCAGTTATATCGTCCGGAACGCGAATCGCAGGTGTTGCGCCGCGTGATCGAAAACAACCAAGGCCCTCTACGTGATGAAGAAGTGGCGCGCCTGTTCCGTGAAATCATGTCGGTGTGTTTGGCGCAGCAAGAGCCGCTAAAAGTAGGCTTTCTTGGCCCTGAAGGCACATTTACGCAACAAGCAGTCTACAAGCATTTTGGCCATTCAGTGCACGGCGTAGCGCTTTCATCTATTCCTGAAGTGTTTCATGAGGTTGAAGTGGGGCATACCGATTTTGGTGTGGTGCCGATTGAGAATTCGACCGGTGGCGTAGTGGAGTTTGCCATTGATATGTTTCTTAACACCACGCTGAAAATCTGTGGTGAGATCGAGTTGCGCGTGCATCAAAACTTGATGGGCACGATGAAGAATCTAAAAGGCATCAAGCGTATTTGTTCGCATCCGCAATCACTGTCGCAATGTCAGCAATGGCTGCGCGAGCATCTGCCGAAGGCTGAGTTGATTCCGGTGGTCAGTAATTCTGAAGCTGCGCGTCGGGCGCGTGATGAGGAAGGCACAGCGGCGATTGCAGGTCAAATTGCTGCAGAAATTTATAAGCTCAATGTGCTTGCGCCTGAAATTGAAGATCGTGCCGATAACACCACGCGCTTCATTGTACTTGGCCGCAATTCATTCGCCCCAAGCGGACATGATAAGACAACCTTGATGGTGTCTTCTGGTGATACTCAGTCGCACGGTACGCTGCATCGTTTGCTCGAACCGCTGGCGCGTAATCACATCAGTATGAGTCGTATTGAGTCACGTCCCTCGCGCCGTAAAAAATGGGACTATGTGTTCTTCATGGATGTTGAAGGTCATATGGATACTGAACCGCTGCGTTCTGCTTTGGAAGAATTAAAACAGCATTCCTCGCTGTTCAAAGTGCTGGGCTCTTATCCAGCAGCGGTACTGTAACTGCATGCGCGATATGTTGGTGCATTGCTAATGCTAACCAGTGATTCTCGTCGATATTTGAGCTTAGGTTCTCGCTATGAGTTTTGATGCACTTGAATTAGCTGCGCCTGCTGTGCTGGAGATTGCGCCGTATATTCCAGGTAAACCGTTATCAGAAGTAGAGCGTGAGTACGGTATTGCGAATAGCATCAAACTCGCTTCGAATGAAAATCCATTAGGCCCAAGCCCGAAAACGCACGCAGCGATGGCTATTGCCTTGCAAACTATTGAGTTGTATCCAGATGGCAATGGCTTTGAGCTTAAGCAAGCCTTAGCACGTAAGCATCACTGCAGCATTGAACAGATTACTCTGGGTAATGGCTCTAATGATTTGTTAGTGATGTTGGCAGAGGCATTTCTTAATGCCGATGTAGAGGCGATTTATTCGCAATATTGTTTTGCAATTTATCCAATCGCGGTACAGGCCACTGGTGCTACGGCACGGGTAGCGGCGGCCTATCCAAATACACACGCTATGGCGCTAGGCCATGATTTGGAGGCGATGTCGCAGCTGATTAACGATCGAACGCGATTGATTTTTATTGCCAATCCAAATAATCCCACGGGCACCTGGGTGACGGCGCATGAGTTGAAGGCCTTTGTCGCCTCAGTGCCCAAAGATATTTTGGTGGTGATTGATGAGGCCTACATCGAGTATGTGCAGGATGATCAGTTTCCAGATGCCAGTTTATGGATTCATGAATTTGAGAACCTTGTGGTGACGCGCACTTTTTCTAAGGCTTATGGGTTGGCTGGCTTACGTGTGGGTTATGCGCTGTCTCACCCCAGTGTTGCTGCGGTGCTGAATCGTGTGCGTCAACCCTTCAATGTCAATTCCATTGCGTTGGCAGCGGCAACAGCTGCACTCGATGATACTGAACATTTGCGGCAGTCGGTTGAGCTGAATACGCGCGGTATGCAACAGGTGCTTACAGGACTTGAATCACTAGCAGTTCGTGTCTATCCCTCAAAAGGTAATTTTGTGCTGATTGATTGTGAGCGACCGAGTACAGAGGTGAATGAGGCGATGTTGCGGCAGGGCGTGATTGTGCGGCCGGTAACAGGCTATGGACTGCCAACTCAATTACGTATTTCTATTGGTACTGAGCAAGAAAATACTCGTATGTTGTCGGCGTTGGCCGTGGCGCTGAAGTAATACATCATGGAATTTCTTGATCTTCCTCCGCTACATCAGGCTCAAGGCACGATTCGCTTGCCGGGTTCGAAAAGTATTTCAAATCGAACCTTGTTGTTGGCCGCGCTGTCCAAGGGCGTGACTGAAATCCGTGATTTACTCAGTTCAGATGACACCGATCGCATGCTGGAGGCATTAAGCACCTTAGGTGTTTCGATAGAAAAAATTGCTGCGCATGATTTTCGTGTTACCGGTCGCGCTGACGGTTTCCTAAATAAACAGGCCAAATTATTTTTAGGCAATGCGGGGACTGCGTTTCGTCCACTGACTGCGGTGTTGGCATTGTCCGGTGGTAATTACGAGCTGTCCGGTGTGCCGCGCATGCATGAGCGTCCCATTGGTGATCTTGTGGATGCATTAAGACAGGTAGGTGCGCAGATTCAATATCTAGGTAATGAAGGATTTCCGCCATTATCTATTCAGCCTGCACGACTTCATGCGGGCAGTGTTGTGCGTATTAGAGGTAATGTTTCTAGTCAGTTTTTAACAGCACTGTTGATGGCCTTGCCTACGGTGGGTGTTGCAACGACAGTTGAAGTAGTCGGTGAATTAATTTCAAAACCTTATATCGAAATGACTTTGAAACTAATGGCACAGTTTGGAGTGCATGTACAGCGCGATGGCTGGCAGCGATTCACTATTGCTGCAGATCAGCACTACGTTTCGCCGAGCACAGTGTTTGTAGAAGGCGATGCTTCTTCGGCCTCGTATTTTCTCGCAGCTGGCGCGATTGCAGGCGGGCCGGTACGCGTTGAAGGTGTGGGTAAGCACAGTATTCAAGGTGATGTGGCGTTTGCGCAGGCGCTACAACAACTGGGTGCGCAGGTCAGCATGGCGGATCAGTACATTGAATCGAGTGCACCTTCAAACGTTAAGCTCAAAGCATTTGATATGGATTGCAATTACATTCCCGACGCCGCCATGACATTGGCAGTTGCTGCCTTATTTTGTGATGGTTCATCACGACTAACAAACATTGGCAGTTGGCGTGTTAAAGAAACGGATCGCATCACCGCGATGGCAAATGAACTGCGTAAATTAGGTGCCGTGGTTGAAGAGGGGCAGGATTGGTTGCGTATCACGCCACCAATGAAGCTCACTCCACATGCAGCTATTGATACTTACGATGATCATCGTATGGCGATGTGCTTTTCGTTGGTTGCACTCGGTGGTGTGCCCATACGTATTAATGATCCGAAGTGCGTGGCTAAGACCTTTCCTGAATATTTCGATAAATTTCATAGCATCACCCGTTGATGCAACGCATGCCTGCTAATGCGCGCTGTCATGGCATCCCTTACACTGTCGCATCGCTAAGTTTGGGTGGGCAGGCTAGATGAGCGCAGTTCCGGTTCTTACCATTGATGGTCCGAGTGGCTCTGGCAAGGGCACGTTGGCGCGTCGTGTCGCCCAGCAACTGGGTTGGCAGTTACTCGACAGCGGAGCCTTGTATCGGCTGCTGGCGCTGGCAGGTGCGCGTCAAGGGTTGGCGCCATTAGATGAGTCGGGTCATGCTGCCCTTGCTGGCAGAATGAATATTCGGTTTTCCAGTGACTCTGCTGGCGAAGAAAATATTTTCCTTGAAAATGAAGAGGTTAGCCGAGAAATCCGTACTGAAACTGCGGGTGAGGGCGCCTCACGCGTGGCCGCCATGCCCAGCGTGCGCAGCGCTCTGACTGAACGGCAAAGGCAATTTGCTCAGTGGCCGGGGCTGGTGGCTGACGGTCGGGACATGGGCACGGTAATTTTTCCGGCGGCTCGGCTGAAGATTTTTCTCACCGCCAGTGCCGAAGAACGAGCCCGCAGACGCTATAAGCAGTTGAAAGACAAGGGTTTCGATGTTAGCCTTGCCGCCCTTTCGCAAGAGCTGGCCGAGCGTGATCGTCGCGATGCAAATCGCGCTGTTTCTCCACTTAAGCCTGCCGATGACGCCGAGTTACTCGATAGTACCGGCATGAGCATTGAGCAAGTTGAGCAGGCGGTACTGACCCTAGCGAAAACACGTCAGTTGTTTCGCTGATTTCTGCCCGCTCTCCCATTACTCAGGGATGGAGTTGCGCATTCGCGCCGGCAATCTCGAAGCTGCAGATTTTTTTGGCGCCATGCTGGATGCATGGCGGATTTAACTACCCCTGGCTAAACAGGATGATGGCTTGGGAAAAAATGTGGGTTATTACCCAAGAGTTCACATGTCAGAAAGTTTTGCTCAAATGTTAGAAGAGAGTTTTGCTACCTCGGCAATTAAGCCGGGTGCAATTCTCACGGGTGTGGTTGTTGCTGTCAGCGATGCAGTGGTTATTATCAATGCAGGTCTGAAGAGTGAAGCCGTGATCGACGTGGCTCAGTTTAAGAACGAGTCCGGCGAAGTTGAAGTGAATGTGGGTGACCAAGTTGAAGTTGCCCTAGAAAGCATGGAAGACGGCTCAGGCGAAACTCGCCTATCACGTGAAAAAGCTAAACGCGCTCGCACTTGGACTCGTTTGGAGCAAGCGTTCGAGAAGCAAGAAATCATCAAAGGCCTCGTCAATGGTCGCGTCAAAGGCGGCTTTACTGTGGAAATCGATTTCGTGCGTGCCTTCTTGCCAGGTTCGTTGGTGGATGTACGCCCAGTGCGTGATCCAAGCTACTTGGAAGGCAAAGTTCATGAATTTAAGATCATTAAGCTCGATCAAAAGCGTAATAACGTCGTGGTGTCACGTCGTGCTGTAGTTGAGCAGGAAAGCAGTGCTGAGCGTTCTGAAATGCTCGAAAAACTGCAGGAAGGCGCGATGGTGCGCGGTACGATCAAGAACCTCACCGATTACGGTGCGTTCGTTGATCTCGGTGGCATCGATGGTCTATTGCATATCACTGATATGGCTTGGAAGCGCGTCAAGCATCCTTCTGAAGTGGTGCAAGTCGGTCAAGAAATTGATGTTCGCATCCTCAAGTTTGATCGTGAGCGTCAACGCGTCAGTTTAGGCATTAAGCAGTTGGGCAGCGATCCTTGGGAAAATATTGCCCGTCGTTATCCTGCCAATACGCGTATGTTCGGTAAGGTCACCAACATTGCTGATTACGGTTGCTTTGTGGAAATTGAAGAAGGCGTGGAAGGCTTGGTACACGTCTCTGAAATGGATTGGACCAACAAGAACGTGGCCCCAGCTAAGGTGGTGCACGTAGGTCAGGAAGTGGAAGTGATGGTGCTCGACATTGATGAAGAGCGTCGTCGTATTTCTCTGGGCCTCAAGCAGTGTCAGACCAATCCGTGGAAAGACTTCGGTGATAGCTTCAATCGTGGCGATCATGTCAGCGGTCAGATTAAGTCCATCACTGATTTCGGTATCTTCATCGGTCTGAATGGTGGTATTGATGGTCTGATTCACTTGTCGGATATCTCTTGGGATATTCCTGGTGAAGAAGCCGTACGTAGCTATCAGAAAGGCCAGACAGTGGATGCCATGGTGTTGGCCATTGATCCTGAGCGTGAGCGTATCTCGCTGGGTATCAAGCAACTGGCTAAAGACCCATTCTCAACTTGGATTGCTGAACATCCTAAGGGCACTATCGTTACCGGTAAGGTGCGTGAAGTGGACGCCAAGGGTGCCATCATTGATCTGGGTGGCGGTGTAGACGGTCATCTGCGTGCGTCTGAATTGTCACGTGATCGCGTTGAAGATGCGCGCACTGTGCTCAAAGTAGATGACGAAGTCGAAGCCAAGTTCACGGGCGTTGATCGCAAGTCGCGTACGATTGCCTTGTCGATTAAAGCTAAGGATATGCATGAAGAAGCTGAAGCGATGCAAAGCTATCGCAGTGATTCTTCAACAGGCACCAGCTTGGGTGATTTGTTGAAGGAACATATTTCAGGACAAGACAATTAATTGGTATTGCTAGCGTGCTGGCTGTCGGAGTAATGACCTACAGCCAGCTTTAGCTGGCCTTAAGACCATCAGATTGCGAGTGAAGATATGACCAAGTCAGAGCTCATTGAATTACTAGCTGCAAAACAAAAGCACTTGCCAACCAAAGATGTGGAATTGGCGGTTAAGCAAGTGTTGGAAATTATGGGCGATGCCCTGGCCGAAGGTGAGCGAATTGAAATTCGTGGCTTCGGTAGTTTCTCGTTGCACTATCGTCCGGCGCGTCAGGGTCGTAACCCTAAAACGGGTGACGCTGTGGCCTTGTCGGGCAAGTACGTGCCTCATTTCAAGCCTGGTAAAGAGCTGCGTGAACGTGTGGATGCCAGTATCGGTACGCCAATTCGAGATTAAGGTTTCGAGATTAAAGTACTGATTCTGAAGTCTTACTGACGGTGGAATTTTATAGGCGGATTCCGGGGCTCCTGAATCCGCCTTTTCTTTGGCTTCTGCTTTGTGGTTCTGCAACGTACACTGTGTACCTATGGCTCAGATAAAACTCATTGCATTATTGTTGCTGGCATTTGTGCTGGCGCTGTTGTGCGTGGCCTTAAATCCAAGCCTGGTGTTAATTGAGTTGGGTGTGGTGACCATTCAGATACGCCAGGGCGTCGTATTGGTCGTAGTCCTGATCATTGGGCTACTTTTAGGCGTGGCATTGCAGGCCAAGTGGATTGCCCAATTACTTGCTGAGCGTGGGCGGTTACGTCGCGCGCTCAAAGCTACCGAGACTAAGTTGCAGGATAATCAGAGCGCCTGATGTTTAGGGAATTTCCAGTCGATTTTTGGTTGGCATTGCTGTTAGCGGCGGCAGCTGGTTGGTTTGCACGGCAAAGCTTTTTGAATGCGCGTCGGATTAAGACAAAGCCTCGCGTTGAACCATTCAATCGACAGTACTTTGCCGGACTGAATCATTTGCTTAATGAACAGCAAGATAAGGCATTGGAAGTGTTGAAAGGATTGGCTGAGTCAGATGCTGATGTGATTGAAACACAGTTAGCGCTCGGGCATTTGTATCGTCGCCGTGGTGAGGTGGATCGCGCGATCCATATTCATGAAACCATCATGCAGCGACCTAACTTACCGGCGGTGTTGTCGCAACAGGCGCACTTTGCCCTAGGTGAAGATTATCTAAAAGCAGGATTGCTGGATCGCGCTGAGCAATGCTTTCAGAAGTTGGTTGAATCAGCGGCACATCGTAGTGCGGCGCTGCGTCATCTACTGAGTATTTATGAACAGCAGGGAGATTGGTTGCAGGCAATCAATACTTATCAACAGTTAGCTACTTTTAGTTCGCCTGAGCATCCAACAGCGCTGGCACATTATTACTGCGAGCTTGCCGAGCAGTCACAACGTGCTGGATTAAAATCACAGGCGGAGTCTTATCTGGATCAAGCATTTGC
>CANGFV010000003.1 GCA_947453225.1 Pseudomonadota bacterium
TCATAAAAGAACAGCCAAATCAATAAGTGATCAACAGCTGCCAATTAAGTTAGATCACGGATTAACCGCAAAGCTTTTATTGATTACATATAGATACGCCTTAAGTGATTTTTAACAAATCACTTCAACTGCGTAACACTGTAATCAAAGAGGTATTTACACATGAAATCAGATAGACAAATTAGAGATGACGTTGAAGCTGCGTTGGACTGGGATCCAAGCTTCGACTCCAGAAAAATTGGCGTAGCAGTAAAGGATGGAGTCGTAACACTTAGCGGACATGTCAACACTTTCCCAGATCGATCCGCTGCGCAGAAAACTGCTCTGGGCGTGATCGGTGTCAAAGCCATTGCCAACGAAATTGAAATCAACTTGCCACTCGATGCCAAGCGAAGCGATACCGACATTGCTAGCGCCGCCATGATCGCACTAAAGTCAAATATCTCCGTCCCTTCAGATAAGGTAAAAATCACAGTACAAGATGGCTGGATTTCAATTACTGGAAAAGTCGACTGGTGGTATCAGAAAAACGCAGCCGAGATGGCTGTGCACTACCTACGCGGCGTTAGAGGTGTATCCAATAACCTCACCATTAGCGCCCCTCCAACCAAGGTATCTTCAAGCGAAGTGAGATCAAAAATTGAAAGCGCATTCCAGCGACAGGCTCATTTGTATGCCCAAAAGATTAAAGTAGCCGTAGAAGGCAACACGGTCACACTTGAGGGTGAGGTACCTACTTGGCAAGAACGCTGGGAAGCAGAAACTGCTGCTTGGTCAGCTCCAGGCGTATCTAAAGTACAAGATCACCTTGTGATTAGAGCCTAGAGTAATAGCTCGCTTAATACCGCCCTTCCTCTGCTCTCTAAAGCGAGGAAGGGTTTTTATTTATGGAGGACCAAACTTAATAAAAGAAAAGCATCGGCTCGCCTTCCTTGGCAAACCCATTTCAACGCGTTATTGAATTTTCACGTTAATAGACTTCTGTTTAGCGCTCTCTGTTTTTGGAATATGCACTTTCAGCATGCCATCCTTAGATTCGGCATGAACTCCAGTTTCATCAATATTTTCTGGCAAGGAAAAACTCCTGCAGAATGAACCATAGTAGCTTTCTATCCTAATTTCGTTTTCGTCCTTGGCTTGCTTTTCCTGTTTGCGCTCGCCACTGATGGTGATAACGCCATTTTCCAACGTCACCTTGACATCTTCACGCTTCACCTCAGGAAGCTCTGCCTTAATTAAATACTCCTTATCTGTCTCACTAATATTGGCATTTGGCATCCATTCTGACTGATCAGAACGTAACAAGCCGCGACTCGAGAGTCGTGAATAACGATTGAAGAAATCTTCAAAATCCCGCAATGGTTCCCAGTTAACAAGATTCATAACCTACCCTCTCTATACATTGGTGAAAGACTGATTGAATATAGAGCGAGGCAGAGCCCAACAAAATAAGCACTAGCCCCTTTGAGATAGGTATTACCAACCGTTTTTTTCTTCTGTCACGCAAGAGGCTTAAGGCAAGCAAATGCCTTCTTCAGAAAATAAAAACCCCGATCAACTTGCTGATTGATCGGGGTGTATTTGTAGAATAAATAGAACTTTATTCTTGAATCAAACGTAATCGCCTTACTGACATTTACCAGTTGAAGCGTTATAGGTGCAGGTCCAAGAATCATCAATAGACTTGTTCGTCTTGCCAGTACCTACTTTGTTAGTTGTTAAACTGTAACCATAACTAGTCGGTTCAACCCATGAACGAACATACTCTGACTGCACTGAAGTCTGATCCACTGTGACACGGATGTGCCCACTGTTTGGCAAAATAGTTCCACTCAAATAACCGCCAGTAGTGGCATTAGCGCTTGCGCCACTTGCATTTGTATTTCTAGCACTAGGTTGTGGCAATTCCTGATATCTAATGCCATCGGCATGGATCTGATTGACGTAAACGTGATCATGTCCATGAAAGACAGCAGTTACATTATTTTCTACGAGTAACTGATGAATTGACTTACCACCCCATCCAGGGCGATTTGTATTGAATGTTGTAGTATCGGCACCCCACTCATATTGATTAACCACCTCAATACCTCCACGCATTGAAGTTCCACCACCCACCAAGTTATGTAGGAAAATAAATTTGAATTTAACTCCATCCAAAGTTGCCTGAGCCAAGGTGGATTTCAACCAGTCATACTGAGGTTTGCCTAAAGTAAGCCCCCAACCACTGCTACCAGTACTCATCCAATAAGGATCAAGTGCTACGAATAGCGCATCACCCCATCGCCACGAATACCACGTGGCGGAGTCGTATCTGACCAATGATTCTCCACTCAGCTTCGTATAACCTGAGTAGAAAGGCTGCAGTGCAGGCTTCGGGTTGGCGTAGTAATCAAGACGAGCCTTTGGTGCCCAATTCAGACCAGGCGAGGTTGAATTACGTGTACCCCATTCACTCTCGTGGTTACCATTTACCAGAAAGAGCGGTATCGAGTGCGTAATCAAGCCAAAATAAGATCGATTGAAACGGTATCTTGCAACCATTTGAGCTTCAGTACTTACAGGTGGGGAACCCGTTGACTTACTTGTCGTACTGTTACCAATCAATACACCCTCAGTTTTATCCAAGGCCTGATTATGTTTTTCAGTAAAGAAAGTATCACCTAGATCCAGCAAGAAATCAGGCTGGTCTGTCAGCATATTTTGAAGTGTTTGACGGAATAGGTAGATATCAGAATTCACATCCCAATGTGGATCTGCCTCGATCACAAATGAGAAAGCGCTACCCGGATTACGCGCCGTGTGAAATCTGTATTCAGGCGTCTGAACACCTCCAGTTCCGCCCGTAGGGGTGTAATTAATCTTGTAGTAATACTGAGTGTCTGCCAAAAGCCCACCGATGTTAAATTCTGTGGTAATACCCCCAGTAATCAGAGCAATGGGTGAGGTAATGCTTGGATATGAGCCAGGGGTCGTGCCATAAGACACAGAGACCGACCCTGATTGGTCAGCACTAAACAACTTGATCACAATACTGTTTGACGTTGGCGAACCAAGCAGAATACTCGCCGTCAGTGCGGTGCCATTAACACAAGTCACAGTCACATTTGAAATATTAGAGGAAGGATCACCTGAATTTGCTGGCGTATTTACTGGCGCAACGATCCAACGGGCTGGTTAGTCACGCTAATTGAATAAGCAGACCCGGAAGTTATTGCCGCACCCATTGTGAAAGTCTTAAAAGCCGTAGTTCCTGCAGGCCCTGTAACCACCAGTGAATCAGAATTGACACTATTGAAGAGCGTTATGGACTGAGCACTGGTAAAGCCCATCACTGCTCCACCCACGGTATAAGTAGCAGCAGGCGTACAACTCACAAATAAACCAGAAATATCGCCTGAGATAGTGGTTGGATTAACAAAGTCGGTAGAGTCAGCGTTTTTAACGGAGCAACTGTTACCCGCTTTGGTCGCACTCAGGCTCACCTGATCTCCCTGATACACCGTGAAAGAGAACGAACTGGCAGTGGTGGCTGAATTGGGCGGAGTCGCTCCTGAAATGGAAACCGAAGCGCCAGGCGCATTACTACCGCTCACCGTATAAGGCACTGGAGAAGCAGTACAAGTCACCACCAAACTGGTGATATCAGCGCTAACTACTGTCGGATTGGTAAAGCCAGGAATTGAGCAGTTAAACCCATCCTTCGCTGCATTCAAACTAATTGAATCACCCTGCTGCACGCTGAAACTAAATGTACCGCCCGTCGTCGGCGATGTATTGGATGGAGTCGCGCCAGTGATCGACAGGCTAGCCCCTGAAGGATTAGTACCACTGACGGTGTACAGCGTCGGATTCGCCACACAGTTCACTTCTAATCCTGAGATGTTAGTGGTAACAACCGTCGGATTGGTAAGACCATTCACGGTGCAGGTATAGCCGTCTTTAGTTGCCGTCAAACTGATTGAGTCTCCCTGTTTAACACTAAAGCCAAATGTGCTTGCGCTAATATTGGCATTTGTTGGCGTTGCACCACTAATCGATACACTCGCACCGGGCGCATTAGTACCGCTCACCGTTAAACAATAGACTTTGACGTTAGTCACATTAGCGCCACTGATTTGCCCTGCACCATCAACAATTGCGCATTTTTGTCCCGTGGGTTGAGTATTGGCAGTAGGTTGACCACTGATGGTGACAAGATAGTTGGACTGATTTTGCAGTTTGTTAGAAAAGGCAAATGAGCCATTAGCACATACCAGCTTGGTCGCAGAATTTAATGCAGCCACAAAACAACTATTGGCATTTAGACCTTCAACTGCACCAGAGACAGTGTAAGTGGTAGAACAATTCACAGTGACATTTGTGATGTTGGCAGTGCTGATTACACCACTCCCTCCACTCACACTACACGACTGCGATCCACCTGGCTGAATACCAACTGAAACGAGGTAGACCGTACCAGCAGGTAGCGCGCTAGCAAAACTAAAACCACCGTTTGCAGTAATAACCTTGGTCAATGAGTTATTGAGCTTAAGCACAAAAGATGTGCCGGCAATAAGTCCATTCACAGAACCACCAACGGTATATGCAGCAACACAATTGACACTAACATTAGTAACGTTGCTAGAAATATTCGTTCCAACCCCAGATGTCACGGTACATTGCTGTCCGGAAGGCTGAATTCCTACGATAACCGCATAATTACTGCCCGCTGATATAGCAGAAGCAAACGTAAATGATCCATTACTCGTACGAACCGAGGTATAGGCGCTGGTGTTATTTACTTTCAGGTTCATCACTAGAGTTTTTCCGGACAGCAACCCTGTGACATTCGCGCCGACGGTATAAGTGGTCGTTTGCGCATCAGCTGCACGTCCAAGAACGAGCATCGCCACAACCGCGACCGAGACAAGCACTCTGATTAATTTATTCATACAAATCCGTAAATACGCCGTGATTCTGATAGTTTCTAATGAGCTAAAAATACGCATGGGAAGCCTATACCACAAGCATGCCCATCGCTATAGACGGCATGGAAATTATATATTTTTTAACAAAATGGAAATTAGTTGGTCGGGACGAGAGGATTTGAACCTCCGACCCCTTGCACCCCATGCAAGTGCGCTACCAGGCTGCGCCACGTCCCGACCGATGCTTAAGCCAGTGGAATGGCTTTGCGGGGTGCGCATCATACCCGATGAGATTTTGACAAGCACCAGAAATTGACAGCCTAAATAAAGCCTACAAAAAAGAAAGCCACCCGAGGGTGGCTTTCTTTCATTACCAACACAGGAAAATTTAGGATTATTTTCCTAAGAAAGCGTTACACGCCGTACTGTTCCAGATAGGGTTTCCGGAAGTAGCAGATCCAGCACCACCTCTAAAGCAAGGAGTATTCTTTAAGTTAGCCTTCCAAGCGCCTTGAACCAAGGTGCTCACTGGAGTTGGTGTAGCTACACCACCTGAATAGTTTTGCCCAGCAACACAGCTAGGATCATTCGAACTACAAATAGTTTTTCCATTAGCTGTGTAGGTGTAAATGTATGGAGAAGCTGGCATTTGCGACTCGCGAGCATGATAGTGATAGCCGATACCATCGTGATCGTGACCGGCAAAGGCATCCAGAGCCACGCTAGCACCCAACATGGATGAATCTTGACTGCGATAACGACCAAACGTGGCAATACCGTCGTAACCGAAAGCAACTAGGGGCGGATGAGTTTTACCCACATAGTCACTGTCGTTGTACAAGCTAAGCTTATTGTTAGACGTCGGTGCATAACCGTCAGCATGACAGTGCGCACCACCACCACCTTGACCCACGTGGCAACCATACGTACTTAACTCAGCCTTCCAACTGGAAGGAATTACCGAGGCATTCATGATTGGGAAGGTCTGAGCCCCATCATAGGAAATACCATTATCATTTGAGCTAGCCCAATTAAAAGGATCGCCACTGGAGCTGTAGGCAGCCGCGCAGGCATCGCGTGATGCACCAGGTGCGAATTGTTTATCGCAATAAAGATTGGCATCGAAATTAGGAACATTTGTTCCGTTATTAATTGAAGTCAAGTTGGTCGTATTGACGTTGCCGTAATTTCGCATGGGAATACGAGTTGTTTGACTAACCAAATTAGTCAACCGGGTCATTGGCACACCCGGGGTGTTTGAACCAGCCGCAGGCGGCACAGGAATATCTAGCAAACCGTGGGGATTGCTAGACTGGCTGTAAGTAACGATATTCATAAATGGGTGATAGCAACCGTTGCTATCCGCTTCATTAGTGAACCAAACAAATGGCACCAATCTTTGATTTGGAGTGCCATCGGCAACCGCATCACTGACTAACGCGCCGGAGAGCAAGGCATCGCGGAAGGCGGTATACACAGCAGGGCTGTAACGCAGCGCCGCTTGTGGAAGATCCGCAGTCGCAGTTCCAGACGGCACTTCGCCATTACACAACGTTGAACTATTACCCTCCACCTGTCCTTTCATCGTTACTAGGAACGCGTCAGCTGCAGACTTTGTATCAGCATTAGCACCAGGCTTTGTCACCCCACCAGAAGACACCTGGGGCCGATACTTAACATTAAGTGTGTTTGCAAAATTAGTTTCAGTCGCAGACGTTGTTGCATTTGAAGGAAATGCAGCAGGCGGATTAGTTGTGGTGTACGCAGTATTGGTTGGGTTCATGATAGAAGGTACGCCATAACCATCACTTGAACTGTAGAAATAGAATGGAGTCGCAGAACCCACAGCAGATACCAATGAATAGACACCGGTAGCAGCATTGAAGTTAACGTAGTAATTAGCTAGGGCAAAAGAAGTATCAATTGCAAAACTTGCGTTGTAGCAAGGGCTCTTTGTACACGCCGAAGTCGCGTCTTGAACAACACTACGTGCATACCTCTTTAGAGCACGCAAAGTGTGCGCAGTTGAGTCATAAGCAAAAGCCACGAAACCCGTAGAAGTCGTTTCAGGCAGGGTTGCACCAGAACTCGATGGGCCACCAATATTTCTTACGAATTTGAGATTACCGCTGCTATCAGCATCAATAGACTCATTAGGATGAAGATGTGAATCCAAACGATAGCCCACGTTTGTATAGCCGGCTGTTGTGATGTTGTATACCGTAGCATTGGTACCGTTATCAGCCACCTGCAGCACTTGGATCAGCTTGTTTAGGTAGGTCTTGTAGGTTGAAGATAAAGGCAAGGTCGCTGAAGTGGCTGCATATCCCGAGGCAACTGTGGTGTTGTAATCGTTACCAATAGCCAAGTACTTTGCAGAAGTGCTTACCGAAGACGAATTCGAAATCAAGTAGCGAGCACGGTTAGTCAATGTACCATTCACCAAAGTCTGACTTGGCGTATAGCTTCGTGGCATGGTGCTGGCGTATGACACCGGCGTGAAATATTGGGCACAAGATGCTGCATCGGCACACACCCCACCCACACTGGTGATACTGGAGAGCCAGACGCTAGCATTACAGTAGGTGGTAGAACCGGTAGTGGTCGTTACCGTCACTGCTGGAATACTCAATTGACCAGTAGTAGAGCTGAGTGTATCAGCCGCAGTCGAAGAAGACGTACAGGTGGAACCCACTGAAATGACGCCGCCTAATACGGCCGTGACATTTTGATAAGTCTTGCCACTGTATGTCACTAAAGGAATGTTCAGCACACCCTTAGTTGTGCTCCATGTATCTACTGCATAGGCAGGAACCACGCCCGCACTCAACAGTACCGCCCCTAAAAGCCCAATTTTGCGAATATTCATATCGACTCTTGGTATTAAAAAACTTTATAGACCCGAAGCATCGTTCAAATTTAGTTTTGATGCAGGCGCTACTATATTCCTAGACCCATCGTGAATGCTAGACCAGACAACCACGGTATTCAAACCCAAGTCACACTTTTAGCACCTCAAACTCAGATTTTTTTCTTATGAATGAAACATAATGCAAATTTAAATTACTCTCCTAAGTACCAAAGAGTTTGAGCCAGGTGTTAATTTTGGGTCATTTGCCATAATCCAATCAGACATAAATCTGTGAACTAATCATTATTTTTAGCCTTAATGTTTGTCAGCAGGCAGACACTCAGATTATATTTGGTGCAAATATTGACCATTGATCGGTCTCCCCTCCACCGACATTTAATAAAGACGATAGTTTTAGAGCCAGACGGGATACTCATGAACAAATTTGTGACAGGCTTTTTGGCCATTATTGCAGCCACTCAGCTCCTAGGTATGCAAGCAGCCAATGCAGTTCCAACTGGCCTCACTGCCGGGGGAAATGTCTCAGGACTCAGTACAGGAAAATCTGTAGTTCTGAATTTAAGAATTAACAGCACCACCACCTACACAACAACAGTGTCTGCCAATGGCACCTATACCTTCTCTGCTTCCTTAGCAACCGGAAATACTTACAGTGCATCGGTAGGCATCCAGCCCTCTGGACACATCTGTTCTATCGCCAACTCAAGTGGAACAATCTCTTCAAGCAGCATCACCAACATTAATGTCACTTGCGTGTCTGGCTATACCGTTGGTGGCAGCCTGTCTGGTTTAGGAACCGGCACCTCTGTAGTCGTTCGCATGAACTCTGCTACCAAGATTATCAATGCCAACGGTTCATTTACCTTTGCAAGCCTGCTTGCATCTGGCAGCAGCTATGCAGTCAGTATAGGCGTACAACCAGCCAACCAAAGATGCTTCGTAACCAACGGTACTGGAACCATTAGCGGCAGCAATATCAATAATGTTTCTATAACCTGCGCCACCACTTATACCGTCAGCGGTACGGCACCCGCAGCCGGTGTGTCGGGACTCGGTACAAGTAAGTGCGTAACGCTACAACTCAATGGCGTTGGCTCCAAGCTGGTCTGTGCTAACGGATCATTTAGTTTTGCCAGCGGCTTAATCACCGGAGAAAACTACTCAGTCACCGTGTTAGGTCAACCCACAGGTCAACAATGTACGGCTTCAAACAACACCGGCACGATCAGCGGCGCTAACGTGACCAACGTTAAAGTAGATTGTGTCAACACCTACCAAATCTCCGTAACGAATGCTCCGGGTGCTTCTGTGTCTATTTCTGGCAGCACAGCAACGAATGCGACCAATCCAAACAACGCAACGAGCTTTAACTTCATTGCTAAGCACAATGACAACGTTTCATTGTCAGCAACTAAATCTGGACAGGTTTGCTCTGTCAGCACATCACCTTCATCACTGAGTTCAATCGCTGGCAACGCTACTGCCACGGTCATATGTAACGCGGCATATACCATCAGCGGCTCCGTCTCTGGCTTGGGCAGCGGTAAGACATTAAAACTGATCCGTACCGATGCTAGCTCTTTGGCGAACACGCAGGCTGGCGTCTCTGTTGATACTGGCAATGCATCATTCGCAGCCATTGATAACCCAGGCAGTGAATTCACTGCAGGCTGGGGATTTAGTGTAACCAGCAACCGTTTACTGACTCACTTGGGCGTATGGTCACAAGGCTCGCTATATGGCGATGTGAGCGTAGGCATTTGGGATCAAGGCGGTAACTTACTTTCCAGTGTGTCCCTGCTAAATGCCAACCTTGATGCATACGGATTAGACAATCAATTCTCTTATGCTGAATTACCAGGAAGCGTCATGCTCTCCGCAGGCCAACAATACACGCTTGGTGCCTTCTACACAGGAGGCGTGCTTGCAGGCTTTGGCGCACCCGTTACACCAATCAATGGCTTGAGCTTTGCCTCACCTTCATTGGTTGACTTTGGTACTTCGCTGGCCATGCCTTCTCTTAATTTCTCTTCTGTGTATTCCAACGGTCTCTTTGGCCCAAATCTGCGCTTCCTAACGGCAAGCGCTCAAGCCGCAGGCGAAGAAATCACTGTTAACGCTGATGGTTCATTCACCTTCCCCACTGCACAGGTAGATGGCTCTACTTACGCTGTAGCCGTCAGCCAACGTCCAACCGGTCAAACCTGCGCCATCACCAATGCTTCAGGCACAATTGCGGGTGCCAACATCAATAATGTATTAGTCACTTGCAGCAACATTAGCTACACCATTTCTGTTGCAAACAACTCAGGTGCTTCCGTATCTATCAGCGGCAGCAATGCGTCCAACGCGACCAACCCAAACACTGCATTAAGCTTTAATTTCCTTGCTGAGAAAGATGACTCCGTAGTGCTCTCAGCAAGCAAGACAGGTTACTCCTGCTCTATTACCACCACACCCGTTTCAATTAACCCAATTACTGGCAACGCGATCGCCAACGTGAATTGCACAGCAATTGTTTATACCATCGGTGGAACCAATGCCGATGGGGCGAGCGTTTCGATCAGTGGTAGCAGCGTCACCGGCCAGTCTGCCACCACCGCCACTCCATACAGCTTCAACACTAACTTCGGCGATGTCGTCACATTGACTGCAACCAAGACCGGTTATACCTGCACGGTTGCTGGCTCACCTATCACGGTTGGCACCGCTAACGTGACCAACGCCAATGTGAGCTGCTCAAAGAACACTTACACCGTCGGCGGCACAAATGCCGATGGCGCAAGTGTTTCAATCAGCGGCAGCAGTATCACTGGCCAGTCTGCAACCACAGCTAATCCATATAGCTTCAACGCCAAATATGGTGATGTCGTCACGCTCACTGCAACAAAGACGGGTTACACCTGCGTTGTCGCAGGCTCGCCAATTACTGTAGCAGCGGCTAACGTAACCAACGCAACTGTTGGTTGCACCATTAATACCTACACCGTCAGCGGTACGGTCACTGGCAATACCAGCAGCGTCACGTTAACCAACAATGGCAGCGACAGTAAGATCGTTTCCACAGGCGGTGGCGGCTTTAGCTTCACTGCACAAAACTACAATACCAACTATTTGGTAGCCACTTCGCAACCCACAGGCCAAGTCTGCGTGGTGAGCAATGGTTCCGGCACAGTAACTGCATATGTGACTAATGTTGTTGTGACTTGTAACAATACTTACACAATTAGCGGCTCAATCTCTGGTCTGAGCGCCAGTGGTTTAGTCTTGTCATTGTCAGGCACTCAGGGCACTGGCTTAGTCGCACCTACCAGTGACACTGCCAGCCCAGCCAGCGGATCAACTTCTTACACCTTCTCACAGCCAATGGTGAGCGGTAATACCTACGCCGTCAGTATTTCCACACAACCCGCAGGCTTTAATTGCGCTCTGGCAAATCAGACTGGAACCATTTCTACAAGCAATGTTTCCAACGTCAACGTCACTTGCTCCTCTATTAGTAGCTCAAGCTCATCAAGTGCAACTGGCCCTGCCCTAAATGCCAACATCATTCTGGGCGCACCGACAACATCAACCATATCAATGAAATTATTCACGCCTGACCAAAGTGGTAGCGTGTCTGTATCTTATGGCACTGCAACGGGCAGCTATAGCACCACAACCGCTCCGGCCAATCTTGTCGCAGGTACACCACTACAATTGAATATCTCTGGTCTAACTCAAGATACTCAATACTTTTATATCCTCAACTTCACTTCTAGCACTGGCGGTTCCAGTCAAACAAGCGAATACACATTCCATACTGCTCGCCCTGTAGGTAGTGCATTTAAATTCACTATCACTGCAGACCCTCACCTAGACGACAAGTCGGATATCGCTGTCTATAACAAGACGTTAGATAACATTGCGACTCAAGATACCGACTTCCATATCGACTTGGGCGACACCTTCATGACTGAAAAGTGGTATGCCCAATTCATTCAGAGCGGTACTGGCTATCTACAAGATCCAGCCACTACACGTGATCAAGTGCAAGCACGCTACAAGTTTGAAATGGGTAATTTCAGCCGTATTGCCAAGAAAATTCCATTGTTCTTAGTCAATGGTAACCACGATGCTGAACTGGGCTGGCTACCCTCAGGTCAAGCCAGTGCGGCAGATCTTAAATACTGGGCTATTGAAGGTCGCAGCATGTATTTCAACAACCCAACGCCAAATACATTCTATACAGGCGAAGCCCCATCTACTGTTCTTACCAGTGTGAATAAAACCTCAGCGTATTATTCCTGGAAATGGGGTGATGCCTTATTCATTGCACTCGATCCTTATTGGAACAGCACAAGCACAACCAGTAATGATATTTGGAACTTAACCTTGGGTCTGACCCAATATCAGTGGCTACAAAATACGCTATCCGCCAATGCAGCCATGAAATATAAATTCATTTTCTTGCATAACTTGGTCGGCGGTGTACCGGAAATCTCTGCAACCAGCACCACAGGCATACCTGATAATCCATGCCCAAAGAATCTTGCTTCAGGGAAACCCTGTACTGGTGGATCAATGCGCGGCGGTATTCAAGCCGCTCAATACGCCGAATGGGGTGGAGCCAACTATGACCTGACTACCACCGGTGGCTTTGGGCCAGGCGGTTCATACAAACGCAGCACCACTGCAGGTTGGACCATGCCAGTTCATGACTTGCTGGTCCAATACGGTGTCACTGCCGTATTCCATGGTCATGACCACTTGTACGCCGATGAAACGCTAGATGGCATTAAGTATCAAGAACTGCCACAGCCAAGTACTAGTTATCAGTCCAATGCAGACACCAACAACATGAACACGCTAGCCGCACAGGGTGGCTATCCAGGCTGTATTAGCATCCCTGCTACTGCGACCTGTAAAGGTAGTTCTGGTTATCTCCTAGTAACTGTTGATCCAAATCTTGGGGTCAAGTCTCAATACATGAGAACCTATCAGCTACCAAGCCAAGGTGGCAACAATACCGAATCTGCAAGCTGGACAGTTCCGGCTCCCAATGCCACCAGCTATACCATTGGCGGTCATACTGCTAGCGGTGGTGGCCTGAGTGGCCTAGGCGCAGGGAAGAGCATCACCCTACTGAACTCGGGCGTTGATGCGCTTGTACTGAATGCAAATGGCAACTTCACCTTTGCCACACCAAAACTCAACGGTTCAACTTATAACGTCACTGTAAGCGTTCAACCAGCTGGTCAGAATTGCACGGTAAGCAACGGCTCAGGCACGGTGAGCGGTGCTAACGTTATCAACATCGGTGTCACTTGCGTTGATGTGGTCACCTATACCATTGGTGGAAACGTGTCCGGTAATACCGGCTCAGTTACAGTGGCACTGAGCGTGGGTGGAACTCAAGTGGATACTAAGACCGTCAACAGCGGTGGCGGTAGCTTCACATTTGCCGCTCAAAATGCAGCTTCGAACTGGAGCGTGGCCGTGACTTCCTCTCCGAGCAGTCAAACCTGTACGCTTACGAATGGCTCAGGCTCAAATCTTGGCGCAAATGTCACCAATGTCACTGTGTCTTGTGCCGATACGCTCTATGCCTTAAGTGCCACCACTTCAGGCCTAGGCACTGGTCGTTCTATTGGCCTGTCAGTAAATAGCGGTACCGCTACGACGATGACCAGTAATATCACCTCAACACTCGCCTCTCTCAGCACAGGCACCAGCTACACCATCACTCCAGTCGATCAAACGAGTACGGGTACTGGAGCAAAACGTTGCGTGGTTAGAAACCATAAAGGCATCATCTCTGCTGCTGCTGTAAACACAACTGTGGTCTGCGCTAACGCAGTCGCCAACACTTATGTAGTGGGCGGCAGTGTTTCGGGACTGACTGGCAGCTTGGGGTTATCATTAGGTACACAAACGATCTCATTACCTGTAGGCACTACCGGCTTTGCCTTTACTACACCAGTTGCAAACGGCACTTATACTTTGTCTGTTTCAACCCAACCCAGTGGTCAAGTATGTACTGCTACTACTAACTCAGTAACTGTTAGCAGTGCCAATAACCTCACCACACTAGCTGTTTCTTGCGTCAACGCCTATAACGTCGGCGGTACTGTTAGCGGCTTAGGCACTGGAAAATCTGTGACCGTGCTAAACAATGGAGCTAACTCACAGACAATATCCACCAGCTCTGCCTATAGTTTCTCCATGGTCTCCGGTAGCACCTACAACGTAACAGTGGGCACTCAACCTACCGATCAATTGTGCTTGGTGATGAATGCATCGGGTACGGTTGGTACCTCAGATATCACAAATATCTCAGTAGTTTGCTACGACTACGCCACGATCAGTGTTGTGGTATCTGGCCTTGCAAATCCACTGACCTCGGGTTCAGTAGTTGTGACATTGAATGGAGATACTAATACTGCCAACCAATTGACATTCACTACAAACAACGCAGCACAGTCCTTCTCCACAAAGATTCCGCCTGGTAACAGCTACGCAGTTACCATCGTTTCGAATACGGTTGTGGCCGCTAGAGCTTGTATTGTCACCAATGGTGTGGGCACCACTAGCACGAGCACACCTACTACGGTGACTGTGAATGTGGTTTGTAAGTCACCACCAGCCGGTAGTAAATATTATTTAAGTGGTACTGTTTCAGGTCTAACTGGCACTGGATTGGTCATTACCCTGAATAATCTAGCTACAACACCAAGCCCAGGTGTTACCACTGCTGAAAACATTACGCTTGTTGCTGGATCAACAGGATTCGCCTTCTCAACTCCAGTGAATGGCACGAATAACGTCGCTGGCAATACCTATCCTGGACTCATCACGGTTACAACACAGCCTACCGGTCAGTTGTGTACGGTGGCCAATAATGGATCTGTAAACGTGAAAAACGCCAATGTGACAAACATTGCCATCACCTGCTCCACTGCTTACAGCATTGGTGGTACCGTCAGCGGCTTGGGTACAGGCTTAAGCTTAGTCTTAACTAGTGGTACTGATACTCTGACTGTAAGCAGTAACGGAAGCTTTACACTTCCCACCTCCGTCTCTTCGGGTACAAGCTACAACGTAGCTGTAGGTACGCAACCAACCAATCAAACCTGCTTACTATCCAACAACTCTGGCACGGTATCGGCCAATGTGACTAACATCGTTGTCAGCTGTACCACGACCAGCTTCACCATCGGCGGTACTATTTCAGGCCTTGGTGCCAACCCAGTCATCCTGCTGAACAACGGTGGAGATGCATTAACTATCAATGCTAACGGTACCTTTACCTTTGCTACAGCAATAGCCTCTGGTAGTTATGCAGTGACCGTGGGCACTCAGCCTACCGGAATGTATTGCCAAGTGACTCAAGGCACGGGTACGGTCGGTAGCACCAACATCGACAGCGTCGTAGTCACCTGCTCTAGCACCACAGCTTGCAGTAGCCCAACGAATGCAGTGCCACCAACCAGTGACCCACTGTGGGCGATCTACAGCTCGCCAACCGACTCTGCTGTGGATTCCACACCAGAAATCACAACGGAATTGGCCAATCCGTTCGCTACCTGCTTAGCGGGCTCAACCCCCTAAGCAATAGAGTTCTAGTAGTAGAAAATTTAACCCGGATGGAATCACCTTCCGGGTTTTTTATTGGGGTAAAACACTAAAAACCCTGGGCATCTAGACTAATTCAGAACACCACCCTCGGCAGTGACTCGAAACCGTCATTTAACATATGCACCGTATCTGTGAACTGACTACATAAAACCACCAATAAGAGGTAATATAATTTTCATTACCTTAACAAAAACATGCTCGGGGATATTGCAATGCGGAAGCTCGTTAAAGGCGCCATAGCCTTAGTACTTACTGGCTATTTATCACTGATAAATACCGCCAGTGCACAAACTACTTATTCAGTGGGTGGCTCTGTATCTGGACTGGCCACAGGCAAATCCGTGGTACTGCTCAATAACGGTAGCAATGCCCGCCTTGTTAGTAGCAATGGCTCGTTTAGCTTCTCTACAGGGCTGAGCGCAGGCTCAACTTATAGAGTCTCTGTGGGCATTCAACCCTCAGGTCAGGTGTGTTCTGTCACTAACGCTACGGGCACTGTGAGTAGCAGCAATGTCACTTCAGTGAGTATCAGTTGTAGTAACTCGTACACTGTGAGTGGTTCAATTTCCGGCCTTGACACCTCTGGCTTAGTACTGCGCCTCAATTCAAGTTCCTTGTTAGTCAATAGTGCCGCCACATCATTTAAGTTTTCATCGGCATTAACTACGGGTGCCGCCTATGCCGTCTCAGTAGGTATTCAACCTTCTGGCTATAATTGTAGTGTGACTAACGGCATCGGCATCATCGCCAGCGCATCCATCACAAATGTATCCGTGAACTGCCAAAGAACTTATACCGTCAGTGGCACTGTCTCCGGTCTCACGGCAAGCGGTCTACTACTGCAACTGAATAACCCCACCGGCCCTACTAAACTAGTTGCAAGTGGATCATCATCATTTAGTTTTGCTAGCGGCCTCGCTTCAGGTGCCTCTTACAATGTAACTGTTTCCAGTCAGCCTTCAGGGTTAACCTGCTTGGTCACTAATGGTTCTGGCAACATTGTTTCTTCAAACATCACGAACGTCAGCGTTGCCTGCGCACCAACCACTTATACTATCGGTGGTGCAGTCACAGGTTTAGGTAGTAGCTTATCCCTTACCTTGCTCAATAACGATGCTAACGCCATTACCATCAATGGCAGTGGCGATTTAAACTTTGTGTTCTCTCCTGCCGTGGTCTCTGGCACCAGCTACAACATCACAGTGGGCACCCAACCCACCGGACAAAACTGTACGGTAGGCAATGGTGGCGGCACAGTCGGTACTCAAAACATTAGTAACGTCAGCGTTAGCTGCGTGAACGTTATTCCATTAGATGCCACGATCGTATTAGGCACGCCCACCACTGATAGCATCGCAATGAAATTATTCACCCCTGATCAAAGTGGTACGGTCAGCGTGTCTTATGGCACAAACTCAGGAAGCTACTCGACGACAACTGATCCCGTAGCGCTAGTCGCCGGCACACCATTGGCACTGAACATCGCCAACCTCGTCAATAACACTCAATATTTTTATCGTATTAATTATCAGGCATCTAATGGCGGCAGCCAGACACCAGAATACAAATTCCACACCGCACGGCCTGTTGGTGAAACCTTCACCTTTGCGATCCAAGCTGATCCGCACATGGATGAAAAAACTGAGGTCGCGCTGTATCAACGCACACTGAACAATATTGTTTCCGATGCCCCTGACTTCATCGTCGATCTGGGCGATACCTTCATGACTGAGAAACACCAAGTTCAATTAGAGGCCACAGTGCACTCAGCCACTAGCCCAGAAATGGTAAATCTGCGCTATCAAAGCGACCTGCCCTTATTCGGCATCATCACTCACTCCGTGCCATTGTTCCTAGTGAATGGTAACCACGACGCTGAACTGGGTTGGCTGGCCAGCAAGATACCACCGCTGAATCAATTGCCAACTTGGGCATTTAATGCACGTCAGTCTTATTTTCCGAACCCTGTTAAGAACAGTTTCTATGATGGTGAAGATGTTTCTGTATTGAACACTGCACCACGCGCTTCATACTATTCATGGAAATGGGGTGATGCCCTGTTTATCGCGCTCGATCCATTCTTCAATAGCGCCACTGCCACGGGCAAAACTAGCAGCGGCTGGAACCTAACCTTAGGTAAAGCACAATATGATTGGTTAGCCAGCACCCTCGCTGCCAATGCCGGCCTTAAATACAAATTCGTCTTCCTGCATAACCTTGTCGGCGGCATGCCAGACATTGATACTGCCACTGGCCTGCCTGCAACCAACCCAACAACAGGACAACCTTACATTGGTGGTTCCATGCGTGGCGGCATAGAAGCCGCTAAGTACTTCGAATGGGGCGGCACAAACTATGATGGCGCTACTGATGGCTTTGCAGCCAATCGCCCAGGTTGGTCACAACCTATTCACCAACTGCTCAAAGACAACAATGTGACTGCGGTATTCCACGGTCATGACCACCTCTACGTGGATCAGGAATTGGATGGCATCAAATACCAAGAAGTCCCACAACCTAGCGCCGGCAGCACCGCTAACAGCGCAACTCTATCCAAGGAAGGTGGTTACTTGAGCGGTAACATTGATAGCAGCAGTGGCTATCTAAAGATCACTGTCTCTCCAAGCGGCGTCACTACAGACTACGTGAGATCTTGGCTCCCTGCAGGTACCGCCGGTACCAACAACGTTGAAAATGGCACGACCAAAATCAACAAACAAATTTCTAAAACTTGGACGGTGAACTCAGGTGCAGCTAAGTATGCCGTAGGTGGTACGGTAAGCGGCCTGAGTGGCACAGTATCTCTGAGCAACAACGGTAACAACTCTCTCACGCTCAATGCCAATGGCTCGTTCAATTTCTCCAAGATTCTGGCCACGGGCAGCGCCTATGCGGTGACAGTCACCAGCCAACCTGTGGGTCAAACCTGTACAGTCACCAACGGTTTAGGAACGATTGGTTCTGCAAACATTGTCAACATCAATGTCACTTGCGCAGCCAATACATTCACTGTGGGCGGTACCGTTTCTGGTCATACAGGCACCATTACACTAACGAACAATGGTGGCAATGCCATTAATATCCCCGTGGGAACTACAAGCTTCACTTTCCCTGCTCAGAATTTCGGTAGCAACTGGGATGTTGAAATCGCCACTACCCCTGCCGGCGAAACCTGCTCGGTTTCAAGCAATGGCGCTGGCACCAACCTCACTGCAAACGTATCGGACGTTACCGTCACCTGCGGCAGTGCTACCCACAGTATTGGCGGAACAGTGACTGGCTTAGGGACGGGTCTATCGGTTGTGCTCCGTAACAATGGCGGCGACGATCTCACCGTCAATGCCAATGGGTCTTTTAGTTTCTCTACCACACTAGTCTCTGGATCCCCCTACTCGGTTTCCGTCTTTACCCAACCTTCAGGTCAAACCTGTTTGCTAGTTAATAATTCTGGAAACGTCGGTAGCACTGATGTTACAAACATCACCGTCAACTGTACTGCCAATAGTTTCACCATTGGTGGAAAACTATCTGGCCTAGGCTCTGGATTGTCTGTTGTTCTACAGAACAATTTGGGCGACGACCTCACCGTCAGCAGCAATGGAACATTCACCTTTGCAACGCCATTAACTTCTGGGACTTACAGCGTCACCGTTAAAACTCAACCTGTGGAACAGGTGTGTACCGTCACCGGTGGCTCAGGCACGGTTATAGCTAACGTAACCAGCATCAGCATCAATTGCGTAACTAACACTTACTCAATGCAAGTTAGAGTCAGTGGCCTCTCTGCAGGCATGGGATCAAACCTTAGCGTAGCTCTTTATATCAATGACGGAGCGACACCAACCTCAACACTCAGTGTCGCTTATGGCAATGCGAACAACACTAACCTCAAATTTACTCCGGATCTCAAGTTTGCTACAGGCACTAAATACAACGTCGTGGTTGCAACGCAGCCAGTCGACTCAAGTAATGGCGCAGTAAGACGCTGCGTTGTAAGTAATGGCGTGGGCACTTACTCTGGTGTGACGGTTACGGTTCAACTGTATTGCTCGACTGCAACTGGCAATACAGTTGGCGGTACGGTGACAGGCCTCTCTAGCCTCCTAGATCTAACCCTATCCTCTAATTACACCGCATCAACCGCCACAGTTAAGCTCGTGGCAGGCTCCAGTGGCTTCACCTTTGGTGCGCTTGGAACTACCTTTATTCCTGCAGGATCGACCTATACGGTCACCGCAGGAACACCCTACTACATCGTTTCAGGCTCGGGCGCGACTGCAGTTACTGCACCCACCGGACAAACCTGTACCCTTGAAAATGCCACGGGCACCATGGCGTCCAGCGATATCACTAACGTCACGATAAGCTGTAAATACAACGGCTATACCGTCGGCGGCACCATCAGCGGACATACCGGAAACGTTCAACTGACCAACAGTGGAAGCACCATCACAGTACCTTCTAGTGCCAGTAGCTTTGTGTTCCCTGAACAGCAACCCGGCACTAACTATAATGTCTCGGTGACACCGCCTACTGGTCAATCCTGTAATGTGACCAACGGATCTGGTACAAATATCTCTGCAAACGTCACCAATGTTGCTGTGGTCTGCTACTCAACCTATAGCATCGGCGGTACTGTGTCTGGACTGAACGGCACAGTGACACTCAAGAACAACAACAGCGACTCTAAACAAGTTTCTGCAAATGGCAGCTTCTCGTTCTTGACTAAATTAACTAACGGAAGTGGCTATAACGTTACTGTAGATATTCAGCCTGATGGACAGATCTGCTTGCTGACTAACAACTCCGGCACTGTGTCTGGATCAGATGTCACTGGCGTCTTGGTGCTGTGCTCAACCAACACCTACACCATTGGCGGCTCAGTCACCGGTCTTGGCAATGGCCTCTCGTTGGTCGTATATAGAAACAATAGTGAATCAGTCACCATTAACGGAAATGGTTCATTCGCCTTCCTTACTTCAGTGGCTGCAGGCCCCTATGTTGTGACGGTTGCCGGTCAACCGACAGGTCAAACCTGCTCGGTTGCTAATGGCTCAGGTAGCGTGACAAACTCGAACATCAGCAACATTGTTGTCACCTGTACAACGAATGTCGGTGGCTGTAGTAGCGCATCTCATGCCAATGCGCCAACAGACCCATTCTGGCCAATCTACAGCGCACCAACATCACCTGATGTGGATACAACCCCACAGATTGACTCAGAACAGCCTAATCTGTTCGAGAACTGCTTGTCTGGAAACTAGCAGTCATTAAAAACGTCAAGATCGAGCCAGATAATGGAAGTTATCTGGCTCTTTTTTTAGAATCCTTTAACGCAGCCATATCACCGCGCAATCTGCCTTTTAGCTACAGAGACACCATGAAACGTTCGGCCACATACCTGTTGGGTTTGCTGTTATCCGTATGGGTCGCAGCCCCCACTTGGGCCGATGTCAGCAATAATAAAATTGTTATCACCAAACTTAACAAACGCTGCCTAAACGTCGATTTTTCTATATCGCCTGTATTTACTATCCATCAAATTCTGACACCCCAAATGGCTTGGGATAGCTTTTTTATTCACTACACTGGATTAAACGAACTGGCATTTAAGAAGGAAATTGCAAAGATTGCCAGCGTCCTTCAAGCCACTTCTAAAATTACCGACTTAGAAGGTAGAGCCTTTGTATTTGCCAATTGGAAATGGCCCGAAGCCCAGCCCTGGATGAAAATACTAAAAGAGGAACAAATTCTTTTTATGACTGGCTCAAACTCACAAGGTCACGCCAAACCCATTTTCATTCATGCACAAGCTTGCACTAATCAAACCATCAGCACAGTTCAGTTTGCCTTTGATGCAAGGCTGTATCCAATCGATATTACCGCTGCAGAAAACAATCAGATTGTCCTAACTAAAGAAGCTCCGTTTGCTACGGCAGAGTTTTATTAATAGCCTTACGACCCAGAAATGGTTATCTGTTTGCAGTTAACCCAGAGCGAATAACTCAATTAAAAAGAGCCAAATGATTTAAGTCATCTGGCTCTTTAGTCTGCTAACAATGCTAATTTCGGCTTTAGTTATGTTGGCTGTAAGCAACTCTGGAACAGATTAGGTAGTTCCGTGGTAATCAGAGGCGTCGTATCAACCCCGGGCGAAGTCGGCGCACTGTAGATCGCCCAGAATGGATCTGTGGACGGCGTACCAGCATTTCCAGCACTACTACATCCATTCACATTAGTTGAGCAAGTGACAGTGATATTGGTGATATCAGTGGTACCGACTGCGCCTGACCCATTTGTGATAACACATGATTGACCCAAAGGCTGCGTACCTATTGAAACCACATACGCCCCGGCTGCCATCGGCGATGCAAAGGTAAATGAACCATTGGCAGTAATTGATAGCGCATCACTACCATTTTTGAGTAGTACGACAGAAAGACCGTTACCTAAACCAGACACCGTACCGCCAAGGGTGTAGGTATTCGTAGTACATGAAACCAACACGTTAGTGTTATTGGACGCAGCAATCACACCGGAGCCATTAAGCACCAGACAAATCTGACCCGTAGGGCTGACTGAAACGGTCACGTTGTAAGCTGAGCCGCCACCTAACCCACTGGAGAACGTGAAGGTGCCTTTTGGCCTTAAAACGGATGTTGAATTCGTCCCATTATTGAGCAGCGTGACAGTACCTGTATTGCCCATTAGCTTACCGCCCACTGTGTATGTTCCTGCAGATGTACAACTTACTGAAGCCGAAGTACTAGATGAAATATTCGCGATAGAAGCTGGTGTTACCGTACATGTATACCCTGTCTTAGCCGCAGATAAGCTAATGCTGTTGCTAGGATTCGCCAAGAAGTTAAAGCTTGTCGCACTGTTTGGATTCGTCGCATTTGCAGCTGTACTACCTGCGATATCCACTGATGCTAATTGACCATTCGTAACCGAAATTGAATACGTATTAGTTATGCAGTTCACCTGCACAGTGGTCACGGTACTCAACCCAACAACTCCAACGCCATTCAATACTTCACAAGTTTGACCCACAGGCTGAGTCTCAACGGTTACTGTATAGGCATCGCCGCTCGATACAGGAGTTGGAAAATAAAAACTACCATTTGATGTGATATCCAACGATTCATTCGTTGCAGTCATACCAGAGAATTTGATATTTGGTCCGAAGAACCCATAAGGATTAGCGGCACTTAAATCTTCCGTGGGCGCCTCAAATACTGAATTAAATGTCATAAGAGAATACTTATTGATGGTTAATCCACTAATAGGATTAACGGTTACGTTATATGAAGCAAAATGATCCGTACTACTATAGGCCCCAACCGTATATAGACCTGGACCTAAAGTAACTTCAGCTACAGGCAACCAAATAAAGCCACTAACGCCAACATCACTAAGATCTAAATTAGCAAGACTCCCAGAAAAAACTCCACTAGCAAGTAAAGTACCACTGAGATCCCAAAGCCCTACCTGAACATCTGAAGTAAAATCATTGTTGTACAAACCTAAAGCAGAAACCTTCTGACTACCCACCAAACTAAATGACCAACCATAATTACCTGCCCCAGATATTTCAGCAGGCATGTCAGTAGGAGCAGCGAAGCTAACAGCAGCAACAGATGGCGCATTATTACCAATGGTTTTTAAGAGTCTAACTGAGTTCCCGACTCCCAATCCAGTGACCGCACCTCCAATCTTTAGAGATGAACATGCAACAGTCACATTCGCATCACCGATTATTGGACTGATACTTGATGGAGTGACAGAACAGTCATATCCGGCCTTGTTTGCAGAGAAGCTCACATTGTCACCATAGTTCGCAATGAAGGTGAAGCTGGCAGCACTGTTTGGATTGGTGGCGTTCGTGGCTGTGCTGCCACTGATTGATACAGAAGCCGCTGGAGTGTTAGTCACAGTGATCGTGTAGGTATTGGCAATACAACTGACATTCGCATTCGTTACATTGGCAGCGGCAACCGTGACTGGAGAGGCCGCAATAACGCAACCTGAGTACCCCGTCTTCGAAGCCGTCAGGATCACAGTGTCACCAGACTTAGCACTGACGCTATACGTACCAGCATTGACTGTCACTGTATTGCTGACCGTGCTACCACTGGCCACCACTGTGGCGCCATCAGTCGTACCGCTGACGGTGTAGGTATTGGCAATACAACTGACATTGGCGGTCGTGACATTAGTCGCACCCACCGTAATTGGAGAGCCGGCCACCGTACAGGTGTAACCCGCCTTCGTTGCCGTCAGGGTGACCCCTTCACCGTACTTGGCATTAAAGCTATATGAGTTTGCTGTCGTGGCTGCTTGACCAGTGAGGGTCGTACCACTGATCGATACGCTTGCACCCGCAGTATTTGTACCACCCACCGAGTACGTATTCAAAGTACAACTGACCGTTGCAGTGGCATTGCCTGTGATTGGGTTGATCGAGGCTGGCGTAGTAGCTACTGTACAGGTGTTACCTGTCTTCGTGCCTGATAGCACCACAGCATCACCGTGCTTGGCTGAGAAGTTAAAGCTGGTGGCGCTATTTGGATTAGTGGCATTCGTTGCGGTGCTGCCACTGATTGTAACTGCGGCTGCTGAGCTGTTTGTTACCGCAATCGTGTAAGCATTCACAGTGCAAGTGACATTCACCACGATATTGGTCGTACCCACCGTGCCCGTCGCAGGATTAGGTGATAGCGTGCAGGTCTGACCCTTCGGCTGAGCACTGATCGTCACAGTGTAGCTGTTGCCGTTCACTAACGTCTGCGAGAAGACATATGAAGTCGAACCACTGGCAGGACTGACCGTCCCGCTCTTCGATCCACTCAAAGACAAACTCAAGCCGCTGGCACTGAGACCTGAGATTGAGCCACCAACGGTGTATGTCGTATCCGTACACATCACAGACACATTCGTGACATTGGCACCAGCAAGGGTGCCGGAGCCATTCAATACACTACAGGTCTGACCCACAGGCTGTGTCAACACAGTCACATTGTAGGTATTAGCATTACTTTGGGCAGGGAAGCTGAAGATAGTCGCAGGATTGGTCACTGTTTGATCGTTCGCACCATTGTTCTGTAGAACTATAGACTTGCCTGAACCTAATCCAGAGACCGTACCACTGACGGTATAAATAGCAGGGACACTGCTACTACTGCTGGAGCTACTGACCACTGAGCTCGATGCACTAGAATTCACACTACCTGCACTACTTGAGCTGGTTACCGAACTTAGAGAACCAGCTGAACTTGTTGAGCTAGATACAACACTACTGCTCGAACTACCAGCAACTGAGCTAGATGAGCTAGATGAGCTTGATGAGCTTGATGAGCTTGAAAGAGTATCAGTTGGCGAACCTCCACCACATCCGCTCAACGCAAACAACAACCCAGAAATACAAATAGAGTAAAAATATTTACCTAGCACTGCAAAGTCTCAGCGGTAATTTGAAAATATTTGATCGGATTTACATAGCAAACTTCACACCTACCACCACACCTTCATAAACACCATAACTAGGAGATGAAGTCTGATGCTTCTGAAAGCCAAGATACACCGAACCATTCTTAATCAACTGATAACCACACCGAGCCGATAACTCATAATAACCATCAAAATCTCCGCCCATAATAATCTTCGGCGCATATGCCGCATCTGCACTCAAGAA
The DNA here is from genome assembly GCA_947453225.1 of Pseudomonadota bacterium. Taxonomy (GTDB): domain Bacteria; phylum Pseudomonadota; class Gammaproteobacteria; order Steroidobacterales; family Steroidobacteraceae; genus CAILZL01. The sequence continues at coordinate 25,094 of CANGFV010000003.1, forward strand.
CCACTTTGGTAGCAAAGAAAAATCCGCACCTGCAGTCAATGCAAGACCATACCCAGAATTACTTGGCCCCTCACCATCTACTAAAAATACTTTCGCACCCAACCTAGGCTGCAAATCACCATTGTCTTGACTGGTAAGCACACCCAACCCTAGAACTGTGCTTTTGTGCTCATTGGTATCGGCGTGTAGGTAACTGGCCTGCAACTTTGCCTGCTGGTTATAGCTTTGACTGTAACTGACTTGCGCCAATTCGTTACTCAGCCCAATATCGAGATCGGCCGCGAAAGCGCTACCGTGAACGGCAAAAAAACCAAGCAAAGCTACCGATAATATCGAACATATTTTTTTGGACATAAATGACCTTTTAGCTTGACAGAGCAGTTGGCAAGAAACTGCTCAGAATACTACCAGAATCAATGCTATTTTTATGCGCATGCAGTCGCATTTCTACTTGTGAATTGCATTGAATCAGCCAGACAAAAATCCAATGTGCGAACCCAGTGTGAGGCGTCAACCTAGGCATTACACTTAATGCACCAATAGACGCTGACTATCAATATCCTAATATCAATCAATTGGCTGGAAATCCATCAGGCTGTTACTGTATCGCCACACATTTTTGTGTTTCATTCCCTAACCTTGGAGTATTTCGAATGAGCTCACTGATCAACACCCAAGTCCAGCCTTTTAAGGCCCAGGCTTTTCATAACGGCAAATTTATTGAAGTGACAGAAGCCAGCCTGAAGGGCAAATGGTCGGTACTGATTTTCATGCCAGCCGCCTTCACCTTTAACTGCCCTACCGAGATTGAAGATGCTGCCGATCACTACGCCGAATTCCAAAAAGCCGGCGCAGAAGTTTATATCGTCACCACCGACACCCACTTCTCGCACAAAGTCTGGCATGAAACCTCTCCAGCCGTAGGCAAGGCAAAATTCCCGCTAGTAGGCGACCCAACTCACGCCCTGACCAATGCTTTTGGCGTGCACATCCCAGAAGAAGGCCTCGCCCTACGCGGCACTTTCGTCATCAATCCCGATGGCGTTATCAAAACCATAGAAGTTCATGACAATGCCATTGCGCGCGACGTGAAAGAAACCGTCCGCAAACTCAAGGCCGCACAATATGTGGCCAGCCACCCAGGTCAAGTCTGCCCCGCCAAGTGGAATGAAGGCGCCAAGACCCTGACGCCATCGTTAGATCTGGTTGGCAAGATCTAAGAGCACTGACCGATCGAAACTGGGCGTGAATCCTCACGCCCAACTTTGACATGAGGAATCGTCATGCTTGATGCATTACTAAAACAGCAGTTAGAAGTCTATCTTCAGCGCATTACCCTGCCTATTGAAATAATCGCTTCTCTTGATTACAGCCAAAGCTCACAAGAAATGCTGCAACTGCTGCAGGACGTTGCATCCATGTCTAACCTCATCACCCTCTCAGAACGTGATGATGACTCTGGATACACCCCTTCTTTCAGTATTTGCCGCGCGGGTACTGACATGAACATCCGCTTCGCTGGTATTCCAATGGGTCATGAATTCACTTCATTGGTACTGGCACTTCTACAAGCGGGTGGTCATCCCCCCAAAGTCGATGATGCTGTGATTGAACAAATCAAGTCACTCAAAGGTAATTTCAATTTCGTTTCCTACATCTCACTGAGCTGCCAAAACTGTCCTGATGTTGTTCAGGCTCTTAACCTTATGGCCGTGCTTAATCCATCGATCAGCCACACCATGGTAGACGGCGCGTTGTTTCAGCAAGAAGTTGAGTCTCGTAAAGTAATGGCCGTGCCCACTGTCTATTTAAACGATGAAGTCTTTGGTCAAGGGCGCATGAGCATTGAGGAAATTCTGGCCAAATTGGACACGAATTCAGGCGCCCGACAGGCCGAGCAAATCAATGCTAAGCAAGCTTTTGATCTGCTCGTGGTCGGCGGCGGCCCCGCCGGCGCTTCAGCCGCCATTTACGCTGCGCGCAAGGGCATCCGTACTGGCGTTGTTGCCGAACGCTTTGGTGGCCAAGTGCTGGACACTATGGGCATTGAAAACTTCATTTCCGTGAAAGAAATCGAGGGCCCAAAACTAGCCGCGGCACTGGAAGAACACGTCAAGAGCTACGAAGTAGATATTATGAATTTGCAGCGCGCTGAAACAATTCAGCCGATGGATTCAGAAGGACTACTGACTGTCAAATTAGCCAATGGCGCCCAGCTGCGTAGCCGCTCTGTGGTTATCGCCACCGGCGCCCGTTGGCGCGAAATGAATGTCCCTGGTGAACGGGAATATCGAGGTCGCGGCGTTGCTTATTGCCCACACTGTGACGGCCCATTATTCAAAGGCAAACGCGTCGCGGTCATTGGCGGAGGCAATTCAGGCGTTGAAGCAGCCATTGATTTGGCCGGGATAGTCAGTCACGTCACATTGATTGAATTCGATAGCCGGCTTCGCGCCGATGAGGTGCTACAACGCAAACTACGCAGTTTAAGCAATGTACGTGTGATTGTTTCAGCACAAACCACTGAAGTTCATGGCGCTGATGGCAAGGTCAATGCCTTAAGTTATCGCGACCGAGGCACTAACGAAATTCACCAAATTGAACTGGAAGGTGTGTTCGTCCAAATCGGCCTACTGCCGAATACCGATTGGCTGAAAGGAACGATTACGCTCAGTCCGCGTGGCGAAATCGAAGTGGATTCCAAAGGACAGACATCACTGGCCGGTGTATTTGCTGCGGGCGATGCCACGACAACGCCCTACAAACAAATCATTATTGCTATGGGCGAAGGATCAAAAGCTGCATTAGGCGCTTTTGACCATCTCATCCGAAGCTCCACACCCGCTGAGAAAGCCAGCGCCGCTTAAGAAACTCTATTTTTTAGGGAGAAACTTTTTAGTGGCCTCTGGATCACAGTCACTAGGGAACATTTTTAGATGCGGTGAATGAATTAACTGGCGATGGTTATTAAGCGGCTTAGCCAGATACTCTGGATCTTCCAGCATGTAGTCGATATCCATGTGCGTACCGTCTTGCGTTAAACGATAACGCTCAACCACATGCTTTTTTCCCCCAGAGGGCACGCCAATTTGATAGGGAGAACGATGGTCTGCAAAGTTAGCAGTATCGACTACGAGCGTATCCCCTTCCCAGTGACCAATAGAATGGCCCGTCGTGAATCGCACACTTGGGTCAGGATGTTTACGACCATCCATATAAATAGTTCGCAACTCATTAAACCATTCGCTACGGAAAGTAATGATCTTTTGCTCAGGCTTGATTTCAAACTCAAGCAGATAAGAGCCGCTCGACATAATTGCGGATGGTGTAGGTCGACCCACACAAGTCGTTTCTGGATTATCCGCAGATAAAGGATTGTAGGCGGCCTGAGCGGCCTTACCTTTCTCATTCAAGGTCAGCGCCGCACGGAAAAAATTATCAAAGCCAGCAGGCTCTCCCTTAATCGAATTACGATCAGTCAGCCAACGCCCAGCAATTGATGTCGCGGGAGGAGTAACCTCTGGCGCGGGTGCCGCTGCAGTCAGTGATAACCCGCCGGATTTTTCAAGCGATTCCATGATGGCATAAGTTCGACCATCATAAGCAGGATGCGCACGCACTGTGACCTTATCACCAGGCACCAAAGTAGTTTTTGTCCAACCACGACGCGACAGTAAATTAGTCCCCACCATCTGCACTTCCCACTTCACCGGCTTACCATTTTGTTGTGCCTCTACAACGAAATAAGCGTGAGGGTTAGTCCAAATAAATTCTTTTACTGTCCCCTCGAAAGCAACAATGGTGCTCATATCCACACCGGCATCACTGTGATGACTCCAAGCAACGCTCGTCACACTCAGCAAGGATGAAAAAAATAAGGCATTAAATTTAAGATTCATAAGTAATATATTTTCTATAAAACGGATCAGCGCTTAACTTTCCATTGATCAAGCAATTGCCTTGCATCCCGAAGCTCCTCAGAAGTCATCTTAGTAGTCAAAACTGGCAGCATCTTTACTGAGGCCTCATCGTGCTGAACAGCGGCTAAATTTGCCCATTTATAAGCCTCAACAAGACTCAAACTAACACCTTGTCCATTAGCATATCGAGTTGCAAGATCAGATTGAGCAAGAGAAAATCCCTGTTCTGCAGCAGACTGAAGCCACTTCAAAGCTTCTGCTTCATCTCGTAGAGCACCTTCTCCCTTTTCATACATAAATCCTAACAGAGCCTGAGCCATCGCATCACCTCGTGCAGCCAGTGGCTTAACGACGGTAAATGCTTTAGCAAAATCATTATTCACATAGGCAGCGAAATAAGGATCAATCTCTAACTCTGCACGCTCCGCTGCTTCGATTCCATGATCAGGATTGGAGATCAAACCAAAATAGTGCTGCGCTCGCGCATAACCCAAGTCAGCTGAACTTTTCCACCAGCGAATTGATTCATTGATATTCTTTGCTGTTCCCCTACCTGCAATATACATTCTGCCTAAATGGTATTGAGCTGGGGCATAGCCATTCTCGGCAGACTTTATAAACCATTTAAAAGCCTCTGCATAATCCTGCTTAACGCCACAGCCATAGGCATACATCATGGCAGTTCGTGTTTGCGCTTCCTTATGATCTTGCTCGGCCGCCATGCGGTACCACTTAGCAGCTTGCACGTCATCTTCAGCAACGATTGCATTTCCTTTGCCGTAGATAACTCCTAGGAGATACTGCGCCGATGCGTCCCCGCCCGTCGCTAATGGAACAAGCATAGCCATGGCAGCGGCATAATCTTTACGCCCCAATGCTGCGTTGGCTTCTTCGAAAGAAACCGCGTGTGCCGAAGATACGAGCAAAAATAAAAGGATAAGTACTGACTTATACATAAGCAAATTTAGACCCTGATGATCAGAAGGTACTCCACCATCAGAGCGGTTTTTGCAAATAAATGTCAGCACGCGCTGAAAATGAATCTAGGCAAGTAGCAAACGATGGGTTTCGATATCAGTCGCTCCAGCAATACCGCGCCCCAAACGCTTGAGAATACCGTCATGCAGGTCATACACAAGCGCATGAACAGAAATCTGTTGCCCACGAGACCAAGCGTCTTGAAGGATAGTTGTTTCAGCAACATTGATGGCCTGCTCTAGCGCATTGAGCTCACACAACTTATTAAGACGAGATTTATGATCCGAAAGTTCGAATACACACGTCTGATTACGCTTATACACGTCTTGAACATGCCGCAACCAGTTATCAATCAAACCAAACTTTTGACCTAACAGCGCCGCATTAACACCGCCGCATCCGTAGTGACCACACACAATAATGTGCTCAACCTTCAGAACCTCAACGGCATATTGAACAACCGAGAGGCAATTCAAATCACTATGCACCACCACGTTAGCAACATTGCGATGTACAAAAATTTCCCCAGGCAATAACCCAAGAATCTGATTGGCAGGTACACGACTGTCAGAACAACCAATCCACAAGAAACGCGGTGACTGCTGACTTTCAAGTTTAGTAAAGAAATCAGGCTGAGCCTGTGCGGTTACCTTAGCCCAATGACGATTTTGTTGTAGCAACCGATCTAATTCATCTGCATTCAGGTTGTCAGTACTATGGGCCATGAACAATGAACCTCAACAATCGAGTGTAATACGTTTTTTATTAGGGCGATTCTAAGCGAAATTACTCACTTAGTTACCCCTCATCTCGGCTTTTTATGTCGAACCCTGCAAGCCCTGACCGATACCATTCACCGAGGCTAACAGCGCTTGTAGCAGTGATTGATCTTGCCTATCTGTTGCGCGCCAACGCCCTAATAAATCCACCTGCATCAAGTGCATGGGATCAAGATAAGGATTTCTAAGGCGGATTGCGCGCTGAATGGTCTGGTCGGCATCAAGAAGAAAGGCACAGCCTTTTAATTTCAATACCTGCTGCTTAGTTGACTCAAACTCGTTACGAATGTCAGCAATGACTGATTCAAATTCCTTGCCCGCCAACTGATCATAAAACGCCGCCACCCCTAGATCCGCGCGCGCCAGACCCATCTCAACCTGATTAACCAACTGCTCAAAGAAATACCAACGAGCAAACATTTGTGACAACAACTCATCTCCAAATTGCTGACTGGCCGCCTCCAAGGCTTTACCTGCACCATACCACGCAGGCAACATATAGCGGCACTGAGCCCATGCATAACTCCACGGAATGGGACGCGTACTAGCGATATTCACAGGCACATCATTCAACGCCCCTTGCGATCCAATTTGGATTCTTTCAATAACATCTACGGGAGTTGCCAGCCTGAAGAAGTCATAAAACTTTGAATTATCATAGACCAGCTTACGATACTGCTCGCCGCTGACGCGTGACATTAAATCCATCACCATGCGCCAGTCCGTTGACACATTTTCAGGCGCTCTAATAGCCGCGCGAGATAAACTTAACGCATTAAATGACTGCTCAAATACACGCAACGCAATAGGCCGCAAACTATATTTGTCATGCAGCAATTCGCCTTGCTCGGTCATACGCACCCGACCCCTTGCCATACCTTCTGGCATTGTGCGCGTTAACACATCAACCAACCCAGCATTACGACTCGAAGTGTTACCTCGACCATGGAAAATCGTAAGATCTACCTTGGCCGCTTTTGCAGCCTCAAGCAACGCTTCTTGAGCTCGGCGCAGAGACCATTGCGATGTGACACTTCCCTGCTCTTTATTGCTCGCAGAATAGCCAAGCATGACAAACTGATGGTTACGCCTTCCGATCAAGTGCTGCTGGTATATCGGCATCTTGAATAGCTCAGACATCATTTCGCCGCAATGCTCAAGCTCAGCCTGCGTTTCAAATAAAGGAGTGACATCTATAGGAACATCACTAGTTTGCCGACTGACACAGTCCGCCCAACGAGCCAACAACAAGACTGACAAAACATCATCCGCACCGGTTGGTCCACTAACTACAAATGGACCAATCGCATCTACGCCATGACGATGCCGACAGTGCGCAATTGTGTCGAAAACTGAGAGGCTACGCTTTCCATCTGGATCAAGTGTTTTACAGAACCCTTCATCCCGACCGAGCGCATCAACCAATCGATTGCTTCGCTGACTTGCAGTTAACTGACCCCACTGCTCATCACCAATACCTTGTGAAATTACGTGACGATGCACATTGGAGCGCTGCCGCAAATCCAGCGTCACCAGATGAAATCCAAAGGTTTTAATCCGACGAATTAATCGCTTTACATGGAACAAACCAGCATGTTGCCCTTTGTTCTGAATCAGACTATGAGCAACGAGCTGAATATCACGCAAAAACTCTGCCGCAGACTCGTAATGATTTTGTCGAGCCTCATAACTGGCGCGCAACCGCTCACTGACTTGACCGAGAAAAACGCGGTAGGGCATAAAATCCTGCCGCGCCACATTGACGGAATGCGTAGAGGCCAGCATCACTGAATAGGTATTGATACGCGCCTGCAGCTCAGCAGAAATTCCTATGCGACTGGTACTTTGGGACAACAATTCTGAAAGCTGCTGACATTCGATAAAGTAACTATTAATAATTAACTGATGTTGGCGCGCTATAGTTTCACGAATTGTTTTGGCGTTGACACCTGGATTGCCATCCATATCACCACCCACCCAGGAACCAAATTTAATGATTTCTGGAGCCTCAAAGTTACGAGCGTCATCGCCATAAACACGCCATGCAGCGGCCTCAATCTCCTCGTAAAACACGGGAATAATCTTGTAAATCACTTCAACAACGAAAAACAAGACATGCTCGCGCTCATCAGCAACAGTCAATCTTTGACGTGAATTATCGGCTGTCTGCCAACCTGTCGTTATTTCAGAACGAACGCGCTGCCAATTCACTCGCGCTTCATTTGAGTTTGCCGGCAAATCTAGGCGACTCAACAGCAATTCAGAGACCACTTTTTGCTTACGCAGGATCGTTCTACGTTTTGATTCAGTGGGGTGAGCAGTCATCACCGGCTCAATCCAAATCTCTTGTAATAGTTTTTTTACTTCTTCAAAACTCAAACCATGATTCTTGAGTTTAAGGAAAGCCTCATCTATACCCCCAGGCTGACCACCACCACCTTCATTGATGTATTGGCGACGCCGGCGAATACGGTGAACCTTTTCCGCCATATTGACCATCTGAAACCAAGTAGAGAAAGCACGCACTAGATCACGCGCCTGATTCGCCTCGCGGCCGCGAGTGCGAATTATTATTTCATCACTTCCATCGCCATCCCGACGATTAAGGGCAGCCTGCCTATCACCCTCAACAACATCGAATAACTCATGGCCTCCCTGCTCCGATAACACCTCACCAAGCAACTCCCCTAGCGCATGAACATCATCTCGAAGCGCAATATCTTTCAAGGGAAATTTGACTATTTGGCGTGGCATTTAATTTTCGCTATGAATACGCGGCAATAGCCCAAGCCAAAACTTCAAATAGCCTGTCAAGCATCACCGCAAGGAAGCCAAGTTTAGAGTCTAGAAAAAATGAATTCTACAGAATCCAAGGACCAAACCACGCACCAAATACACCAAGACGAGACCAAATAAGTCCGTCATCTAAATCATAGGCAATAATAAAAAAAGCGATAACCTTATGAAGTTACCGCCTCATTAACAGACCGGTTTAACAATCCTATGGCTTTACTATTGAATTTATAAAAAAACCAATAACAACAAATACAAAGACCAATCAAATAATTTAGGTCAAAATTTACACATTAGCCTATTAAACAAACTCAAAAGCGTCTACGCGAGGAAGCCTTATGGCCGCTAAGCCTGTACGAGGAAGCCTTATGGCCGCTAAGTCTTGAGTAGCACCAATAGATTGCTGGAAAACACCGGCAAAACGACTAGAATCAATAGCGCGGGAAAAAACCAAAGCAAACACTACTGAAGCCAGACCAATCATCAAGTTACGCATAAATTCTCCAAGGAGCCACGTAAATAGCTTTTTCACATAATCATAATCAGGTAAACATAATAAACCATTTGATGTCATAAACCAGTAAAAAATGTCGCCCAATCACTTCATTTGGCTGATTTTTTTATTGCCACATCATCAACGAAGAAAATGGAACAAAAACAAGCAAGGCTTTTATCTTTATTTTCAATAACTTAAGGTTATTTATTAATTTTTTATATAAGCTATAATTCAGGATTTCAATCATTGATCCAAAAAATCCAGCCAATGGCAGGCAAAAATCACTTAAATCTGAACCGCCGCACAGTTTTCAATCACGCACCAACTCACAATCAACGATAGCAAGTCAAAACAAACAGCTAACTCTTTAATCCTAAATCCAAGCAAGCATGGCGCTTCCTTCTATAAGTATCGGCCAAACATGCGATTTACTACTTCACGCCTGACCACTCATCAAACCAGCCCTACTCGTGAAGCCAATACCCGCACGAGATCAATCAATAAAAACAATCAACATGATTTATTAGGCAGCACTATTGGCGCTTATAGATTAACCAGATTGCTCGGCAAGGGCGGCGCAGGCACAGTGTATTTAGGTGAACGCGCAGACCGACAGTACTCAGCTCAAGTCGCCATCAAAATCATTGAAGATCGACGGCTTCATGAAGAAGTTATCACTCGTTTTCAGGCTGAAAGACAAATTCTCGCGCAACTAAATCATCCCAATATTGCACGATTACTTGATGCCGGCGAGTCTCGCAGTGGGATGCCCTACCTGGTAATGGAATATGTCCATGGCGAAACCATAGACCAATATTGCAATAACAAAACCCTAACGATCAAAGAGCGCTTAATCTTATTTACGAAAGTTTGTACAGCAGTTCAGTACGCCCACCAGAATCTAGTTATTCACCGCGACTTAAAACCAGGCAATATTCTCGTTACACCGGACGGCACACCAAAATTGCTAGATTTTGGCATTGCGCGACTTATTGACGACAGCGCCAAATTAGCAATGTCCGCAACCGAAATCGGACTCACGCACCTAAACGAGCGCGTACTCACACCCGAGTACGCGAGTCCAGAACAAATCACCGGTCAAAACATCACTACCGCAAGCGACATTTATGCGCTGGGCATGATCCTATACGAATTATTGACAGGCGCCCGCCCATATCAAGTACACGCACTAAATCAACTAGAACTAGAACGCATCATCTGCGTGATAGATCCTACCCGCCCAAGCCAAAGTCTAGAGCAATTCAACCCAAACAACTCGAATATTGAAAAATTCGATATCAACGAAGTGGTCAGAGCGCGCAAAACTAATGCCAAAAGACTTAAAAAAAATATTTCAGGTGATTTGGACGCCATTGTCATGCGGACACTCAGGAAAGAACCGGCGCAACGATATAGCTCCGTAGAACAACTAACCAAAGACATCGAAAGACACCTCAATCAAGAACCCGTTGAAGCACGGCAAGGGAATTGGACCTACTACAGCAAAAGATTTGTCCATCGCCACATCCTGGGAGTAGCGTCCAGCATTGCCGCAATGCTTGCGTTAATTAGCTTCTCATTTTTTGTCTCAATGCAGAATGGGATCATTTCAGAACAACGCGACCTAGCCAAACAACAAACAATACGCGCAGAACATGTATCTGACTTTATGCTAGAAGTGTTTAGTAACGCCGATCCATTCGTCAACCAAGGAAAAGAAGTTACCGCCAAGGAACTACTTGCAAAAGCGGGTAATCAAATATCAGATGACTATGAACTTCAGCAACAACCAGAGGTTAAGGCAAAACTCCTTGAGGCCATAGGCCGGGCATATCAACGACAAAACCAACCCGAATTGGCTATAAGATACCTTACAGAATCACTCCACATTAAAAACAAAAAATCTGAATTCTACAGAGAGTTTCGAGCTCAAACCTTGAATTATCTAGGTGACGCCCAGAGACAAAAAGGACTTTATAAAGAAGCTAAATCCTCGCTTTTTGAATCAAAATCAATTCTCGAAAATAGCAATAAAACCGTGACGCCTGAGTATGTAGATGTCTTAAAAAATATTGCCTATCTAGAACTGACCCTCAGCAAGTCCGATACAGCAACAACCATACTTCAAGAAGCCCTATCCATAGCGCGTCAAATTTATGGCAATAATCATCCTGAAATTGCATCCATATTAATGACCCTGACCCAAAGCTTGCTCTGGCAGAATAAACAGGTCGCAGCACTAGACACTGCCCGCCTAGCCATGACTATTACTCATACAACACTTCCAGAGGTACATCCCGATAGAGCCCTAGCTGACTTCACACTAGGAGACCTGCTTTTTAGACAAGGGCAGCCTGAGGAAGCCGCCTCTCTTATCAATCAGTCACTTCAGGCTCAAAAAAAACTATATGGAGAAAAAAATCCAGTCCTCGCTAGCACAATAGATGCGCTTAGTTTTATTCAGCAGGCACAAGGAAAAACAGAAGAAGCCGAGAAAAATTCACGTGAAGCACTTGAAATAATAGAAACAGCTTTGGGCAAGGATAATATAGATACCGTCTATTATCATACAGCCCTAGCTGACCTGCTAATTAAAAGAAAAAAACATGCTGAGGCTGAGTTTCACGCAAGAACCGCCATAACCATTCTTGAGAAAAACAATGCAACTGATCATCAATACATGGCCTCAGCAGAATACCTACTTGCACAAATACAATTTGCAACCAACCATTCTAGACAAGCCGAGGAGTTACTAAGGAAAAACATTACGCGATGGAAGGAAAATCGCGCTCCAGAATGGCGTACCGCACGTTCTGAAAATCTACTAGGCGAGGTACTCATTGCTCTAAACAGAAGCCACGAGGGTAAAGAGCTTCTACACAGCTCATACCTATCACTACAACATGAAAACAGTGGCGCTTCACCCCAAGTTATTAGCGAGGCTAAAAGCCGTTTAGCTCTTTCCACTTCGGCTCACTGATAATTCTATCCTAGACTAATTTTAGAATTTGCGTCGCTCGGTATGATGCCTATAATGATGTAATGGTCAAAATCAGACGGCCGAGGAATGAATCATGCGCTTTTTACCTTTGTTTTTTTGGCTCGCCATCTCGACTTTCGTAGTAGGGACAAGCACTACTCAGGCCGAAACCCGCCAAGAAACCACTTTAAATAAAGCCACGCAGGTGGTTGGTGAACTACTAAAAGCGCCCGACCAGAACGTCCCCAATTGGCTAATTGATAGAGCCTACGCAATGGTGGTCGTGCCTGAAGCAGTCAAAGGCGGTCTCATTTTTGGTGGCCGCTATGGAAACGGCGTCATGTCTATTCGCAAACCTGATGGATCATGGAGTAATCCAATATTCGTCACCATCGCTGGTGGCAGCTGGGGTTTTCAGTTTGGGGTACAAGTCACTGACCTAATGCTAGTCTTCACATCAAAGGCGAGCGTTGAAGGACTGATAGGCGGGAAAATAACTTTAGGCGTTGATGCTTCCGTAGCTGCCGGCCCCTTAGGACGCCAAGGCTCTGCGGCAACTGATCTCAACATGTCTCAGATATATTCTTATTCACGCAGTAAGGGATTATTCTTTGGCATAGCGCTTGATGGTTCCGCACTGAGTATTGATCACAAGGCAAATGCCAGCTACTACACAAAGCCTGGAATTCTAGCCAGCGAAATTACCAGCCCAACCGCCCCACGCGCCCCAGCTTCTGGCGAGACATTCATTTCCGCCCTGCTTGGCAAATCACCAGCAGCAGCGCCACCAGCCAAAACCACAGAATCCACCTCATCTGCCCTACCAACCGGGACTTCAACTACCAGCAATTCTCCTCAGACCAACGATTTAGTGACCTATCCGATGGAAGACACTAAGCCAGGCTCTGAACCGCCTAAATAAGCTTATCTAAATCTAAATAGAGAAAAGCATACGTATTTATATTGAGCAACTAACCCCCGTACCACCTAAGCCGCAGTACCCATGAGGGTTTTTCGCTAGATATTGCTGATGTTCTGGCTCGGCAAAATAAAAGATTGGCGCAGTAAGTATTTCGGTGGTGATTGAACTATAGCCTGCTGCAGCTAATTTCCGGGCGTAATCTTCTCTACTTCTTTCCGCTAACAATCTCTGCTGATCCGTATAGACGTAAATACCAGAGCGATATTGAGTTCCGCGATCATTACCTTGACGCATTCCTTGGGTGGGATCATGTGACTCCCAAAAGATCTTTAGCAATTGCTGATAGGAAATTGTTACAGGATCGAAGACCACCTGCACCACCTCATTGTGACCAGTTAATCCAGTACAAACCTCTGCATAGTTCGGATTGGGCGTAAACCCTGCCGCATACCCTACTGCCGTACTAAACACCCCAGCCTGCTGCCAAAACTTTCGCTCCGCACCCCAGAAACAACCTAAACCAAACAGCGCCAATTGCAACTTTTCAGGATATGGAGGTACTAAAGTATGCTCATTCACAAAGTGTCTAGTAGGCACCGCCATAGCCTCAAGACGTCCAGGTAACGCTTGCTCTGGGGTCGGCATTTTTACCTTTTTATCATTAACAAACATGCCAGTTCCTCACATTCGGCTACAATATAAATATATTAAACTTCATCGCCAGTACAAAAAATGTCTTCAATTTGTCATCCACACAACCTAGTGACGCCAGCCACCGAACTTAAAAACTTTGGCATCAGAGTTAAACTACGCAGCTCTGATCCTTTTTGCAATTTAGTGGTCAATAACTGGCAACGAGAACACTGGTTTAATAGTGCTAACGAACGCGATATTGCCTTAGTGAAAATGAGCGAAAAGTACGTGTATTTTCGACCAGGTGATAAACCCAGTTTAGATTTCGAAAAAATCGATAAATAGTCTGTTATTTTGGCAACCAAAAAAACTAGCTATTGCTTCCAGTTGAAGTATGTAATCGCCCAATTAAGTGCTGCAAAAACACCTTGTTGAACCGTAACTGACAGGCTGCAGATGTTTGCTCCAACAGGGCGGAACTGACTTTGAGAACCGTAAAGTCAGTAAGCGCCCTGACCGTCGCCTGACGTTTTGCGCCGCGCACATAACCGGCCTCACCAAAACAAGCCCCCTCCTGCAAGTAACCAACTTGCACACCATTTTTTATTACCAGCGCCTGCCCAGAAACAACCACATAAAAACGATTATCAATCTCCCCCTGCTTAATGATTTCCTCACCAGCAGCATAGTTCTGCCAGTAACCGGCTCGCAAAAGCTCCATAATTTCATGATGGGAAAAGTCGTGGAAAAAACTTAGTTCTCGCAACAAAGCAAACCGCTCTTGCAGATCTAGATCTGAAGCTACCGCTCTTAACTGCTGATGCACTCGAGTCAATTCAGCCGCCAACTCAGCACCATTGGCATAACGCTTATTAGGCTCCTTCTGTAACATTTTATGCACCACACTCTCAAGCATGGCCGATACCTCAGGACGCAATGCACGAACCTCAGACGGAGCAGAGAAAACAATGTTATGCATCAACTGACTTAAACTCTGCCCCCTGAATGGTCTCTGCCCAGTCAGCAACTCATACATCACCACACCTAGTGAATATAGATCAGATTTACTCGTCACCGAGTCTGATTGGATTTGTTCAGGTGACATATAGGATGGACTACCCGCGATACCATCAATAACAGGAGCATCAGAACCAGAAACCAGCGCAATACCAAAATCTATAATACGTACATCATTATCTTGAGTAAGCATCAAATTAGAAGGCTTGATATCACGATGTATAACCCCACGACAGTGGGCATAGTGTAGCGCTTTGGCGCACTTATAAATAAGTTCAACAACATTCTCTATAGGCAATAGATTATCTAGATTGCAATATACGTTTAAGGTACGAGCACCATGAATATGCTCAGCTACCACATAACAGCATCCACCTTCCTCGCCTGCATCATAAATAGGCAAAATATTAGGATGCTGAAGTCTTCCAATAATGTGTGCTTCAGAAAGAAACATATTACGAATGTTTTTTGATTTTTCTTCATCAGCCGAATCAGCGTTATAGAGCTTAATCGCAACATCCCGGCGATAATAAGGATCATAAGAGAGGTAAACCGAGCTGGTGCTACCTCGCCCCACCTGATTGATGATGGAATACTTACCGATCTTCATCGGATTACCTTGGTTTTTCGATGAATTATTCATGATGACTTCTTACTTATTCGATATATAAACAAAAGAAGGAATATCCGAAATTAATTCATAAATAATTATTGAATAACGAAAACCAGACCATGCAACAACAGGCAAGAAAATACGCCAGCAATTACATCGTCAAGCATAATTCCAACACCACCAGAAACACTTCTATCGATGCTTCGTATTGGCCAAGGTTTTAGAATATCGAATATTCTAAAGAAAACAAAACCCAGCAAAAGATTCCACCATGTAAATGGCATTGCAATCATGGTTATAGCCATACCCACAAACTCATCCCAAACAATCCCAGGATGATCATGCACTTCCAAACGATGGGCGCTCTCACCACACAGATATATACCCAGCAAACCCAGCACAAATACGGTACTTATATAAATCGCCGCCGAACTTTGCATTAACAAAATAACAAAGGGTAATGCCACCAGCGTACCGACCGTACCTGGTGCTTTAGGACTTAGTCCTGCCCCAAATCCGAATGCTAGAAAATGCACTGGGTCAGAGAGAATTATTTTAATTGGAGCACTTAAACGCATTTAAATATTCAGTATTAAATTAGTTCACAACCGCAAAGTGATCATATCCACCCTCTTCCACAACCACAGCGTCCTGGCTTCGATAGCACTGCACCCCACCATTACGAGTTATACGGCCAATTTCAGTACATGGCACACCCGTTTCAGTCATGATGTCCTGCAACGCAACCACATCATCAGCAGGGACAGTAAATAACAACTCATAATCATCACCTCCATGCAATGCCAAATGCTCCGCTCCAGCCGCACCAAACACTGAATTCATCGGCTTAGAATGCGGCAGACTATCCAACTGTAAATCAGCACCACAGTGACTGGCTGCACACAATTTTCTTAAATCGGTGAGCAGACCATCAGATACATCCATCGCTGAGCTGGCCACCAATTTCAGCCTCAGTCCTAATTCGACTCGTGGCGTAGGATGATAAAAGCGCTCTAAAAGATACTGACGATGCTCCAATGAAGCGTGTAAATCAGGCTTAAGTAGAAGCTGTAGACCACCGGCTGCTTCACCCAACGCACCGGATACAAAAATAAGATCCCCAGGCTTAGCGCCTGATCGAGTCAGCCACTGATCTTTATCGACCAAACCTAAAATTTGAATTGAGATACTGAGCGGACCTTTTACGGTGTCGCCACCCACAAGTTGAACACTAAAACGAGCGGCCAAGCGACTAAGACCGACGGAGAATTCAGAGATCCATTGCTCATCAGCCTGCGGCATACTTAAAGAAAGCGTGAACCAGCGAGGTTGTGCGCCCATCGCCGCCATATCACTTAAATTAACAGCCAATGCTCGATAAGCAATATCTGCAGCCGAAGTCTTAACAGGAAAATGCACACCTTCAACAACAGTATCTACTGCGGCCACTAGTCTACAGTGTTGCGGCACCGCTAAAACCGCAGCATCATCCCCCACTCCCAACAACACATCACTTGAATAATTCGCAGGAGTGAAAAAACGCTTGATGAGATCAAATTCACCCAAGGTAAGTACCTGACGCCAAGCAGTATTTAGCAAGACCTAAAGAAAATTGAAACCAGCGTTGAAAACTTAGAAATCAATTCCGTGAATACTGTTTTTCACCCGCACGAATCTCGCGCGCCGCACGATCCAGCAGAGCATTAATATATTTATAGCCATCAGTGGCACCAAATTGCTTGGTCAACTCTACCGCTTCATTAACCACCACACGATACGGCACATCTAAGCAGTGAATAAACTCATACATACCTATTAATAACACTGCACGCTCGATAGGATCCATTTGCTCCCAAGGACGGTCTGCAAACTCTGCAACCTTTGCGGAAAGCGCCTGATGCTGTTCAATTGCACCGTTCAGCAACTTATGAAAATAAACCGCCTCTGCAGTTTTGTATTCATCTCTTTCGATGAACTGAGCCAAAATCTCAGAAAAACTTTGCTCGGTGAGCTGCCATTGATACAGCGCCTGTAAAGCGCAACGCCTCGCCTGACTACGAGCGCGTACTGCACTCACTCTAGACTTTCTTTTTTTAGGTTCAGTAGATGCGGCCTCTGAACCCTCCGCTACTGCAACAGCACTCAGGTCGATCATCATTGATCCAGTTGCGGTAACAAATTAGCCATTTCCAGCGCAACCAAGGCTGCATCCGCACCTTTGTTACCTGCTTTAGTGCCGGCACGCTCGATGGCCTGCTCGATGGTATCGGTGGTTAATACCCCAAATGCTACGGGTACACCCGTTTGCTGACTGACTCGGGATAAGCCACTGGCACATTCACCACACACATAATCAAAGTGCGGCGTTGCACCTTTAATAACAGCACCCAAAGCAATAATGCCTTGATAACGCTTGGTCTGCGCCAAACGTTGAGCAGCCAAGGGCAACTCAAAGGCTCCCGGCACTCGTACCAACTCAATGTTTTTCTCAGTAGCGCCATGACGCTTTAATGTGTCAACAGCACCGCGCACTAACGACTCAACAATGAAGTCATTAAAACGCGCAGCCACAATTACAAACTTTAGGTCGCGCGCCAATAAATCGCCTTGAGTTGTCTTCATCGCGTCCATCAGGACCCCACAAAATACTTAAGTTAAAGATCACACTGGTTCAGTCAAAGAACCCAGAAGCCGCAAGTATAGCCTGCGACGATACCAGATGCTTGCCACAGGTCACTATTCCACGTAGCCCACGACTTCCAAATCAAACCCCGAGAGCCCCTGCAACTGCCGTGGCGCAGAAAGTACACGCATACGATGAATACCCAAATCTCGTAAGATCTGCGCGCCCACCCCATAGGTTCGCAGCACACCAGCAGCTGGCGGACGGGTCTGATTACCCTGCATATTAACCACCGAAGTAATTAAATCGCGGGGCTCTTCTTTAGGTTGCAACAACACAATGACACCCGTACCTTCGGCGGCCACACGCTGCATAGCGGCACGCAATGACCAACTGCGTTTTTTATCATGCACTCCAACCAAGTCACGCAAGGTGTCCTGCAAGTGAACCCGCACCAACGGGGCGTCGACCTGCGTGGGATCACCACAAACCAGAGCAAGGTGCACAGAACGATTCACATGATCCTCAAAGCACATCATGCGAAACGGGCCAAAATCAGTATCGATACTCTGCTCAGCAATACGCTCCACTGACTTTTCTTTATCAATACGATAACGAATGAGGTCAGCAATGGTGCCGATCTTCAATCCATGTTGCGCTGCAAATTTCTCAAGATCAGGACGGCGAGCCATGGTGCCATCTTCATTCAGAATCTCCACAATCACCGATGCTGGAGACAGTCCCGCTAAACTCACTAAATCACAGCCCGCCTCGGTATGCCCAGCGCGAGTTAATACACCACCCGGTTGCGCCATGAGTGGGAAAATATGCCCAGGCTGACGCAGATCTTCCGGCTTGGCATTCGCCTTAACTGCGGTCAGTACGGTATGCGCACGATCATGCGCAGAAATACCCGTGGTCACACCCTCAGCGGCTTCGATAGATAAAGTAAAATTGGTGCGATGACTTGAATCTGTCTCTGACACCATCAAGGGCAATCGTAGTTGTTTGCATCGCTCACGCGTTAACGTCAAACAAATCAACCCACGACCATAACGAGCCATAAAATTAATGTCTTCTGGGCGCACCAACTCTGCTGCCATCAGTAAGTCGCCTTCGTTTTCGCGGTCTTCATCATCCATAATGACGACCATTTTACCGGCCGCTAAGTCAGCGAGAATTTCTTCGATGCTATTTAACTTGCCAGATGAGTTCATTGGGTTGCCTCTGCCTGCTGCATACGTTCGAAATAACGCGCGATAATATCAATTTCTAGATTGACCACGGTTCCCACGCCATAACTATCCAAAATGGTTACAGCCAAGGTATGCGGAACTAGATTAACCTCAAACCAAGAATAAGCTGCTTCATCACCAACTGCATTGACCGTAAGACTAACTCCATCAACAGCAACCGAACCCTTTCTGGCGATATAGCGCGCCAATGTAACCGGCACTGAGAATCGCATTCGTACCGAACGCGCATCCCCATGACGAGCTAATACTTCCCCCATGCCATCGACATGACCAGAAACATAATGCCCACCCAAGGCATCACCCACGCACAGCGCTTTTTCAAGATTAACACGCTGATTGATTTGCCAACTTTTAAGAGTTGTTACTTGCAAAGTCTCGCGTGATACATCGGCACTAAAGGCATCCGGCCAAAGCTGCATTACCGTGAGACAACAACCATTAACCGCAATACTGTCACCTAGCTTTGCGGCTTTAAGGAAAGCCTCGCTAGTTGAAATCACCAACTGCACATCGCCATTGATGGCAAGAATACTTTTCACCTGCCCGACTTCTTGAATAATCCCAGTAAACAAATTTACCTCTGCAGTTGATAACGCAAGCGTAAGTCAGCTCCAATAGGCTGACACTCAAATAGCTTAAGCGTAACACGCTCATTCATATGCTCGATCATCGGCAGTCGCAACAACGGACGTGCATCTTGACCCAACAATACGGGCGCAACATATAACAACAACTCATCAACCAACCCCAACTGAAACAAGCGCCCACTAAGCGTTGCGCCAGCTTCAACCAAAACTTCATTACAGCCACGTTGCGCTAAATCCTTAAGCATTGCCAACAGATCCACACGATCTTCGTCATCTGCAGCTACCTGTACTACTTCAGCCTTACCCATAGATTTGGACTTGGCTCGGGTATAGATAAGCACCCCATCACTGTGTAAGAGATGTGCCGTATGGGGCATGCGCAGTTGTGAATCACAAATCACTCGCAGCGGCTGACGCCCCAATAACTCAATCTCTGTATCACGTACGCTCAACTGCGGATTGTCCGCCAGCACTGAACCAACCCCCGTCAAAATGGCAGAGCTGCGTGCTCGCCAACGCTGTACATCAGCACGTGACTCAGCACTACTAATCCATTTGCTCACACCATTTGCCAGCGCAGTTCTTCCATCAAGGCTTGCCGCCAACTTCACTCGCACCCAGGGCAACCCTGAACTCATGCGCTTGATGAAGCCAACATTTAACGCCTTAGCCTCATCTTCCATTAAACCTGCAAGTACTTCGATACCCGCAGCCTTCAATGCTTGCGCACCTTTCCCATTCACCAAAGGATTGGGATCAGTGGCCGCCATCACGACCTTGGTAATGCCTGCATTAATCAGTGCCTCTGTACATGGTGGCGTACGACCCTGATGACTACACGGCTCTAAAGTCACATAAGCCGTTGATCCATACGCTTGATCAGCTGCCTGCCGTAATGCCTCAACTTCAGCATGCGGCTGACCCGCTTTACGGTGCCAACCCTCACCAACCACCACACCATCGCGCACCAACACGCATCCCACCCGAGGGTTAGGATCAGTGGTAAATAACCCTTGCTCTGCTAACTGCAGCGCACGAGCCATATACATCTGATCGTTAACGCTAAACATAAAGCCTGCAATCAACGCTTAGATTTCGGCTTCAGAGAACTGACACCATCCCATAGCGCTAATTGCGATCCTTCAACATCAGATTTCAATTGATCACGCCGCAGCTGTTCGATTTCCTCACGAAATGCATCCACATCTTGAAAACTGTGATACACCGAGGCAAAGCGCACATAAGCCACTTCATCGAGATGCCGCAATTCATTCATGACCAACTCACCCACCATACGGGCCGGCACTTCGCGCTCACCCAATGCACGTAGCTTGTTACATATATGCAATACGGCAGCGTCAACGGACTCAATCGCCACGGGGCGTTTTTCCAAGGCTTTGAGCATACTACTTTTAAGTTTTTGCTCATCGAACGGTTCACGCCGCGCATCGCTTTTCACCACACGCGGCATCACCAATTCTGCAGTCTCAAAAGTGGTAAATCGTTCGGCGCACTTTAAGCACTCACGACGACGACGGATCTGCTGACCCTCGCCTGCCAAACGTGAATCAATCACTTTGGTTTCTTCGTAACCGCAAAAAGGACAAAACATGGATCAGCCTTTCGGTAAGCTGCAACAACTCTGTTGCTGTTGCAGCTACTTATGCATCAACCATAGACAGGGAATTGTTTACAGATTGCCAACACTTCAGTCTTCACACGAGCAATGGTGGCCTCATCGTTAATGTTATCCAACACATCTGCAATTAGTCCCGCCAAACGCGTAGCTTCTGCTTCTTTGAAACCACGAGTCGTGATTGCTGGAGAACCAATACGCAGACCACTTGTCACAAACGGTGAACGCGGATCATTAGGCACAGTGTTTTTGTTCACCGTGATATTCGCCTTACCCAACGCCGCATCAGCATCTTTACCCGAATAATCACGACCGATCAGATCAAGCAGGAATAAATGATTATCGGTACCACCGGAAACCACCTTGTAACCACGCTTAACCATGGTTGCGGCCATCGCACGCGCATTAGCAACCACCTGCTTTTGGTAATCAACAAAGCTTGGTTCTAGCGCTTCTTTGAAGGCCACTGCCTTGGCGGCAATCACATGCATCAATGGACCACCCTGTGTACCTGGGAACACCAAAGTATTTAGCTTCTTAGTGATTTCTTCATTGTGGCGCGCAAGAATTAACCCGCCACGCGGACCACGCAATGTCTTGTGAGTAGTGGTGGTTACCACATCAGCATAGGGCACAGGGTTAGGATAAAGACCCGCAGCAACCAAGCCCGCAACGTGCGCCATATCAACCACTAAATATGCGCCCACCGCATCTGCAATAGCTCTAAAGCGTGGGAAATCTAAAACACGAGAATAGGCAGAAAAACCCGCAATAATCATGCGTGGTTTATGTTCGAGGGCTAAACGCTCCAACTGATCATAATCAATCAAGCCATCTTCTGGCCGAACGCCATATTGCACCGCGTTAAAAATACGACCAGAAAAATTGATCTTGGCACCATGCGTTAAATGCCCACCGTGATCCAAGCTCATCCCGAGAATGGTGTCGCCAGGATTAATCAACGCTAGAAAAGTCGCAGCATTAGCCTGAGAACCTGAATGCGGCTGCACATTGGCATAGTCGGCGCCAAACAACTGCTTGGCACGCTCGATCGCCAATTGTTCTACGACATCAACATGCTCACAGCCACCGTAATAACGCTTACCGGGATACCCTTCAGCATATTTGTTGGTCAGTACCGTGCCTTGCGCCTGCATCACCCGAGGGCTGGTGTAGTTTTCAGAGGCAATCAATTCAATGTGCTCCTCCTGACGGAGGCGTTCGGCATCAAGTGCCGCCTGCAATTGAGGATCAAAATCAGCGATTTTCAGTTCTGCTGCGAACATGCGTTCTCCCGGAAAAATTACGCTTAAAAATTGACGCGTATTCTACAGGAATGTCGGCTTTCAGCTTTGGGGTATTCGCCAAAAAATGACCTAAAAACAGTCGATGCTTTTAGGCCAACGCGGGGAACTTAAGCGGCGACAATCATGTTACGCAATGTGCCGAGCTCATCGATATGAGATTCCACCACATCCCCCACCTTCAAATAGTGGGGAGGAGTCATCGCATAACCCACCCCAGAAGGCGTACCCGTGGAAATAATATCCCCAGCCTCCAGGGTCAATCCTGCCGATAAATACTCAATAATGGCCGGAATATCGAAAATCATTTGAGCGACTTGGGCATGCTGGCGAAGCTCACCATTCACAGTCAGAATAATCTTTAACTCATTGATATTATTGATCTCATCCTTGGTTACTATAGCCGGACCGAAAGGAAAAGTAGTATCTAAGGACTTCCCTTTGAACCACTGGTCGTGACGACGCTGCAAATCGCGCGCAGTAAAATCGTTAGCCACACAGTAACCAAATACATGATCGAGCGCCGCCGCCTTGGATATATCCCGCCCGCCACGACCAATCACCACCGCCAATTCCACCTCGTAGTCCAACTTACTTGTCAGCGAAGCATCGAGCCGGATATCGCCGTCAGGGGCATTCACCGCATGAGTGGCCTTCGAAAAAAATTGCGGCACGACAGGCAGCGCCACTTCGGTCGGCTTACCAGGCAACCCTTCTTTGATGTGATCTAAGTAATTACGCCCCACACAGAACACATTGCGCACGGGATGAGGAATAGGCGCCAATAATTTCACGCGACTCAGCGGAATAAACGCTGACCTGAACTCAAAAGCGCGTCGAGATAACTCAGACAATGCATTGAGCTTATCTTTTGGACTGCGTACGATACCTAGAACCGTTGACACATCCAGCTCAAGCCCAGAGGACTTAACCATCTCAGCCAAGGGCAAAACACATTCACCCAACAGCAGTCCAGTGTGCTGCTGCTCGGCATAAATAAAAGTAACTAGACGCATAAGAGTAAATTACCTGACACCTTAAGCCTTAGGCAGAGTCACACCCTTCTGCCCTTGGTATTTACCACCACGATCTTTGTAAGAAGTGGCGCACACTTCATCTGATTCAAAGAACAGCATTTGCGCAACGCCTTCGTTGGCATAAATTTTAGCTGGCAACGTTGTGGTATTGGAAAACTCAAGGGTTACGTGCCCTTCCCACTCAGGCTCTAGGGGCGTGACGTTGACAATGATACCGCAGCGCGCATAGGTGGACTTACCCAGACAAACCGTTAGCACGCTGCGTGGAATACGGAAATATTCAACGGTACGCGCTAACGCAAACGAGTTAGGAGGAATAATACACACATCAGCCGTAACATCTACAAAACTGGCTGGATCAAAGCTTTTAGGATCAACAATAGTCGAATTAATGTTGGTGAAGATTTTAAATTCATTGGCGCAACGCACGTCATAACCGTAACTAGAAGTGCCATAAGAAATGATCTTTTGATCATTGGCGACACGCACTTGATTAGGTGCAAACGGTTCGATCATGCCGTGACCTTCAGCCATGCGGCGAATCCAATGATCTGACTTAATACTCATGTTGACTTACCTTCGCTTTCGAAACTGCAACCCTTAATCCACCACCATCAAGTGGCTTCAAACGAAATATTAGGCATCGGCTTAGCCTGTTGAACAGCATACCGAGCCAGACGCGCACCCACCCGACGCGCCAGAAGCATATAGGACTCCCCCAGTTTATCTAGTGCATCACTAGCAACAACGGGCCGCCCTGCATCCATTTGCTCACGAATACGAATGTCTAGTGGCAATTCTGCCAGCAAGTCTACCCCGTACTGTGCCGCCATACGGGCACCGCCACCGGCACCAAAAACATGCTCTTCGTGTCCGCACTCTGAACAAACGTGGGTACTCATATTCTCGATAATACCAAGCACGGGCACTCCGACCTTTTCAAACATCTTGAGGCCTTTACGCGCGTCGAGCAAAGCAATGTCCTGCGGGGTGGTTACAATGAGCGCGCCACTGATGGGCACTCGCTGTGACATCGTCAGTTGAATATCCCCCGTACCAGGCGGCATATCCACTATCAGATAATCGATATCACCCCACTGGCAATCGTTAAGCAACTGGGTAAGCGCCTGAGTCACCATCGGCCCACGCCACACCATGGGCTGCTCACTGTCGACCAGCAAGCCAATAGACATGACCTTAACCCCATAGGCATTGAGAGGTTTGAAGGTTTTACCGTCAGTACTGACGGGCCGCTGCCCATCTAAGCCCATCATTTGAGCCTGGCTAGGACCGTAAATATCGGCATCCAATAATCCAACAACCGCCCCGTCGCGTGCTAGCGCCAGCGCCAAATTAGCCGCTGTGGTCGATTTACCCACACCGCCCTTGCCCGAAGCCACGACAAGAATATTTTTAATCCCCTGAATCTGTTTAATATTTTGTTGGGTCGCCGTTGAGGGAATTTCACTGCCAATAGTGACCTCAGTCACACCGAACCGACTCAATTCCTGACTTAATTGATGGGCGCACGATGCAATGGCCTGCCCCAGGGAGTAAGCCAGCGTGACCTTAACCTTGGGGGACTGACCTGCCACGGTATCGAGCAACTGAACTTGGGCCCCAGAATCGGCCAAACGAATGCCGGCATTGGGCTCAACAAAGTTTAAGGCCGCCGATAAAATCGCTGGGTTGCTGGCAGTATCACCGACTTGATTCATGGAGCTTGAATTTAACTAGAATGAGAATTGTGTATTGTAGCGTATAAGGTTCGTAGTGTTGTTGAATGTTCCCTAAACTGTGCACCCAAAGCTGATGAAGTTTTTTGACAATCTAAAAGCAGAACGCCTGATTAAAGAAATAAGGAGCAAGGGCAACCCACAGCATCCACAGGCGCAACACGCACTGGATAAACTGGGCGACCTTGGATCTGTGGCTATTGTCAAAATATTGGAAACACTACCCTCCGCGAGTAAACAGGAAATAGAAGCCTACGTTCCTGTCTTAGCTAAATTAGCCAATGGCGAAACATTCCAAATACTCGCCGACTCCATTGCCAGTGCAGATCTACGAACTAAAAGCGCTATCTGTAGCGCTTTGTCAATAAGCCGGAACTACCCCACTGAATTATTGCTAAAGCAACTTAATCGAGCCGGAGCAGCCAAAGCATCCATCATTGAGATTATCAGCGCACAGAAAAATAGGTTCGGCATACGGGATTTGCTTAATCAGGCATATAAGCAAAAACCTGCTGATCAAGCGATGCTGTTTAGAATCATCAGTGAAATCGCCACTGACAAATCAATCCTTGAACTCCTCAGTCGCATTGATGGCAAAGACCCTGTAGTGCGGATGTATCTAGTAGATATTCTGTCTCGCTTTGATCAACCAGAAGTCACGCACGCGCTGCATAAACTTCTCAAAGACAGCAACAAACAAATCAAACAATCGGTACTTAACGCTTTACTACGTACAAGTGCACCCCTTGAAATTGAGCCAATATGCGAGCTACTCCTTGACCCTGATCTTGAGACACAAAATAAGGCTATAGAACTGATCATACGTGCAGGCGATCCAAACACCATGCGCTATTTAATTCCGGCACTCAAAGACGAGAATGAATATGCACGCCGGGGCGCTGTTGAAGTACTCAATACGCTTGGAACAGCCAAAGATATCAAGCAACTATTGAACATCATTCGTGATCAAGACTGGTGGGTACGCAGTCGCGCGGCAGATGCACTCGGCAAAATAGGCGGACCAAAAGTCATCGAGGCTGTACTACAACTACTAAGCGACGAAGATCAAGAAGTACGCCGAACCGCTATCGAAATATTGCATCAAACCAAGGATGAGCGTGCTGTTACTTTCCTAATCAAAGCAACTTATGATGCAGACTGGTGGGCAGCAGAAAGAGCCGTTGATGCTCTTGGAGAAATCGGCAACACCAAAGCACTGCCTAGACTGATTGAGTTAGCCGCTAACAGCAAACAGGAAGTGCTACCCGCGGTTGCGCGCGCCCTAGGAAAAATTAGCGACCCTTCAAGCTTAGAAACAGTGATCGAGCTTCTTAAGTCTGGAGATAAGGTCACAAAAATTGACTCATTAACTGCGCTGGCACTCATCACTGACTCACTCACTGCAAATTCAACCAAGTCACTCATTCAGAAAGTCATTCAAGATACAGTTGATGAAGGCATTATCGAAGCAGCCAGAAAGGCATTAGAGACCATTGAGCAAAAGCTCGGAGCAACCACAGCAAATCCTGCGGAACAAAACACCCAATTTGCAAACCAAACCCTCCTCTCAGACAGAGTGGATCTAAAAACAGTCGTCAACACAGCTGAAAGCCTGAGCTCGTCACAAAAACTCGAGATCAATACCTTAAAACCAGGCGACGTCATTGATGAACGCTATAAATTCATCAAAAAGATTGGCAAAGGTGCATTCGGTACTGTCTTACTAGTGCAAGACGCTGTAGTACAAGAGAACTTAGTACTTAAGTTCCTTAACCAAAACATTTCCCAAGATGAAGAAGCCATGAAGCGCTTTGTTCACGAATTGCGCTATTCACGAAAAATTACTCACAAAAACGTCATTAGAATTTATGACTTTGTTTACATGCGTGGTCTTTATGCCATTTCAATGGAATATTTCCCTTCGCATCCATTGAATAAAGAAATTATCGATGAGCAACCGCTACCTATCCAGAAGGCCGTGCAGTTTGGCTGTGATATTGCCGCCGCCATGGTATCCGCTCACGGCGCAGGTATTATTCATCGCGACCTAAAACCAGCCAACATTCTGATCAATGACGCGGGCGAACTGAAGGTAGTGGACTTCGGCGTAGCCGCCGCCCACAAGGAAAATGATACCCAACTCACTAAAACAGGCTTTGTGATTGGCAGCCCAAAATATATGGCCCCTGAACAAATCATGGGCAAGACCATTGATGCTCAGTCTGATATCTATAGCCTTGGCATTATTCTTTACGAAATGCTGACCGGCACCCCACCCTACGCCAAAGGTGAACACATGTCGGTCATGTATCAACATGTCAAAGGCCAGGCCATTAACCCCACTGAATTAAACCCAACCATACCCGAAGCACTATCCACGCTAGTCATGAAAGCCATTAAGGTGGATAAAGCCAATCGCTTCCAATCTATGCAGGAACTACATGTCGCTTTAACAGAATTCCTCTAAGCACCCCCACCTATCTGTGACAGACCTCACAGGTAGTGCATGTTTTCACCGTATAAACATGCATTTCTCGGAATTGAACTTAATAATCCGGCACATGGCACGTATCGACGCTTTCTTAAAACTCGGCACTGATCAAGGGTGCTCAGACATTCACTTCGCCGTAGGCGTTCCGCCCATGCTGCGAATGTATGGCGACTTACTGCCCGTGAAGTTTCGCGACCTCACCCATGCAGAACTAGAAAGCTATATTTCTGAAGTCACTACCAGCACTCAGCAAAACCTGTTACGCCAAGGCGCAGATCTAGATTTTTCTTATGTCAGCAGTAATGGCAATCGGTTTAGAGCCAATATCTTCCGTAAAGATACTGGTCTTGGCGCAAATTTTCGCACGATTACAGAAAAAGTACCGTCACTTGAGTCTTTGCAACTACCTAAAATCATTCAAGACCTATGTGACAATCAGCAAGGCTTAATCTTAGTTACTGGCTCGACCGGTACCGGGAAATCAACCACATTAGCGGCGATGATTGATTATCTAAATACGCGGCGCAAACTCAACATCATTAGCCTTGAAGATCCGATTGAATTCATCCATTGCAGCAAAGAAAGTCAGGTCATTCAACGTGAACTACACACACATATACCTAGTTTTTCGGAAGGTGTACGCGCCGCCTTACGCGAAGACCCTGATGTCATTTTGGTCGGTGAACTACGCGATGCCGACACCATTCGCTGGGCCATGACAGCAGCAGAAACAGGACATTTGGTATTGGGTACGCTACATACAACGGGCGCAATAAAAACTATTGATCGAATTATTGACGCCCTGCCCGCCGACGAACGCGAACAAACCAAAAGCTTTCTTGCTCAAAGTCTATTAGCAGTAATTACTCAAGCATTGGTCAAAGGTACCGATCAACGTAGCCGTAAGGCCGTTTGCGAAATCATGGTCATTACTCGCGCTATCAGCAAATTGATTATGACGGATCAGACCCACCAAATTCTTTCGCAATTACAGACCGGCAGAAATGTCGGTATGCAAACCTTGGATCAAGCTTTACTTGAAGGCATTCAACAAAAGCGACTTGATCCCGATGACGCCTACTTATATGCCAATGATAAGCAGCTATTCACGCGCCACGTCACTGACATCAGCATTCTGCCCAAGCTAGATCTAAACTAAATCTGTTGAATTAGATGGACACCCCGATGAATTCTGCAGACAAAAAACCTACAGCTCTGAACGCTGGAACCATAGAACCGACGGTAAACGGCATTGATGCATTCCTCAAGCAGGTGCTGATCAAAGGTGGGTCTGATTTACATTTCATTGCCGGCGATCTACCGCGCATTCGCTTACATGGAGAGCTTTTAACACTACAAAACACCCCACTAGAAGCGACATATGTAGAGAAATTGTTACTCGAAATTATTCCGCAGGCCTCTTTGCAGCGCTTAAGAGAAAGAAATGGCGCTGATTTCGCTTATATCATTCATGGAGTATCGCGTTTTCGCGTCAATGTACTGCGACATATCAATGGCTTAGGCGCCGTGTTTCGCGCCATACCCACACACGCCAAATCTATGACTGATCTTCAGCTGCCAGAGGCAATCAGTAATTTGTGCAAACTCAAATCTGGTCTGATTCTAGTCACTGGAAAAACTGGCTCAGGTAAGTCAACGACCTTAGCAGCAATGATTGATGACATTAATCGCCGCATGAAAGGCCATATCATCACCATCGAAGACCCCATTGAGTTTGTACACACTAGAAAAAACAGTCTGATTAGCCAGCGTGAAATTGGACTGCACACCCCATCTTTTGCTGATGCATTGAAATCAGCGCTTCGCGAAGACCCCAATGTGATCTTGGTGGGCGAGATGCGTGACCATGAAACCATTAGCATTGCCGTGACCGCTGCAGAGATGGGCATTTTAGTGATGGGCACCCTCCACACTAATGGCGCAGCCGCTACAGTAGATCGAATTGTGAACTCATTCCCCGCAGACAAGCAGCCGCAGGTGCGCTCAATGCTGTCCACCTCTTTACGCGGGGTGATTTCTCAGCAACTGATTCCGACTAGAAACAAGGCCGGTCGGATCGCTGCAATGGAAATCATGATCAATACTCCGGCGGTCGCCAACCTAATACGTCAGGGCAAACTTGATCAACTAGAAAATACCATCCAAAGCGGCAGCGCCTCAGGCATGCGCACCATGGATACCGCAATCCAAGAATTACTAGAGAAAAACTTAATTACTGGCCAAAACGCCCACTTAAAATCCACCAATAAATCCCGATTTGAAGGGGTCAAAGACCTGACCTAACGCACCGCCGCCGCGCCACAGGCATCAATCTAACAAAACACCATAAACGCCATTAATACGGTCAAACATGGCATAATTGGCTGATCTCGTATTAGCTGTACCTTTGCATTTTAGAATGACTGCCAAACGCCGAATCCTTGTCACCAGTGCTCTGCCCTATGCCAATGGCCCGTTACACCTTGGCCACATGGTTGAAACCATCCAAACGGATATTTGGGTTCGTTTTCAAAAATTACGTGGCCACGAATGTATGTATGTGTGCGCTGACGACACTCACGGCACGCCCATCATGTTGCGCGCCCAATCAGAAGGCATTACCCCTGAAGAATTGATTACGCGCGTTGGCCTTGAGCACAAGGCAGACCTAGATGCTTTCAATATTGGCTTTGACAACTATCACAGCACGCATTCAGAAGAAAATCGCGAACTGACCTATCGCACTTACGAGGCTTTAGAGCGAGGCGGTCACATAGAACGTCGCATGGTTCGGCAAGCGTACGACGAAAAAGCGCAAATGTTCCTGCCTGATCGTTTCGTTAAGGGCACTTGCCCACGCTGCAATGCCGCAAATCAATATGGTGACAGTTGTGAAAGCTGTGGCGCCACTTATTCAACCAGTGAACTCATCAACCCCATATCGGCAGTCAGCGGCACCACGCCGGTTGAACGCGAATCAGAACACCTGTTCTTTAAGCTCGCAGATTTTGAAACTATGCTGCGCGAATGGACCCGATCAGGGACACTACAGCAGGCCGTAGCCAATAAATTAGAAGAATGGTTTTCAGCCGGCCTTAAAGACTGGGATATTTCCCGCGATGCGCCCTATTTCGGCTTTGAAATCCCTGATGCACCAGGTAAATATTTTTATGTCTGGCTAGATGCACCGGTGGGTTACATGGCCAGCTTCTTAAATCTATGTCGCAACAACGGCTGGGGATTTGAATCTTGGTGGAAACCAGGGAGCCCCACCGAGCTATACCACTTCATTGGCAAAGACATTTTATATTTCCACGCCCTGTTCTGGCCTGCCGTATTACAAGGCGCAGGCTTCCGCACTCCGGATGGTGTTTTTGTGCATGGCTTTCTCACCATCAATGGTGAAAAGATGTCTAAATCCAGAGGCACCTTTATTACTGCCAGCAGCTGGCGCGAACACTTACCTACCGAACCACTACGATATTTCTTTGCTTCACGTCTAGGCTCTGGTCTTGATGATCTAGACCTTGGGCTTGATGATTTCGTAAATAAAGTGAATTCCGATATCGTCGGTAAACTGGTCAATATCGCCAGTCGTTGCTCAGGATTCTTAGCACGTAGTTTCGATAATCGTCTTGCGATCAAACTACCTGAACCTGACTTGTACGAAGAGTTTTTGCATAAATTACCTATGATTGCTGAGGCTTATGAGTCACGTGATTACGCGGCGGCCATTCGCGAAATCATGGCGCTTGCTGATCGAGCCAACTTATATATTGATCAACAAAAGCCATGGTTACTCGCCAAAAATCCAGAGCGCGCCACCGAAGTTCATGGCGTGTGTACTCAAGCAATTAATTTATTCCGAGTATTGGTCATGCTGCTCAAGCCCGTATTACCAGCATTGACCACAAAGGCTGAAGAATTTTTAGGCGGACATGAATTAAGCTGGGAGGATGTGCAGCGCCCGCTTCTCGGCAGCAAGGTCAACGCCTATGAAGCCTTAGCAACACGCATTGATGCCAGCGCCATTACAGCGTTAATTTCAGCCAATCAGGCCGCTACATCACCTCAACCCACTCAACCTAAAGCGGCCACCCACTCTAGTCCGGTCACTGGCGAGGCCAGCATAGATGACTTTGCCAAACTAGATTTACGCATCGCTAAGATTTTGAATGCCGAGTTCGTTGAAGGCGCCGACAAACTCCTCAAACTAACCGTAGACGTTGGTTCAGAATTCGGCACACGTACTATTTTTGCCGGTATCCGCTCAGCCTATGCACCCGAAGATTTGATTGGACGCATGACATTGGTATTTGCCAATCTAAAGCCACGCAAAATGCGCTTTGGCGTATCCGAAGGCATGGTGCTTGCCGCAGGGTCAGATAGCCCTAATGGTGAAAGTGAAAAACAAATCTTCATTCTGTCACCTGATAGCGGCGCAATGCCCGGCATGAAAGTCAAATAGTCACGCCTATGACCAGCCTGCTTATCCTTCTTCTAGGTACGGTGTTGATTCAAAACTCAACCATCGTATTAGGAAAGAATGCTGAGCAGATCACGGCACGAGCAACAATCAGTGCTGAGATCAGCATTGCATTACTGACGCTCCTAAGCCTCACGCTATCTTCAATGTGGGGCTATTTAATAACTAATGTTCTAGTGACTTACAAAATAGAAGGTCTTCGCACCCCAGCTATACTTCTAGGTCTAGTATTTATTTTCAGCATTGAACGCCTAATCTTTAGAAGAAGATCACACGCTATCCGCTGGCCAAACTTTAATACACACCTGAGCAACCAATGCGCCATGCTTGGAATAGCCTTATTTAGCTCAGATTACCTAGACTCTCTTTATGCAGCCTTCATTTATGGCCTTGGCGCCTCAGGCATGCTGGCAGTATTAAACGCCTGCTTTTTAGCTCTACGCCAACGCGTTGATATGGCAGATGTTCCGCTACCATTTAAAGGCATCCCCATTGCACTCATATCTGTTGGCTTTATGGCGCTGGGACTTCTAGGTTTTTCAGGCATGGTGCGCCACTAACCACTCAGATATCAACGCTATGTCAGTCGCGCACTATCAAGGGCTTGATATTCCAAATCATAAAGAACGCACACGCGCTCAACCCATCAGCACCATTCCCTCACCCCCTCAATTTATCCTACCTCTCAATCAGCATCGCGGCAGCACACTCATTCCCTGCGTTAACACTGGAGAGCGGGTACACAAGGAACAAGTAATCGCCTCTCCAAAGAACCCCCTCGAAGCAAACCTACACTCGCCGGTATCAGGCACCATCATTGCCATTGAACCTCGCCCAAGCGCTGCCAGCATTAGCAACGAAACGCTGAGCATCGTGCTAGCAAATGATTTTCAGGACTCCTCTGTACCGACAATGGCTTGTTTAAACTGGTCAGCGCTTGATAGCCATCAACTTTGCGAGCAACTCGCCAAAGGCGGTATTGTTGGATTAGGTGGTGCCAGTTTTTCTCTTGCTAGAAAGCTAGCTGCACACCCTGATCACAACATTAATCAGCTCATCATCAATGGCGTTGAATGCGAACCGTTCATTACCTGTGATGATCAACTGATGCGAGAACACGCCATGGAAATAATTCATGGCATTCAGATAATACAGCTTGCCACCAAAGCCACACACGTCACGATTGCGATAGAGTCAAACAAACCTGAGGCCATATATGCAATTCAAGAAGCACTACACTCACTGAATAACTTAGACATTGCACTGCGCATCATTGAAAGCACCTACCCTAGCGGCGATGAAGGTCAATTGATCACCAAAGTCACGGGACTAGAATTACCTAGTGGAAAACTGCCCGCCGAGATTGGCGTGATCGTTAGCAATGTATCCACCATCTATGCGTGTAGCCGATGGATACTACACAGCGAACCCTTAATATCGCGCATAGTGACCGTCACTGGACAGTGCATCAGCAATCCAGGCAATTACTTGGTACAGATTGGCACGCCCATAGAACACATACTGCAGCATTGCGGCGCCACCCTCACTTCAAAGCAAAAACTTATTATCGGTGGAGCCATGATGGGTCAAACGCTACCGCATAGTAATTTTCCATTAACGAAAGCCATTAATTGCATCATCCTTTCAGACGATCGCGAACTAAAAACAGAGACCGTAGAGCAGCCTTGTATCCGCTGCGGCGAGTGCGCTCAGGCGTGTCCAGCGCAGTTACTTCCACAGTTATTACTTACCTACAGTAAACAAGGCAATTCAGACGCACTGACTGAACTTGGGCTTTACGACTGTATAGAATGTGGTAATTGCGATTATCTATGCCCAAGCAACATCCAGCTAGCAACACGATTTCGTGCCGCCAAGCGGAAGACCTAAATTTATGTCATTAATCACTTCACCATCACCTCATCTGCACGGCGCACCAAGCGTAAGGTTCATCATGGGCATGGTGTTACTGACATTAACACCTGCACTCTTTGTGCAATCGATATATTTTGGCCCAGGCTTATGGATTCAACTGAGCTTAGCCCTTCTCACAGCACTGGCATGCGAAGCTTCCGCACTTGCCATAAGACACAAACCATTAATGGCGCCACTCACTGATTGCAGCGTACTGATCACCGCCACCCTACTTGCCATGTCAATGCCGCCATTGGCTCCGTGGTGGCTGATTGTCAGTGCCGTGGCCTTTGCAGTTTTACTCGGCAAACATGCTTTTGGTGGACTAGGGTTGAATACATTCAACCCAGCCATGCTTGGTTATGCCGTATTACTTGTCTCTTTTCCAAAGCAAATGACCACTTGGCTCCCTGCACAGCATATGCAAGCCACAAATCTGACACTCTCTCAAACTGCACAGGCCATTTTTTCAGACACTCTGCCAGAATCGCTCACCGTTGATATTTTATCTGGTGCCTCACCTCTGGCGGCTATCAAGTCAGGATTGTCGCAGCGACAAACTATAGAAGAAATTTTCACTCAACCCATATTTAGTAGCTTGGCAGGCCAAGGCGGGCAGTGGGTATCCTTGTCCATTCTCCTTGGTGGCCTATGCCTTCTGGCAATGAAAATCATTCGTTGGCAAATCTCAACTGGCGTACTACTTGGCCTGGGATTATGTGCGTGGATCATGCATCAACTTGATCCCGGACAACATGCGGGCGTGCTTTTTCACCTATTTTCTGGCGCAACCATGCTATGCGCCTTCTTTATTGCAACCGATCCAGTTACCGCGGCCACTAGCCCACGCGGACGATTCGTCTATGGCCTAGGTATAGGCGCACTGACCTACATTATTAGAGACTTCGGCAGCTATCACGATGGAGTAGCTTTTGCGGTGCTGCTCATGAACCTCGCTGTTCCTTTAATTGATAAATTCACAATCCCACGCGCTTATGGAAGAGCTGCATGACTCAGACTAAACCTTTAACAAAAAAGATTTTCCTGCTGATGCTGGTAGTCGCTGTATGCCTTGCTGCGCTACTAGTCACGCGTAGCCTCACTCAAGAACGTATCATGCGCAATGAACATGCTTGGCTGGAAGCACAAATTAACTTTTTATTACCTACCTCACTGCACGACAACAACCTACTGGATGATCAGGTTAGTATTTCGGCACCCGAAGATCTCACGCCGACAGGACGGCTTGTTGCATATCGAGCCAGATTACATGGCAACCCAACCGGCGTAGTCATTCATGCCATCACTTCAGAAGGCTATAACGGTCCTATTGAGCTACTTATCGGCGTGGACTACGCTGGAACCATACAAGGGGTACACATACTAAGCCATCATGAAACGCCAGGCATGGGCGATACCTTTGCTCAACCCGGATCAAGCTGGCTAGATTCATTTAAACACCGCTCATTAACCAATCCAGATACTCGTGGCTGGAACGTGCGTAAAGACGGTGGCGAGTTTGAGCAATTCACTAGCGCTACCATCACTCCCCGCGCAATTATTCATGCCATACAACGTAATCTAGATTTTTATAATCACAACAAAGACGCTATTTATTCAAGCGAGGCACAGCCTCTGCAATGAAATATATCCCCGCATTTTTAGATGTCAGTTGGCACCGAACTACCTTCATTCTGCCATTGTTTGGACTATGCACATTACTGGCAACAACCGACACACTGGCGCTAGCCATCAGTACTGCATTGATAGTTTTTCTGTGCAGCATTTGCAGCACTATGTTATTTAGCTCCCTGCAGCGCATCGTTGGATACCACTCAAGCACAGCAGTTTTCCTAACCTGCGCAGCCACGTTAATCGCGGCTATTGAAATGCTGATGCACGCCTACTGTTATGACATCTACAAAAGATTAGGATTATTTCTGCCATTGACTGTTACCCTACCTCTACTACTGGCACGAAGTGAACTTCAACTGAACACTATGCCATTACATCTAAACCTGTTACGTGCAGTTAAAATGGGCTTTGGATATAGCTTAGCCGCTATTGTTCTAGGTGCAGGACGTGAACTAGTCAGCCATGGCTCGCTATTTTCGGATGCACAACAACTATGGGGCGTCTGGGCAGAAACTATTGAATTAAACTTCTTTAACCCCGAAATGGGGTTCACGCTCGCGGAACTTGCGCCCGGCAGTTTTATCGCTCTAGGCATCGGTGTTGCGATATATAACTGGCTACAACTTAAATGGCACACCCATAAAGCAGCCAAACCATGAATCAACTGCAGCGTCACGAGCTATTTTCACGCCTGCGTGCGCTTAACCCAAAACCCACGACCGAACTAAAGTACAGCAGCCCGTTTGAACTGCTGATCGCGGTCATTCTGTCGGCTCAAGCCACGGACAAGAGCGTCAATCTAGCCACGCGACAGTTATTTCCAGCGGCCAATACCCCCGCTAAAATTTATGATCTAGGCATTGCCGGTCTATCGAAATATATTCAGACGATTGGCCTATATAACACCAAGGCGAAAAACATCATCGCGACTTGCAAGCTATTGTTAGAACAGCATGCAGGTAAAGTACCGCGAACCCGAGAAGCTCTTGAGGCACTTCCAGGCGTGGGCAGAAAAACCGCTAACGTTATCCTTAACACAGCCTTTGGAGAGCCCACCATTGCAGTCGATACGCATATTTTTCGGGTCTCTAATCGCACCGGACTGGCACCAGGCAAGAACGTGCTACAGGTAGAGCAGAAGCTCTTAAAGCATGTGCCCGCCGAATACGCAGTTGACGCCCATCACTGGCTCATATTGCATGGTCGCTATGTATGCAAAGCGCGTAATCCAAATTGCGTACACTGTGTACTGATTGACTTATGCGAATACAAACACAAAATAAGCACGAAGACTGAAGACGTCTCCCTTTTCCCACCCAATACACACACCAAGAAATCAAACTCTCAAACCCTCAAGGCAAAAAAGAAAAGAAGCTGATGACCACAAACACTTACGCCATAGATATCAACACTTTGCTTCAAGACGACTCACTCAATCTTTTCCAGAAAGTGCTACTGGCCACAGACGGAACAGTCACCCAACTTCTTGAGATTTACTCTGGTTCATCCATAAAAGTAAAAAAACTTAGCCAAACCATTGTCAGTGATATCGACAACTCTTGGTTACAACTCAACAAAGGTGACAGATTACTTAAACGTAGCATCTTGCTATGTAATCAGAATACAAACCTGCTGCATGCGGAATCCTACTTTGTCATTGATCGACTTCCTAAAACTATGCATCAGCAGTTACTAGAAACTGACCAGCCTATTGGCTTACTGTGGCGCGCAGAGCGCATGGAGACATATCGGGAGATTGCAGGCTATACCAGAGCACCAGATAAAAGCCTTGTTCAGTACTTCAACATGAAAGAGAACGAAGCCTTTTTGGGAAGAACCTACCAGATTTACTATCAGCATCAGCCGCTAGGAATAATTACCGAAAAGTTTCCGGTCAGTTATTTCCGCTAATCAGAATTTGGCTCTATGAAAAATAATTCCGCCACAGAGGGGCATTGAGTAAAACAAACTAAACCGCCATCAGGCCTTTAATCAATCCAGTAAAACAAATAAATGCTGCAATCGCATTCACAACAATTTGCGGTCTATTACTGACTCTGATCGCCCAGCCTAAGAACATCATTGCGCCAATCAGAAAAGAACCGATGTTCCACGGATAAGTCGCCGCCCCAAGTGCGCTGAGAACATACCCTGTTGTTACAAA
>CANGFV010000004.1 GCA_947453225.1 Pseudomonadota bacterium
GGCCAGATCGATGTCGAGGCGGTCTAAGCGATGAGCCCACACGTCTTCACCGAAGAGGAGTAGGGCGAGCACTTCGTCACTCGGTGGGGTGGTTAGGCACGGGGTACGGAATGGGGTGAAGACCGAGCGAGCGTGTTGACAATTACCCGTGCCGTAGATACTTTCGCATTTCGCGAAACACGAAAGTACACCTATGCCCAAGCGACCCAACCGCCAACCCGTACTTAAGCCCCAGGATGTCTACCTCTTGCTGGCACTGGCGGCTTGTCGCGATCAGGGTACGACTTACCCCGAATTGGCGGCGTTTACTGGGCTGTCGATGTCCGAGGTCCATGGCGCGCTGAAGCGGGCGGAGGTAGCGCGCTTGCTGTTTTTTGAAGCCAAGCGCCCGCGCATTCTGTTGCCGGCGTTCAAAGAATTCCTGTTCCACGGTGCCCGCTATGCATTTCCGCCTGCGCGCGGCGGCATGGTGGCGGGGATACCGACGGCGCATGCGGCCGCACCGTTGAATGCTCATATTGCACCCTCGGCCGATCCGGTGCCGGTGTGGCCCTCAATGGAAGGCTTGGTGCGTGGGTTGGCATTTGTCCCGCTCTATCCGTCGGCACCCGAAGCCGCGCTGCGCAGTTCGGCGCTCTACGAGAATTTGGCTTTATTCGATGCCTTGCGCGCTGGTAATGCTCGCGAGCGCGCGTTGGCCCAACAGATGTTTGAGGATAGGCTGTGATTGCCAGTGATCTTAATGTGCAGAGCGTCGAGTTGGTCGCTGCGGCACTGGGTGATCTATGCGACGAGCTGGTACTGGTCGGCGGTTGTGCGGTCAGCTTGTTGATCGATGCGCCGACAGCCTTGCCGCCACGGGTGACCTACGACGTGGATCTGATAGCCGTGGTAGCAGCACTGCGTGACTACCACGCGCTGGAAGCGCGGTTTGCTCAACGTGGGTTTAAGCGCGACATGTCGCCAGAAGCGCCGATCTGCCGCTGGCGGATTGGTGGCATCCAAGTAGATTTGATGCCAACTGACGAATCGGTGCTCGGCTTTTCTAATCGCTGGTATCCAGAGGCGGTGGCCTCTGCGGGGCGAGCGAGTTTGCCGAGTGGTAATGCAATTAACCTAATTGCTGCCCCTGCCTTTCTCGCAACCAAGTTCGAGGCATTTCGCACACGAGGCAAGGCAGACCTGCTGACCAGCCATGATTTTGAGGACATGATCAATGTCGTTGAGGGACGTCAGACGATTGTAGAAGAAGTGGATATAGCCAGCGCGGTGATGCGCGATTATCTGGCGAATGGTTTTGCTGACGTGATCGCAATGCCCAACTTCAATAGTATTTTGCCCGGTTTGGTGGCTTTTGATGAGTTGCATGAACAACGGGTAAAGATGGTTAAACAAAGGTTGAGCGCCATGGCAGGCATACTGAGGACATGACAGTGAACCCCTTTACCGAAGACCAACTTGTTGAACAACCTGCCATTGGCTTGTTTGCTGATTTGGGTTGGCAAACCTACAACGCATTGGATGAAGTGTTGGGTGCGGATGGTTCTTTAGGTCGAGAAACCAAAGGCGAAGTGGTATTGGTGCCGAGGCTGAAGAGGGCATTGCAACAATTAAATCCTGATGTGCCCGAAGAGGCGATTAAAGCCGCTATTGATGAATTAACGCGTGATCGCTCGGCGATGAGCTTGGAAGCGGCGAATCGCGAGGTGTATGCCTTAATGAAAGAAGGCATCAAGGTATCGACACCCGATCGTGTGCACGGTGGTCAGAAGACCGAGCGCTTGCAAGTGGTGGATTGGGAACAACCACTAAATAATGATTTCTTATTGGTCAGCCAACTGACGGTGGTGGGTTCGCTACAAACATGTCGAACTGATCTGGTGGCCTTTGTGAATGGTCTGCCGTGGGTGGTGATTGAGCTAAAGAATCCTCGTGTTCAGGTGCGAGTAGCGTTTGATGAAAGCCTGACGCATTACAAACAAGCGATTCCAGCGATGTTTTGGTACAACGCGTTGTTGATTGCCTCTAACGGCGTGGATAGCCGCGTAGGTTCGCTCACTGCGGATTGGGAACGATTCTTTGAATGGAAGCGCATCGAAAGTGAAGACGAACCACGTAGAGTGTCACTGGAAGTGATGATTCGCGGCACGTGTGATCGCGAGCGCTTATTTGATTTGGTTGAAAACTTCACGCTGTTTTCAGCGCATGAATCCAGTGTGGTGAAGATTGTCGGTCAAAACCATCAGTTCATTGGCGTGAACAACGCGATTACTTCCATGTTGAGTGCACGACAAGCTGGGCATGGTCGTGGTGGTGTGTTCTGGCAAACGCAAGGCAGTGGCAAAAGTTATTCGATGATTTTCTTTGCACAGAAGATTCTGCGTAAGGTGGCAGGTAATTGGTCGTTTGTAGTCGTGACCGACCGCGTTGAGCTCGATACCCAGATTGCCAAAAACTTTAAGGCCGTGGGCGCGGTCAGTGAAGCTGAAGGTGATGAGTGCCATGCCGGTAGTGGTGCGCACTTGCGTGAGTTATTACGCGGCAATCATCGCTATGTGTTCACGTTGATTCATAAATTCAACAATGCAGAGATGCTGTCTGATCGCAATGATGTGATTGTGCTCACCGATGAGGCGCATCGCAGTCAGTACGACACCTTGGCCATGAATATGCGTGCGTCGCTGCCTAAAGCGATGTTTATGGCGTTTACAGGTACACCGCTGATTGCCGGTGAAGAGCGTACTCGCGAAGTGTTTGGCGATTATGTATCGATTTATGACTTCCAGCAGTCAGTGGAAGACGGTGCCACCGTGCCATTGTTCTATGAAAACCGCACGCCTGAATTGCAATTGGCTAATCCGAACCTGAACGAGGATATTTTTGATGTCATCGAAGCGGCAGACTTGGATGAGGATCAGGAAGCCAAGTTAGAAAAGCTGCTGGGTCGTCAGTATCACATCCTGACACGCGATGATCGCTTACAAACCGTGGCTAAAGATATTGTTCGCCATTTTCTAGGGCGAGGCTTTGTGGGCAAGGCGATGGTGGTATCCATTGATAAAGCCACTGCGCTCAAAATGTACGACAAGGTGAAGCACTGCTGGGATGAAGAGCTTTTCAATGTGCGAGCAGAGCTGGTTCGCTACGATATTTCGGCAGAGCGTAAGGCCGAACTTAACAAGCGGCTTGGGGTACTAGAGACCACTGACATGGCGGTGATTGTCTCGCCGGGGCAGAACGAAATCGCACAGATGAAGCAGCTCGG
This sequence comes from Pseudomonadota bacterium, assembly GCA_947453225.1. Classification (GTDB taxonomy): domain Bacteria; phylum Pseudomonadota; class Gammaproteobacteria; order Steroidobacterales; family Steroidobacteraceae; genus CAILZL01. The sequence continues at coordinate 3,266 of CANGFV010000004.1, forward strand.
TCTGAGTATTGAGCGGCACCGTAAGCGCATGAATGAGTCGCAACCCGCTTTGGATGAAAAGTTCAAATCAACTACCGATCCTTTGCGTTTAGTGTTTGTCTGCGCCATGTGGCTGACAGGGTTTGATGCACCGAGTTGCTCAACCGTATATCTCGATAAGCCCATGCGAAATCACACGTTGATGCAAACCATTGCTCGAGCCAATCGTGTATTTCCGGGGAAGCACAGTGGTTTGATTGTGGATTACGCCAATGTCTTTGCTTCACTCGAAAAAGCGCTGGCCATTTATGGTGCGGGTAAGAATGGCCACAATCCAGTTAAAGACAAGCAGAAGCTGGTTGAGGAGTTGCGATCTGCGGTTGCCGGTGCGGTCGAGTTTTGTGCACAACGCAATGTGCATATTGACCAGTTGGAGGCGTTACCGAAGGGAACCCTGGAGCGAGTTGGGTTCATTGAGAAGGCCGTTGAGGCGCTCATCTCGCCAGACAACTTGCGCCGTACTTTCTTTGGTCATCAGCGCTTAGTCAGTACGTTGTACTCAGCCGTAAAGCCTGATCCTGTGGCTGCTGAGTTTTTTAATCGCGTCTCATGCTTGAGCATGATCTACGACGCTATTCAGGCGAAGCTGAATCCTGAAAAAGTGGATATTTCTGGGGTGATGGCTGACATCAACCAAGTGTTGGATTCTTCAATTATTGGTTCGGCCATTCCTACTAAGCCTGGTGCATTATTGGATTTATCAAAAATAGATTTTGAAGGGTTGGCTAATCGATTCAAAAAATCAGAAACAAAGAATACTGATTTGGAGGTATTGAAAGCCGCGATCCGTGCTCAACTAGAAAAGATGGTGAAACTCAATCGCACACGATCTGATTTTCAGGAGAAGTTTGAAGAGTTAATTGATGCCTACAATAACGGTAGCCGCAACATTGAAGACTTGTTCAATCAGTTGATAACGCTCAGTAAAGCGCTAACCGTTGAGCAGCAGCGACATGTTAGAGAGAACATGAGCGAGGAAGAGTTGGTGATTCTAGATATTCTGACTAGACCTTCGCCGGAACTGACTACAGCTGAGCGTGATGAAGTAAAGAAGGTGGCCCGTGAACTACTAAAGAGAATTCAGGGCTTGCTAGTGCTGGATTGGCGCAAACGCTCTTCAGCGCGATCGCAGTTAAAGATCGCTATTGAGGATGTGTTGGATACAGGCTTACCTCGCGCCTACACACCTGAGCTATACCAAGAAAAGTGCGCTAGCCTATTTGAGCATGTTTATGAAAGTTATCCGCAAAAGAATGCGGGTGTGTACGCCTCGGTTTGATCGAGGGGAGGGTGTTTTTTACTGGCGCTTAATGTGCAAATTTGCCCTCATGGGCCAGTGTTTTAAGGTTTCTTGAGGATTCATCGCCCTACATTAAGAAAACGTCACCCCGTTTTTGCGGATTGCTGGGTAAAGTAGGCACCGTGTTCCTATGGTAATCCCCCTTCGGCCGCCGTCTTGATGACTTATGCGGCCAATTTTTTGTCCAAAGGTTGCTGGGGTGATTCAGTCGTATATTTCCCCGGTCAGTATCTCTAAAATCCCTGCGCTTGTACTTCCACGAGGTGTGTGAGCTCGGCGGCCTTGCCGAGTGATTCAGTGCGCATGTTTTATCCCCTGCCTGCCTACATTGGGTTGCGCTATGTGCGAACCCGCCATCATGGCTTTTTTGTGTCGTTCATCAGTTGGGTGTCGATGCTGGGCGTGTGTTTGGGCGTGGCCGCACTGATTGTCATTCTGTCGGTGATGAATGGTTTTGAAAGTGAGTTGCGTAGCCGGTTACTCAATTTAAGTGCGCACGCCACGCTTTCTGGCTCGGTCGAGCAAATGTCTCATTGGCCGGCATTAGTCGATCGGTTGAGAAAGCAGCCCGAGGTGGTTGCCGTTGCCCCGTATGTGGATATTCAAGGCATGGTCGGTCGTGGGGGAGTGCTAGTCGCTGCCAAATTGCGTGGTGTGGTGCCGGCAGAAGAAGCCAAGGTGGCCGATGTGGCTGCACATGTGGTGCAGGGTCAGTTCAATGAGTTAACTCCACAGTCACGGAAGATTTTGTTGGGGTCGGGCTTGGCGTGGCAACTTCAGGCGCAGGTGGGCGATGAAATTACGGTGCTGATTCCGGAAGTGGTGCCGGGCACGACTGAGCTTAGGCCTCGGTTGCAAAGCTTTACTTTGGCAGGCGTGTTTGAGTTTGGTGCTCAAGAGCAAGACAACAGTTTGGCTATGGTGCATTTGAATGATGCGGCGGCCTTAGCTGGGCGAGATAAAACGCCTAGTGGATTGCGATTTAAATTTACGGATATTTTTACTGCCCCTCAATCGATTCAACGCGTGAATGAGTCCTTGGGAGGTAAATTCATTACCAGTGATTGGACCATAGAAAACGCCAGCTATTTTCGTGCGGTCCGTATTGAAAAAACCATGATGGGTGTGATGTTGATGCTGATCGTCGCGATTGCTGCGTTCAATATTATTGCGGCACTGGTGATGGTGGTGAATGAAAAGCGTAATGACATTGCCATCTTGCGTACTTTGGGCTTAACACCCGATGAAGTGATTCAAGTGTTTATTACGCAAGGCTTGATTATTGGTTGGGCGGGTATTTTCGCTGGTTTAGTGTTGGGCTTAACGCTGGCGTGGAATGTGGCCAGTGTTGTACCTTGGATTGAACATACCTTCGGCATCCATTTTTTTGATCCTACGGTGTACTACATCACGCAGCTGCCTTCAGAGGTTCATGCTTCACAAGTCATTTGGGTGATGATGATTGCGTTACTGCTGACTGCTCTGGCTACTATTTATCCAGCACGTCGAGCAGCGCACATCGCTCCGGCTGAGGCGTTGCGCTATGAGTAAGTTGCGCGCCATTTCCTTTGAGCGAATGATTGGTATTCGTTATCTACGTTCGGGTGGTGGTAATCGTTTTGTTTCTATAATTTCTGCCATTTCGTTGTCGGGTGTGGCTTTGAGTGTGGCGGTGCTTTTAGTGGTGCTGTCAGTGATGAATGGCTTCGAGCGCGAGTTGCGCGAGCGTATTCTGAGCGTCACTGCACATGCCACGATCAGTAACTCAGGCGTATCTTTATCAAACTGGCAGGCGGTGTGTGAGCAGGTTCAACATCAATCAGGTGTATTGGGTGCGGCGCCGTTTATTGAGCAACAAGCCTTATTGCTGACTACAAGTGAAAAAGGTGATGGCAATAGTGGTGCAGTGATTCGCGGTGTATTGCCTGAACAGGAGCGGCAGGTGGCTCGATTGACTGCGGTCAATAAACTGGATTTGTTAGATCATCTGAAAGCAGGCGAGTATGGGGTGGTTTTGGGGGAAGAGTTAGCTAAGGCGTTGAAGGTGGCTGTAGGTGATCAGGTGTTGGTCGTTACCGCGCAAGGCAATGTCACGGTTGCGGGTGTGATTCCGCGGAGTAAGCGATTTACTGTGGTCGGAGTTTTTAGTGTGGGGATGTACGAATATGATCGAAATTATGCGTATGTACACCTGCAAGATGCAGCACGCTTGTATCGTATGGGTGAGGGCGTTACAGGCTTGCGCTTGAAGTTAAGTGATGTGCTCAACGCGCAGCAAGTTGCGAGGGATGTTGCGAAAACGATCGGTGGTGGCTACATCGTGGATGACTGGACGCGCAAACATGCCAATTTCTTCCGATCAATTGCTATGACTAAGTCGATGATGTTTCTCATTCTATTGCTGGTGGTTGCTGTCGCTGCGTTTAATGTTATTTCGACTTTGGTGATGGCAGTTAAAGACAAACAATCGGATATTGCTATTCTGCGTACATTGGGTGCTACGCCTCGTAGTGTGCTGGAAGTTTTTATGACCCAAGGGGTGATGATTGGTCTGATGGGTATTATCAGTGGCGTGGTGCTAGGTACCCTGCTGTCTTGGAATCTGGAATATATTATTCATGGCATAGAAAGAATATTTGGTACCCAGTTTATGGATGCCAAACTGTATTTGATGAGTGACTTGCCGGCTGTGGTGTATTGGAGTGATGTGTTGCAGGTGGCAGGCGTTGCCTTTTTGATGTGTGGTTTGGCGACGCTATATCCTGCATGGTGCGCAGCACGTACTGAACCTGCTCGAGCATTACGTCATGAATGAGTCTGCTATGAATTCCATGTCCCAAATGCCTGTCTTGGCCTGTCGTCACTTGGCGAAGTCGTTTACTGAAGCGAATGCACGTTTAGATGTTCTAACGGATGTGAATCTGACGGTAAATTCAGGTGATCGCATTGCCATTGTTGGGGTTTCAGGTTCGGGTAAGACAACGCTCTTACAGTTATTAGGTGGGTTGGATGTACCTAGTAAAGGCTCGGTCAGTATTGCCGGACAAGATGTTGCTCAGTTGTCTGAAAAAGCACGCGGTGCGTTACGTAATGAAGCCTTGGGCTTTGTGTACCAGTTTCATCATTTATTGCCTGAGTTTAGTGCGTTGGAAAATGTGGCCATGCCATTACTGATTCGGCGTATGCCCGTTGAATTAGCTAAACAGACTGCTCAGGAAATGTTGGTGCGTGTCGGTTTAGGGGCGCGTCTAACACACCGTCCTGCACAATTGTCTGGAGGCGAGCGTCAGCGTGCAGCCATTGCGCGCGCATTGGTGACGCGACCTAAGGTCGTTTTGGCAGATGAGCCAACGGGTAATTTAGATGGTAGTAATGCGCAACAGGTGTTTGAGCTCATGCTTGAGTTAAATCGAGAATTGGGTACGGCGCTGGTAATTGTTACGCATGCCGTGGAGCTGGCTTCGAAAATGCAGCGAGTTCTGACGTTGCGTGATGGTCAGTTAATTGAGCAATAACCTGTAGATGACTATTCGCCATTTACAAGTGGTCATTCCTGATGCGCTTGCTCAGTTGCGCACACTGAGCAAACAAGTCAAACCTTTATCTGCTTTCCCAGTGCTAGAACACTGTTTGCATTTTGGGTTAAAAGCTCAGTTATGGCAGGCGGATGATTTGTCTCATGCGCGTGTAGATGCTTGGCAGCAGTCATTGCTGTATGCGTTGCCGCGAGAGTGTCGACACCATGGGGCTGCATCGGCGAGATTGACGTGGTTAGGCGAGGAGGGTGACGCTCGATCTGGAAGTTGTTTTCAGGTCATGCCCGTACATTTTCAGGTGGGGTTGGATGATGTGCGTTATTTGCTGCCGCCACCGCTTTCTAGCGTAGAGGCTGATGCGATATTTGAGAGCATGAAGCCCTTGTTAGCTTCGGCTGGGTTTGATTTGCTTCAAGCATCTTCAGAAGCTGGGGCTAATTGGTATTTGTGGTGCGATCGAGAATTAAAAATAAATACTTTTTCGTTACATAACTTGTCCAATTCCAGATTATTTAATTTGATGCCACAGGGTGCGGATGCTGGCGAATTGCGACGCCTGATGACTGAGCTACAAATGCTGTTGCATGAGCATCCGGTGAATCAACAACGCGAGCGACGGGGGCTGTTGCCAGTCAATGCATTTTGGTTTCATGGTCATGCGCCAGTAAAGGCTGTTTCTTGTTCCAATAAATCTCTTGTGATGAGTCACTCCCCGTATGTTAGAGGCCTATGCTACGGTCTTAATCTAGAGTGTCTGACGCTACCGAATGATGTTCGCGCATTGCCGAATATGAACGCAGAGCAGGTGTTGCTGGTTTTGCCGAGCATCTCATTGCAGTCTGTTGAGAAAGAGTGGCTCAAAGAGTTATACGCAGTCTTGCTTAAGGGGCATATTGATCAGTTGGATATTCATCTTGATAACTGGCAGATCACTTTGTACGGAGGGCGATGGTCGCAATGGCGCCGCCTGTTTCGAGGTAAGCAACAAGAAATGAAGGGCTTTTTCTCTTGACTCGTCGAGTGATTCGTCGTCGCCTTTTTGAAGGTGAGTATCCTCAAGCATTGGAAGTGTCACCATTGCTCTCGAGGTTGTATGCGCTCAGGGGAGTGGTTACCTCAAAGGAATTAGATCAATCACTAGAAAATATGATTCCCATTGGTGCGTTGGGCGGTGTTGATCAAGCGGTAGAGTTATTGCTTAAGCATTTTCACTTGCAAAGTCGAGTCATCATTATTGGGGATTTTGATACTGATGGTGCGACCAGCACGGCATTGGTTGTACGGCAATTACGGCGCTTAGGCTTCAAGCACGTTGATTTTCTTGTGCCTAACCGTTTTACCTTTGGTTATGGATTAACTCCCGAAATTGTTGCGTTAGCTGCCAAGCAAAGTCCCGAGTTAATTATTACTGTGGATAATGGTATTTCTAGTGTTGCTGGAGTTGAAGCGGCCAATGCATTGGGTATTGAAGTGTTGGTAACAGATCATCATTTACCTGGTGCACAGTTACCGCGAGCAGCTGCGATTGTAAATCCTAATGCACAGAATAATGCTTTTCCAAGTAAAGCACTGGCCGGCGTTGGTGTTGCCTTTTATGTGATGGCAGGATTGACCCGTGCCATGACGCAGCAAGGACTAGTGGCCGCAGAGGCTGTGTCAGTGGCGAAGTTACTTGATTTGGTGGCGTTAGGGACGATTGCAGATGTAGTGACTTTAGATGCTAACAACAGAATTTTAGTCGCTCAGGGCATGCGCCGTATACGTGCTGGACGTTGTGTGCCGGGCATTCGTGCCCTATTGGAGTCAGCGAACAAACGGATTGAAAGTTGTGTGTCGAGTGATTTGGGTTTTCAAATTGGACCTCGCCTGAATGCTGCCGGTCGATTGGATGACATGACCTTAGGTATTCAATGTTTGCTAACGGATGATCTGACACAAGCAAGAGCCATTGCGGCGCAATTAACCCAATTGAATTTAGATCGGCGTGACATTGAACAGAAGATGCAAATTGAAGCGATGGCTATTTTGTCTGAGATGCAATTAGATGATGAGAGTCTGCCGTTAGGCGTGTGTTTGTATGAAGAGTCTTGGCATCAGGGTGTGGTGGGCTTGGTTGCCTCACGGGTAAAAGAACGCGTGCATCGCCCTGTCATTGCGATGGCAAAGGCTGATGAGCACACTTTGAAAGGTTCGGCGCGTTCGGTACCTAAGGTACGTATCCGTGATGTGCTTGATGCGATAGCGGTGCGTCATCCCGGACTGATCGACAAATTTGGTGGTCACGATATGGCGGCAGGTTTGTCGATTGGCGTAGATAAGTTAGATGATTTTCGTGCTGCCTTTGATGCTGAAGTGGCGCGTTGGATAACCTACGAGGATGCGGTAGGTGTCGTGTTGACCGATGGTGAGCTAGAGCTCAACGAATTTACTTTAGATGTGGCCAGGCAGCTTCGTGAAGCTGGGCCGTGGGGGCAGGGATTTGCTGAGCCATTATTTGATGGGCAGTTTGCAGTAGTAGAGGCCAAAACGGTGGGCGAGCGGCACCTAAAACTTAAATTAGTCCATGCAGATGTAGCCTGTGAAGCCATGTACTTTGGCTATTTTGATCTTGAGGACGCGCCGATCATTGAGCGCGGCGATCGGGTGAGTATGGCCTATCGCTTAGACGTGAATGAATTCCGGGGCGAGCAGCGGCTTCAGTTGCTTTTAGAATATCTAGAAAAGGTTTAGGGGGTATATCAAGTGGGCGAAATAGTTCTTTATGCATATAAATTTCGTTCGAGAGCCGAGCGTGTTTTGTGGACGCTGTGTGAATTGGAAATGCATAATCGAGTGGTGCGACTTGATTTTTCCAAAAGGGAAAATCAGGCCTCTGAATTTCTTCAGTTAAACCCTTCAGGAACATTACCAGTATTGGTGCATGGTGATGCAGTGCTGACAGAGTCATTAGCAATCATGGAATACTTGAATGACATCAGCACCTCTCAGTGCCTTGTTCCAAAGGACACCAAAGATAGGTATAAATTTCGTCAGGTGCTGCATTATGGGTTAACGGCAGTTGAGCCCTATTTATGGGTAGCTGATCAAATAACTCGTCTAGGTCAGCGCTATAGTTGGCCAGACGGAGCACTCAGCGAAGCACTGAGACAGGTGCGTCATAACATCGCGATAGTGTGGACCTGGGTGCATCCACAGTGCTATCTGGCGGGCGACAAATTCACGCTGGCTGATATTTTTTTCTATCACTTGATTACATGGAGCCAGCAGTATCACTTCGAAGTACCCGAGCATGTGGAGCGGTATCTGCGAAGTTTGGAGTCTCGGAGGGCTTTTCCACCCGAAATGCGCGGAATCCTTTAGTGGTGGCTTTGAATGTATTTCCTACCTCTCAAACGATCAGACCTTCTGCTATCCTTGTGCGCCTGAAAATTCTCCTTGAGCTTGTAACGATGGAAGTCAACCTGATTCGCCGCACCATTGATGACCTGTCTGAACGCAGCACTGCGTTACGGGGGTTTCTTTGAATACGAGAATAAGGCGGAGCGTCTGACGGAAGTCACCCGAGAGTTGGAAGATCCAAAAATTTGGGATACCCCTGAGCGTGCGCAGGAACTCGGTCGCGAACGCGCCAAACTTGAACAAACCGTCGGCACCTTAGATCGCATTAAAGCTGGTCTGGCTGATGCTACCGAGTTGTTGGATATGGCAGTTGCCGAGAATGATGAAATTACGGCAGCGGGGGTTGAACGGGATGTTGCTGGCATTGAGCGCGATGTTAAGAACCTAGAATTTAGGCGCATGTTTCCCGGCAAAATGGATTCCCATAGCGCTTATCTGGACATTCAGGCCGGAGCGGGCGGTACCGAGGCGCAGGACTGGGCCAATATGCTGATGCGCATGTACTTACGCTGGGGTGATGCACATGGCTTTAAAACCGAAATTACGGATGCCAATGGTGGTGAAGTGGCGGGCATCAAAAGCTGTAGCCTAAGTTTTGAAGGCGACTATGCCTATGGCTGGTTACGTACCGAAATTGGCGTGCATCGTTTGGTGCGCAAGTCACCGTTTGATTCCAATGCACGTCGCCATACTTCGTTTGCTTCGGTGTTTGTCTCGCCAGAAATTGACGATGATATTGATATCACCATCAATCCTGCTGATTTGAAAACTGACGTATATCGGTCTAGTGGTGCTGGCGGTCAGCACGTGAATAAAACCGAGTCGGCAGTGCGTATTACCCATATTCCTTCTGGTATTGTGGTGGCCTGTCAGGCGGAGCGCAGCCAACATAAAAATCGCGACAAAGCGATGAAGATGTTAAAAGCCAAGTTATACGAGTTAGAAGTCAATAAGCGTAATGCTGCGGCGCAGGTGCTTGAAGATTCTAAGTCGGATGTAAGTTGGGGAAATCAGATTCGCTCCTACGTCTTGGATCAGTCGCGAATTAAAGATTTACGTACTGGCGTTGAGGTGGGTAATACCACGGCCGTATTAGATGGTGATTTGGATCAGTTTATGGAAGCCAGCTTAAAGCAGGGCTTATAAAGTTTGTGCTTCGGTTGGAAAATAGATGCATTGAGATTGAGCAAAAACAATGAGCGATACACCACAAGATCAACCTGTTGTAGATGAAAATCACTTGATTGCTGAACGCCGCGCCAAGTTGGCTAAGTTGCGTGAAGCAGGTCAGGCTTTTCCTAACGATTTTCGTCGTGATGCGTTGGCAGATGATTTGATCACGCTGTATGGCGAACGTGAAACCGAGTGGTTTGAATCCAATGCAATTGCGGTCAAAGTCAGTGGTCGCATGCTCGCCAAACGGGTGATGGGTAAAGCTAGCTTTGCCAAAATTCAGGATCACAGTGGACAGATTCAGTTATTCCTTCAGCAAACCGCATTAGCTGATACCTATGATGCTTTCAAAGGCTGGGATGTAGGTGACATTCTGGCGGGTGAGGGCACTTTGTTTAAAACCAAAACTGGCGAGCTGTCGGTGAAGGTGACAACGTTGCGTTTGTTGGTGAAGTCGCTGCGTCCCTTGCCTGATAAGTGGCATGGCTTGTCTGATCATGAAACGCGTTATCGTCAGCGCTATGTGGATTTGATTATTAATGCTGATAGTCGCCGCGTTTTTTCAACCCGTACCCGCATCATTAAGTATTTACGTAGTTTTCTAGATGCCATGGATTTTATGGAAGTTGAAACACCGATGTTGCAGGTGATTCCAGGCGGTGCGACAGCTAAGCCATTCGTGACGCATCATAATGCGCTGGATATGCAAATGTATTTGCGTATCGCACCTGAATTGTATTTGAAGCGATTGATTGTCGGTGGGTTTGAGCGTGTGTATGAAATTAACCGTAGCTTTCGCAATGAAGGCTTGTCCACTCGCCATAATCCAGAGTTCACGATGGTGGAGTTGTATCAGGCTTATGCTGATTTCCGTGAACTGATGGATATGGTTGAGCGTCTATTGCATGGCTTGTGCGACAGTATTTTGGGCACTCGAAATATTGAGTGGGAAGGGCAGCAACTTGATTTATCTCAACCTTTCCAGCGCGTAACCGTTGAAGACATGGTGGTGCAATATACACCTGGTATTGAGCGCGATAAGTTGCGTGATCTGCAGTATTTGCGCGGTTGGTGCGACAAGCTCAATATTCCATACAAAGATAACGATGGTGCAGGAAAGCTACAGATTGAAATTTTCGAAAAAACAGGTGAGCACCGCTTAGTGCAACCTACTTTTGTATACAGCTATCCTGCCGAGGTCTCGCCTTTGGCGCGCCGAAATGATGTTGATCCATTTATTACCGATCGCTTTGAGTTTTTTGTTTGTGGCCGTGAGCTTGCGAATGGGTTTTCTGAATTAAACGATGCCGAAGATCAAGCTGAGCGATTCCATGAGCAAGTTTCGCGTAAGTCGGATGGAGATGATGAGGCTATGTTCTATGACGCGGATTATGTGCGCGCTTTGGAATACGGTATGCCACCGACCGCCGGTTTGGGAATTGGCATTGATCGTTTAGTGATGTTGCTAACCAATTCCAATTCAATTCGCGATGTGCTGTTGTTCCCGCACATGCGCCCAGAAACTTGATCTTTTAAATTTCTTAATTGATTAAGACTGAGTCGGTACTGTGTAGGGTAGTGGCAGCATTTGAAGTGCGGTGTTTGTGTCGGCCAGCGACAAAGCGCTTTGGGTGTAATTAAGGCTGATCACTGCGAGTAATTCACAGCCGGAGCCTATTTGCGCGGTCATCACGACTTCCCCTGCGGGTTCTCCATCAACAGTGATTTTTGTGCCAGCAATTGGCGCTGGGGACTCAGCTGAGAAGCGAAACATACGACGCTTTACTGAGCCTCGGAAATGCGCGCGGGCAATGATTTCTTGTCCCGTGTAGCAGCCCTTGTTAAAACTGATGCCGCCCAATACATCCAAATTCAACATTTGTGCCACAAATTCCTCGTACGTTTCAGAAAATACTTGGGGCAGACCGGCACGAATGTCGGCCAGTTGCCACTTGTTTTCGGTTTGAGCATCGACGGTTGTGGCTGCGCCTGGTTGTATGATCATAAACCGTTCTGTCGTTGAGTCGGGCCAGCGTAGAACGATGCATCCTTGGTGTTGTGAGTATTCTCCCAGCGTTTTGGGAGTGGGTAGTTGTGATGTTTTGAGTTCATCCGCGCTTGTCCAATCGATACGCATTAGATCGCTGGCATCCTCAATAATGACATTGGCGCGCAGAACATATTTGCGAAGGCGGGTGAGGGTTGGTGTGATTATGCTTCGCGGTAATAGGCCCAAAATATCTCCATTCAGTTCGAGTAATCTCAAGATGGCCTGAACGCGTCCTTGGGCGGAATTGCAACTGGCGAGTAACGATTGACTTCTGCTCAGTACCGTCAAGTCATTACTGAGTTGTCCTTGAAGGAACTGACGGGCATTTTGGCCAGAAAAGCGAATTAATGAGAATTGATGAAGGGGGTGCATCTGCGATACGGTGGATGGCGGGGTGGTAATGATAAGTCATGGCAAATCAGGTTGATGAGCCTAATTTACGGGTAATTTTGGATTTTCAGCGGCGCTGTTTTCTGGCAGAATAGCTGGCCATGCAGCAACCTTCTTCTGTGCCTGATACGCAGTCTGCGGATACTCTTCAGGAGTTCCGAGCGGTGGATCATTTATCCACTGCGGATCAGGCCGTTTCCTCCTCAGGGCAGCCAGTTCAGGCTCAATCTGAGCTTCCGGTCGAGGTGGGAGGTCGTGATGGCCCTGAGCCTACTCGATTTGGTGATTGGGAGAAGGCAGGGCGTTGTATTGATTTTTGAGTAGATTGACCGGCTTTGGCCGGATGTTTAACGACGTGGTTCAGGTTGCGCTTGTGGCACCTGATGATAATTCTGGATAGAGGATCATTGTATGGCACAACACGAACGGCCTGTGTCACCGTTCATGCATTACCGCTGGCAATACACCAATACCTTGTCGATTTTGCATCGATTGTCTGGTGTGTTCATGTCGGCCGGTCTTGTACTGTTCGTTTATTGGTTGGCAGCTATTGCTTCTGGTCAAAGCTATTATGATCAATCGCTTACGTGCTTTTCTTCGCCTATAACTAAGGTTTCGCTTTTGGGTTGGTTGCAGGCGTTCTTCTACCATTTGCTCAATGGTTTGCGCCACCTCGGTTGGGATTTAGGTTACGGCTTCGAGAAGTCGGTGGCCCGTAAAACCGGCACTCTGGTATTTATTACTGCCATTGTGTTGACGGCGTTGACTTGGTGGTGCATCACGTCCCAGGTCACGGCCAGTGTTGCAGGGGGTGTGCTGTGAGTTTACGTAGTCCGCTTGGGAAGGTGCTCGGTGCCGGTGCTGCTAAAGAAGGTGCACATCACTGGTGGGCGCAGCGTATTTCAGCCGTAGGCTTGGTATTACTTGCGCCATGGTTTCTTCTGTCCCTGATCGCCTTAGGTGATCTGAGTTACATCAACGTTCATGATTGGATTGCAGCTCCGGTCAATACTGTGTTGCTTAGTCTGTTGGTGTTGGCGGTGACCTACCATGCTTATCTTGGCTTGCAGGTGGTTGTCGAAGACTATGTGGCCCATAAGGGGATTCGCCTGCTGGTGTTGTTGGTTATTAAATTCGCATTGTTGATCATGGGCGTACTCGGCATCGTGTCTGTGCTGCGTATTGCTTTCACGGGGAATCACTGATGAGTGCTTATGAGTTTGTAGATCACAGCTATGACGTTGTCGTGGTCGGTGCCGGTGGTGCCGGTTTGCGTGCGACGTTTGGTCTGGCCAATTCCGGATTGTCTGTTGCCTGTGTTACTAAAGTATTTCCTACCCGCAGTCACACGGTAGCTGCTCAAGGTGGTATTTCTGCTGCCCTAGGTAATATGGGGCAGGATGATTGGCGTTGGCACATGTATGACACCATTAAGGGCTCTGATTGGCTCGGTGACCAAGACGCCATTGAGTTCATGTGTAAAGAAGCGCCTGCGGCTATTCTTGAGCTTGAACACTATGGTTTGCCGTTCTCGCGTACTGAAGAAGGCAAAATCTATCAACGTCCGTTTGGTGGTATGACCACTCAGTATGGTACGGGTCCTGCTGCTCAGCGTACCTGTGCTGCAGCCGATCGTACTGGTCATGCCATGTTGCATACGCTGTATCAACAAGCCCTCAAGCACGAAGCGCAATTTTTTATTGAATACTTCGCCGTTGATTTGATCATGGAAAACGGTGAGTGTCGTGGCGTAGTAGCTATTGATATGGCCACTGGTAAAGTTCATCGCTTCCGTGCACACATGGTGGTGTTGGCTACGGGTGGTTATGGCCGTGCTTATTTCTCTTGTACTTCTGCTCATACCTGTACCGGAGACGGTGGCGGTATGGTGTTGCGTGCGGGTCTGCCGATGCAGGATATGGAGTTCGTCCAATTCCATCCCACCGGCATTTATGGCTCAGGCTGCTTGATTACCGAAGGTGCTCGTGGTGAGGGCGGTATTCTGCGTAATTCCAAGGGTGAAGCGTTCATGGAACGCTATGCTCCAAGTGCGAAGAACCTGGCCTCGCGTGATGTGGTAAGCCGTGCCATGACCATTGAAATTCGTGAAGGTCGTGGCGTGGGTGCTGAACAAGATCATATCTTCCTGCATCTTGAACACCTTGGTGCCAAAGTACTGCAAGAAAAGCTGCCCGGTATTTCCGAAACCGCGAAGATTTTCGCTGGTGTCGATGTGACTAAGCAGCCAATTCCTGTGCTGCCTACCGTGCACTACAATATGGGTGGTATCCCAACCAATATTCATGGTGAAGTAGTCACGCTTAAGAATGGTAATCCTGATTCTGTAGTGCCTGGTCTGATGGCGGTAGGTGAGGCGGCCTGCGTGTCTGTACACGGTGCAAATCGTTTGGGTTCGAACTCACTGTTGGATCTGGTGATCTTCGGACGTGAAGCCGCTCGTCACTGTGCTGAAGTGGTGAAGCCAGGTAAGCGTCATAAGCCGTTGGCTGCTGATGCCGGTGATCTTGCGGTTAGCCGCATTGATCGTTACCGCAATGCCAAGGGTGAGTTGAAGACCTCCAAGATTCGTCTGGATATGCAGCGCGTCATGCAAAATCATGCGGCCGTATTCCGTACCGGTGAGTCTCTGCAAGAAGGTGTGGATAAGCTCGATAAAGTTATCGATTCATTCGGTAGCGTCAGTGTCAGCGATCGCGGCTTGGTCTGGAATACTGATTTAGTTGAAACACTGGAACTGGATAACTTGCTGGGTCAGGCGGCAGCGACGATTAGTTCAGCGTTGAATCGTAAGGAAAGTCGTGGCGCTCACGCTCGCGAAGACTTCCCAAATCGTGACGATGCTAACTGGATGAAGCACACCCTATCGTGGGTGGATGGCCGAGGTAAGGTCACTCTCGATACTCGTCCAGTACATATGTATACCCTCACTGATGATGTAGAAGTGGTGCCGCCTAAGGCGCGTGTTTACTAATCCATTTTGAAATCTTTTAGGAAATTAGGTAATCGCGATGGCTCAATTTAGTCTTCCTGCAAATTCGGTTGTGAACCCAAATGGTAATGTTCACAAAGCGCCTGCCGGTGCCAAAGACGTGCGCAGTTTCAGCATTTATCGTTTCGATCCTGAGTCGAAGGATAAGCCGCGTATCGACACCTATGAGGTGGATATGGGTAGTTGCGGACCGATGGTGCTCGATGCATTGATCAAAATCAAAAATGAGATTGATCCATCACTGACATTCCGTCGTAGCTGTCGTGAAGGCATTTGCGGTTCGTGTGCCATGAACATTGATGGAGTGAATACGCTGGCCTGTATTAAGGCTAGCGCTGAGATCAAAGGCACTGTGAAGATTTATCCATTGCCGCATATGCCAGTGATCAAGGATTTGGTGCCAGACCTCACGAACTTCTATGCACAATATGCTTCCGTGAAACCATGGCTGCAAACGCGTACACCTGCCCCGCCAGATCAAGAACGTTTGCAGTCTAAAGAGGATCAAGAAAAGATTGATCGTCCTTCTGCTTGTATCTTGTGTGCTTGCTGTTCAACATCATGCCCAAGTTATTGGTGGAATAGCGATAAATATCTTGGTCCAGCAGCGTTACTCGCGGCCTATCGTTGGATTATTGATACACGTGATGAAGCTACGGGTGAGCGCTTGGATGAGTTGGAAGATCCATTCCGTCTCTATCGCTGCCACACCATTATGAATTGCGCCGAAGCTTGTCCAAAGGATCTGAATCCAGCGCGCGCCATTGCTGAAATTAAGCGCAAAATTGCTGAACGTAAGCAGTAATTTTAATAAATGTGGTGCCGGAGCGTGTGGTGCTCCGGCATGCCAATGGATGGCTAACTTAAGTTGAGTCAGTTATGAATCAGGAAGTGCCCTCAGCTGCCAATTTGTCTCGTATGCGTTGGCATTGCCGTCGTGGCATGCGTGAGCTGGATGTATTGCTGACTCGCTATTTTGAAGAAGTGTATCCTTCAGCAACCTCGCAGCAGCAGCAGGCCTTTGCGGATATTCTCGATCTACAAGACCCCTTGATTATGGCTTACGTGACAGGAAAGCAGGCCCCCGACAGCATGGATATCGCTGATGTCATTCAACAACTCACCAGCCTTAGTGCTTGAACTGCCGCCGAATCGGCATGTGCTCTACGCAAGCATCGCTCTAATGAGTTTTGCTGTTCTGTTTTTATGTGCCAGTTACCTTGGTTTACTGCGAATATCTACGTTTTTTGCTTTGATGATTTCATTTATTGCCTTTGGCGTGGCGGTTGTTGCTTTTTGGCATTCTGGTATTAAGGGATCAAGCAATAGCGTGTCTAGACTTGTTTGGCAGCAAGAGGGTGACTGGTTGTTACATTTTTCAGATGGTCAAAGTATAGCGGTTGAATTACTGCCCACAAGTTGGGTGACTTCTAAAGTTTGGTGTTTAAGGTTTCGAGTGGCGGGTCGGAAATTACCAGCCATTGTTGCCTGGCGCGGTCAGTATTCAGAGGTGCTATGGCAGTCTTGGCTAATGCGTTTGCATCTACAATCTCGAGCCAAGTCAGTTACAAGAATTAATTAAAATGAATACTAAGCTTAAATTAGGTCAATGGGTTATTTTGTCTCGCCCTGATTGCAGTTTGTGTGAGTCGTTCTTGGAAGAACTGTCCGATTTACTTGGTGCCCCTATCAGTCAGATTAGGATGGTCGACATCAGTGATGATGAAAATTTAGAGCGCAAATATGGATCTCGCATACCTGTTTTGCTGATTGAGGGTGAATTCGTTTGTGCCTACCGGCTAGATCGCGCTCGCATACAGGCATATTTGCAGTCCTAATCTCGGTTTCATCCGTGGGTTATCTGGTGCGATTCCCGCAGTTAAGTCTTGCTGATCCGATATAATCAGCACTTTAATCCTTCGAGCGGCTCGGGCGCCCAGTAAAACGGTTTTGGCGGGATTTTTGTTTACATGAAGCTGATTCGTAATTTTTCCATTATCGCCCATGTCGATCACGGCAAGTCCACGCTTGCGGATCGATTTATTCAATTGTGCGGCGGTTTGGATGCGCGCGAGATGGAGAATCAGGTCTTAGACTCCATGGATCTTGAGCGCGAACGCGGTATTACCATTAAAGCGCAGAGCGTTATGCTCAAGTACCACGCTAAAGACGGTCAGGTCTACCAACTGAATATGATTGATACCCCAGGGCACGTGGACTTCTCATATGAGGTGTCGCGTTCTTTGGCTGCCTGTGATGGGGCGCTGCTGGTTGTAGATGCGGCTCAAGGTGTTGAGGCTCAGAGTGTGGCCAATTGCTATACCGCGCTCGATCAGGGTCTGGAAGTGGTACCGGTCATCAACAAGATTGATTTGCCTTCTGCTGAGCCTGCCCGAGTCATCAAAGAGATTGAAGAGATTATCGGTATTGATGCTCAAGATGCGGTGTTGGTGAGTGCTAAAACAGGCTTAGGTGTGGCTGAGTTACTCGAAGAACTTGTGCGCAGGATTCCAGCACCCAAAGGCGATCCGGATGCACCGCTACAGGCGCTGATTATTGATTCATGGTTTGATAGTTATGTGGGCGTAGTTTCGTTAGTGCGCGTGATGAATGGTTCACTGAAAGTGGGTGAGAAAATTCGCGTATGGACTACGGGGCGCGCCTATCAAGTCGATAAGCTGGGGCGCTTTACCCCTAAATCGCTGTCGTGTAACGAACTGGCAACCGGTGAAGTAGGTTTTGTCATTGCCGGTATCAAAGAAATTGATGGCGCGCCAGTGGGTGATACCATCACGTTGGAGTCCAGACAGTGTGCAGCACCCTTGGCTGGATTTAAGCAGATTCAGCCACGCGTGTTTGCCGGTATGTTTACCGTGAACTCAGATGATTATGAGTCGTTCCGTGATGCGTTGGCCAAGCTCAAGCTCAATGATTCAGCATTGCAGTATCAACCGGAAGTGTCTGCTGCATTAGGCTTTGGATTTCGTTGTGGTTTTCTTGGCTTGCTACATATGGATATTGTGCAAGAGCGCCTTGAGCGTGAATATAACCTTGATTTAATCACTAGTGCGCCGACAGTGGTGTACGAAATTTTGCTCACGGACGGTACGACGGTGTATGTGGATAATCCTGCAAAACTGCCGCCAAGTAATCTAACTACAGAGCTGCGTGAGCCAATTATTATTGCCAATATTTTGGTGCCACCAGAGCATGTCGGTGCGGTGCTCAAGTTGTGTAATGACAAACGTGGCCGTCAAAAGAAAATGCTGTATCTAGGTAATCAAGTCTCGCTGCAATATGAATTGCCCATGGCGGATGTAGTGTTGGACTTTTTCGATCGGCTCAAATCAGTTAGTCGCGGTTATGCCTCATTTGATTATGAGTTCAGTCATTTTGAACCTGCGCCGATGGTTAAGTTGGATATTCTGATCAATAACGAGAAGGTCGATGCGCTCTCTATCATTGTTCATCGTGATATGGCCTATCAGCGCGGTAGAGAGTTGGTCGATAAAATGCGCGAACTAATTCCGCGGCAGATGTTTGAGGTCGCCGTGCAGGCTGCGATTGGCGTGAATGTGGTAGCTCGTGCGAATGTTAAAGCGCTGCGTAAAAACGTGCTGGCAAAATGTTACGGTGGTGATATCAGTCGTAAGCGCAAATTGTTGGAAAAGCAGAAGGAAGGCAAAAAGCGTATGAAGCAGGTGGGTTCAGTGGAGATTCCACAAGAGGCCTTCCTTGCGGTGCTACAGATTGGTCGTGAAAAATAATTGATCTTGTGACGATAGTTGGTTTTAGTCAGGAATAAAACAGTATGACCGTTGATTTCTCATTATGGCTCATGGTGCTTGTGGGTCTTTGTGTAGTGGTGTTGGTGATTGATCGCCTGTTTTTTAGGGCGGCTCGCCTTGAGAAGCAGGCATTAGGGCAATCGGAGGCATCACTATCTGAGACCACTAGGAACTCTACATCAGCTTCAGAGCCTATTTTGGTTGAGTATGCGCGTTCTTTCTTTCCTGTGTTGTGTTTGGTGTTGGTGGTGCGTTCGTTTATTTTTGAGCCGTTCCGTATTCCATCAGACTCAATGATGCCTACATTGCTTGCGGGCGATTTTATTTTTGTTAGTAAGTTTTCTTATGATCTACGGTTACCCGTATTCAATACCAAAATTTTAGAAACGGGCGACCCAAAACGTGGTGATGTCATCGTATTCAAATTACCTGCTGATCCGCGTATCAATTACATCAAGCGCTTGGTTGGAATGCCTGGCGACCATGTCGTGGTCTCCAACGACGAGGTATTTATTAACGGCCAGAAAGCTGCAGTAGTCATGGGTTCTGAGTACAACGAGCACGGCTACGCTAATGCCAGAACTGCCATTGAAGATCTTGGCGGCGTGAAGCATCAAGTGATGTTTTTAGATAACGCATTTACTAAAGACTTTGATGGTGTGGTGCCTGCGGGCAAGTATTTGTTCATGGGGGATAACCGAGATAACAGTCAGGATGGCAGGTTTCCACAGGTGGGATATGTCCCTGAGGAAAACTTAGTGGGTAAAGCTAAATTAGTCTGGTTTCATTGGAAATTTACTGAATTGCCAATCTTTAGTCGTATCGGCATGTTGATTCATTAAGACGGAAAGTTAGGGGTTGCTAATTTTTGAGAAGTTTTATATGTGCGTTTACGGTGTAAAGAAAAATCAGCGCGGTGTTTCGGCATTAGGCATGGTATTTGTCGTGCTATTGGCCGGTTTTTTCGCTCTGGTGGCGATTCGTCTTACACCAAAATATATAGAATATTATTCGGTCGTTAGAAGCCTTGAGCGAGTGGCTGAGGAAGCGTCTGACGCGCCAAGCGTAGATAAAATTCGTACGGCATTAAGTAAGTATTGGCAGATTGAGATGATTAGTTCTCTCAGTCATACCGATGTCGAAATCATAAAAATAGCAGAGGGTTATGAGCTGACGGCTGATTATCGGGCAGAGGTTCCTTTATTCGCTAATTTGTCATTGTCTGCGGAATTTTCTAAAACGGTTACGGTTCCATGATGGTGCCATTCTCAGGGTTGGTTTCTTGAAAACGCTGTCGCAGTGGTTGCACGACACCTTTGCGTATACGTGTCGCGATCCCTCGCTTTTCGAAATAGCGCTGACGCACCGTAGTGCCGGCAGTGCTCATAATGAGCGACTCGAGTTTTTGGGCGATGCTGTTTTGAATAGCGTCACTGCCTCGTTGCTCTTCCATGCTTTTCCAAATGCTTCTGAGGGAGAGTTGTCGCGTTATCGAGCGACTTTGGTGAGCGGCGAATCTTTGGCAGCGTTCGCCTTGGTGTATGAAGTGGGCGATCGTCTGCATTTGGGGCAGGGTGAATTAAAGTCCGGAGGATTTCGTCGCAAATCTATTTTGGCAGATACGCTTGAAGCTATTTTAGGCGCGATGTATCTGGACTCAGATTTTCATACTGTCAGCGTTGTGATTGAGCGGATGTTTGCTGAGCGTTTGCGGCAGTTGCCTGAATCGAGTCAGCTCAAAGATCCAAAAACCCGATTGCAAGAAGCGCTACAGTCCCGTGCGATCGCTATTCCAGAATACACGGTTGAAACGATTACTGGCGAAGCACATGAACAGCATTTTAGGGTCAGTTGCCGAGTTTCCGCGTTAGGTCTCATTGCTCAGGGTGAGGGTGGTAGCCGGCGTGCTGCAGAGCAGGCGGCTGCTGAGGATGTATTTAGACAGCTGCAGCAAGCATGGTCTAAGCCGTGCTGAACTTATCTCTTTGGTGGTAACCAAGATGAATATCTCTATGTCAGGTTCGGTGAATGAGGAAACATCATCATCGGGCGATTCAGAAGTAGAAGAGATGCGCTCTGATTATCGTTGTGGTTTTGCTGCAATCGTGGGTCGCCCGAATGTTGGTAAGTCCACGCTGTTGAATGCGTTGCTTAAGCGCAAGGTGAGTATTGTTTCGCCAAAGCCGCAGACCACCCGTCATAGAATTCTTGGGATTCTCACCGAACCTGAAGCGCAAATTGTATTTGTGGATACGCCGGGGATTCATATTACTGAAAAGCGCATGATGAATCGTTATATGAATCGGGCTGCGATGGCCTCTCTGGCAGACGCCGATGTGGATCTGTTTTTAGTTGAAGCGCTGCGCTGGACGGATGAAGATCAATTTGTGCTCGATAATATCAAGCAGCGCGGTAGGCCAATTATTCTGCTTGTTAGCAAGGTTGATAAGGTGAATCCTAAAGAGCGGCTTATGCCGTTTATGAGTGAACTGGTTGGTAAGGCAGATTTTGCTGAAGTGGTGCCAATCTCTAGCATGAAGAAAATAAATCTAGAGCGTTTACCAAGTCTAATCGCCAAATACTTGCCGCTGTCTCCTCCGCATTTCCCTGAGGAGCAATTTACAGATCGAAGTGAGCGTTTCCAGACCGCTGAAGTTATTCGTGAGAAATTAACGTGGCGTTTACGCGATGAGTTGCCGTATGGGTTGACGGTTGAAATTGAACGCTTTGAGTTTGATGATGAAACTGGAAAGCTAGTCATAAATGCGGTGATTTGGGTTGAGCGTGCGGGTCAAAAAGCAATTGTTATTGGTGATAAGGGCGAGGGGTTGAAAAAGGTGGGTACTGCCGCGCGCCTTGAGTTACAAAAAATGCTCAATACGCCCATACATCTTGAGCTGTGGGTTAAGGTCAAAGAGAACTGGTCTGATAGTGCTGCTGCCTTACAGCAGTTTGGCTTTGATACCAATTAGTTGATTCGATTCATCATGAGCTAGATTGCCATGCATAGAATCAAGCTACATCCAGCCTACGTATTACATCATCGGCCCTATAGGGACACTAGCCGTATTGTCGAATTATTTACTCGCGATTACGGCCGTCTGACAGTGTTTGCACGAGGTGTTCGTAACAGCAGGTCGGGCTTATCAGCGGTTTTGCAAGCCTTTCAGCCACTGCTGGTCTCATGGTCTGATAAAGACGATGCTGGTCACTTAGAAGGCGCAGAGTTGGTTGGAGAGCCTCAGTCTTTACCGGCTGCTCATCTTCTTAGTGGGTTCTACCTGAATGAGTTGCTCCTGAAGTTGCTACATCATCACGATCCTCAGACCGAAATTTATGATTTGTACACAACGGTATTGCAGCAATTAAAAACCACTAATGGAGTATTACAGGGGCTACGATTATTCGAAAAAAAGCTACTTCAAGCACTGGGTTTTGGTTTGTCATTGAGCCATGAGGCTGAAACTGGTCTATCTGTCGTTGCTGAGGGTAGCTATCGTTATGTACTTGAGCAAGGTGTGTTGCCCGTATCTGCTGCGGTTAACCCATCAAAAGGGGTCTACTCAGGCGCGGCGTTGCTGGCACTGGCGGCAGAGCAGTTTACCGATGTGCAGCAAGTGACTGAGGTGCGGTATTTGTTGCGCGCTGTTCTAGATCATGTATTGGATGGTCGTCCCTTGCGCAGTCGTGAGATACTGAGCAACCTCAGGCAGATGCGTCCTAGTCGGAGTTAGAAGCTGTTGTTTGATCTAAATTCATATTGAATGCTATGTCCACAATTCATCTTGGTTTGAATATTGATCATGTGGCTACCCTACGTCAGGCTCGGGGTACGTCCTATCCTGATCCTGTGGCCGCTGCACTACTTGCCGAACAGTCGGGTGCGGACAGTATTACTCTTCATTTACGAGAAGATCGTCGGCATATTCAAGATGCAGACGTGCGCGCTCTCCGTAAGGTGTTGCACACGCGCATGAATCTTGAGATGGCGTGTACTGCAGAAATGCTGGCTTTTGCTGAAGAAATAAAACCACAAGACGTGTGCCTAGTACCCGAGAAGCGTGCCGAGTTGACCACTGAAGGTGGTTTGGATGTTGTAGGTCACTACGATTTGATTGGTGCTGCGGTAAAGAGGCTCTCTGCGTTGGGTATTAGGGTTTCACTGTTTATCGATCCTGATAATCAGCAGTTAGAGGCGGCGGAAAAATTAGGCGTACCGGTGATTGAATTGCATACCGGCGCTTATGCTGAGCATCAGGGTCAGAAGCAGTTGGATGAGTGTCAGCGCATTAAGGTTGCTGCACAATATGCCAGTAAATTGGGATTAATTGTGAATGCGGGTCATGGATTGCATTACCAAAATGTACAGCCTATTGCCGCGATTCCTCAAATCGTCGAACTGAATATTGGACATGCCATCGTTGCACAATCGGTTTTTGATGGGCTCGCTGTCTCGGTGCGCAATATGAAACGACTAATGATTGAAGCGCGGAGTCGGCTGTGATTCATGGCATCGGTACCGATGTAGTTAGGCTGGAGCGCTTTGAGCAGATGTTCCAGCGCCATGGTGAGCGGCTGGTGCGCCATTTGCTGATGTTAGATGAGGTTAAGTTATTCAGAGCCAGTGCACAGCCCGCGCGCTTTCTTGCCATGCGCTGGGCCGCAAAAGAAGCGATCGTCAAGGCATTAGGCACTGGATTTGCCCAAGGTATCTGGTTGAAAGATACGGGTTACTTACCTAATGCCAATGGAAAGCCAGAAATTATTTGGTCTGAGAATGCTCGATCTATTTGTGCGAAATTTGGGGTAGGTGAGGGGCATTTAACTTTAAGCGATGAGAAAGGGTTAATTGTCGCGATGGCAGTGTTAATGCGCGCTTAATTTAAGAAAGGCTGTGTAACTCGGCCATTATTTTTTGTTTTTCAGGTAGTGCATAAGAAACGGTTGTTGTAATGAATGTTTTTTCTTTTGATATAGAAACTATCCCTGACGTGGAGTTGGGTCGAAAAATCTATGGGCTAGACGATTTAACCGATAAGCAAGTGGGTTATGTGATGCAAACCCGTCGACGCGAAGAAACGGGAAGTGAGTTTCTGAGCTTAGAGCAACAACGTATTGTGGCAATATCGGTGGCGCTGCGTTCGCGCGATGGTTTCAAAGTATGGTCGCTTGGAGATTCGAGCGCATCAGAAGCGGAAATTATCCAACGCTTCTTCGATGGTATAGAAAAATATACACCTGACCTAGTGTCTTGGAATGGCAGTGGTTTTGATCTGCCTGTACTACATTACCGCGCGCTCCGTCATGGCATTGCGGCGCCTCGGTATTGGGAAATCGGCGACGAAGATTCGTCATTTAAATGGAACAATTATTTGAATCGCTTTCATTGGCGCCATATGGATGTAATGGATGTATTGTCTGGATATCAAGGGCGATGCCGGGCAAGTTTGCAGAATGTCGCCATGCTGTTGAATCTTCCGGGAAAACTAGGGATGAGCGGTGACAAGGTATGGGATTGCTGGCTTGAGGGTGGCATCGAGCAGATTCGTAACTATTGTGAGACGGATGTGCTGAATACATTCTTGATCTATCTGCGTTTCCAGTTAATGCGCGGGCATTTAACACGTGAGCATTATCTGCAAGAGAATCAGCGTATCCGTGAATATTTAGGCGAACAACCTCAACCGCATTTCAAAGAGTTTCTTGCTGCTTGGCCGGAGGTCGCCGCGTGAGAAGACGATCTAAGCATGCGATGAAGTTACTGCCGCCCCAGGTTCTAGAGGTAGTAGATCTATCTCATGAAGCACAAGGGATCGCCAAAATGGATGGGCGTGCTGTATTTATTGATGGTGCTCTGCCGGGTGAAACGGTCGAAGTCCAGTTACTGCAAAAACGTAAAGGCGTGCAGGAGGCGCGACTGACTCAGGTAATTAAGCCTTCCATCGAACGCGTTGACCCCAAGTGTACTCATTACTCCATGTGTGGAGGCTGTGTGCAGCAGCATCTAGATTCAAGTAGTCAGTTGGCCTATAAGCAGAGTCAATTACTTGAAAACTTTGCACGTATTGCTAAGGTTGAAGTGCCGCAGGTGCTTGCACCTCTACAAGGTGACATTTGGAATTATCGCCGTCGTGCTCGATTAGGTGCGCGGTGGGTGCCGCAAAAAAACAGGACTTTAGTGGGCTTCCGTGAGCGTCATGATAATAAGTTGGCGGATATACGCAGTTGTCAGGTGCTCCGCGAGCCTCTTAGTTCATTGATTGATCCTTTGGGACAGTTGTTAGGCCGACTGACGGTGCGTGATAAGGTGCCGCAAGTTGAAGCTGCGGTTGCGGATAATATTACGGCGTTGGTGATACGTATTCTTGAAGATCTAACGGAAGCTGATTTGCAATTACTGCATGAGTTCCGTCGTGCGCACAACGTACAAATTTATCTTCAGCGTGAGGGGTATGACAGTATTACGGCATTACACCCTGAGTCAGCTATTGCACTGAATTATGAGCTGCTGCAGATGGGGTTAAAGTTTGAGTTTTTGCCCAATGATTTTATTCAGGTCAATGCTGATTTGAATCAAAAGATGGTCGCTAAATCTTTAGAGTTGCTGTCTGTTGATAAGCAAGACCACGTGTTAGATCTATTTTGTGGCTTGGGTAATTTCTCACTGCCTATTGCGCAGCAAGCAGCTTCAGTATTGGGAATTGAGGGTGAGGTATCGTTAGTAGAGCGAGCACGTCATAACGCCCGTCTTAATCAGATTTCTAATATTGAGTTTATGGTGGCTAACCTTTTTGAAGAGCACAAGGATTCACCATTCGCTAAAAGAAAATTTAATAAGGTGTTGCTTGATCCGCCACGTGCTGGTGCGCGAGAAATTCTTCCTGTGATTGCCAAGTGCGATGCTGATCGAATTGTCTATGTGTCTTGCCATCCAGGAACATTAGCGCGTGATGCCGGTATTCTGGTACATGAGTTGGGTTATTCGCTCAAATCTGCTGGAGTTTTAGATATGTTTCCACACACGGCGCACGTCGAATCAATCGCTGTATTTGAGCGATAGGGAGGCTTTAATGGCGATAGGTCCCCTAATGATCGATTTGGTTGGTAAGCAATTGCTATCTGAGGAGCGGCAGTTACTGAAGCATCCTTTGGTCGGTGGGATAATTATTTTTACTCGAAATTTTGAGAGTCGAGAACAGCTCATCCAATTGATTAATGAGGTTCGCGCCGAAAGTCATCCATCGTTGCTCATTGCTGCAGATTACGAAGGTGGGCGAGTGCAGCGATTTCGTAAAGATTTTACAGTACTGCCTGCGATGCGATTGCTGGGTCAGGTGTATGACCGTGATCAGAATGAAGGCTTGGAATTGGCTCATCAGTTAGGTTGGTTGCTTGCTGCTGAATTAGGTGCGGTAGGTATTGATCTGAATTTTGGGCCCGTGGTGGATTTGGATTACGGTGCTAGTAGCGTCATTGGTGATCGAGCGTTTCATCGCGATCCTAATGTGGTGGCTCAACTTGCAATCAGTGTCATGTCGGGTATGCGTGAAGCAGGTATGTCTGCCGTGGCGAAGCATTTTCCTGGACATGGGGCGGTGGTGGCGGATTCGCACATCGCTATGCCCGTCGATCATCGGCCATATGCGGCGTTAGGAGAAGATATCCTCCCATATAAAAGGCTCATCACTGAGGGGCATTTACCTGCAGTAATGGCGGCCCATGTAGTGTTTGATCAAGTTGATAATTTACCCGCTAGTTTCTCGCAGCAATGGCTAGTTAATGAGCTGCGAGTGCATTTAGGATTTACTGGGGCGGTGTTCTCAGATGATTTAAGTATGGAAGGGGCAAGCGTGATTGGTGCGATGCCCGCGCGTGCCGAGCGTGCATTAGCGGCGGGCTGCGATATGGTATTAATTTGCAATAACCGACCTGCGGTGCTGCAAACATTGGAAGTACTTAACGTTCCGCATAATGCATTGAGAGAATCTCGGCTAGCTTCGTTGCGGGGTAGTCCAGTGTTGAGTCAGGAGCAGCTCGTCAGTTCTGATCAGTGGCAGCAATGCCGAAAAAATCTTTATAGGTACTGGGATGGTACCCAGTTCACAGTTTAAAAACTAAATACCCGTAGCACTGTGCAATATCACAAGCTAAGGATTAGCCTCGCAGCAGATGTCTAGAATGGCGCTGTTTCCGTATGGCCTTAGATCAATATGTATTAAATAAAATTGTCGGCGCCTGTCCAGAAGGTCTTCTGATCTGTGATACTCGTCGTCAAGCGTGGCCAATTATTTATATCAATGAATCGTTGCGCGCTCTTATGGGTGAATCAGCACTAGGCATTGTTGGCTGCAAATTGAGTGTAACAACCCCGTTCAATTTTCTTGGAAAGACTACGGTCGTTAAGCTCATCCAAACCGCATTAGATACTGGTGAAGCGTGTCAGGCTGATTTAGAAAAAGATACTAATGATGAGTTGGAGACTCGGCCTAATACATACGTTCACGCCATTCCCATACATGATGGGCAGGGTCAGCTTACTCATGTAGCTTGTTTTTATAGACAGCTAAACTTAAATGACCAAATTTCAACGGGGCTGTTAGCCGATAAGATACTCAGTTCAGCGCCTGTTGCCTTGGTTAAAAAAGATCGTTCTACTGGGTTGTTAAGTAAGGCTTATTTTGATGATCAATTACGCCGTGATTTTGCTTATGCACAGCGCGAGCAGCGGCCAATAAGTATGTTTCTTTTCGATATTCCCTATTTGTTTGCTTATAAAGAGGTATTTGGCGCTACTGGCGCTGAACTCACTTTCAAGAGAGTGGCTGGTACGGTTGCGGGTTGCTTTCGGCGTACTAGCGACTTGTGTGCTCGCTGGGATGAGTCTCGGCTGTTGGCGGCAACACTGACGACTAAACCTGATAAAGCTGAAGAGTTCGCGGGCTTTATTCAGACCAGAGTGAGGGATTTGGCTATTCATCATCCGCGTGCGGTGGGTGTGCGTTTTGTCACCCTGGGTGTAAATTTTGTTTCCCGTGTGCCCGATAGGGCAGAAACTCTGGGTTCATTTGTTGCTGAGCTACTGGGTCAATCTGATGTTGAGACTTGGGGGGGCTCACTAATTAATAATAACTAAAACAATAACTTATAATTAGCGATTATTAATTGGCTTTAAATAGTGTTTCGTTTAGAGACTGGTTTGTTTAGGGGATATACCTGATTGTTTTGTCTCATGCTATTGAGTCCACTGTACGTGGAGCTCTGACTTATTGTGTTGAACTTTCTGGAGACAAAACATGTACAAGAAAATTTTAGTGCCGGTGGATGGTAGTGCCGCTGCAGCGCGTGGTCTTGAGGAGGCAATCAAGTTGGCAAAGGATCAGAATGCCAAAATACGTCTAATACATGTCATTAACGAATTAATGGTGGTTTCTACCTATGAGGCAACTATCTATACCGGTGATCTGATCAGTGCCTTGCGTGAAAGCGGTAATAAGTTATTAGATAGAGTTAAGCAGCAGGTTGCTAATGCTGGCATTCAAGTAGAGAGTGAAATGTTAGAGGCGCATAGTGGTCAAGCGGGTAATACGATTGCTCATGATGCAGATCACGCGCATTGCGATCTGATTGTGATTGGTACTCACGGACGTCGTGGATTGAGTCGTGTCGTGATGGGTAGTGATGCTGAGCAAGTAGTGCGTTTGGCGAAGGTGCCGGTGTTGCTTGTGCGCAGCGCAGATGCCAAATCTTAAACTAACATTATCGTGCAATTTGTAAGATTACTGTGTAGAGTCGCGTCTCGCTTTAGCGCTGTCCGGCGCTTTAACTTCTCGCAGTAGTGAGCAGTCATCTGTTCTGATTCGCGATCTTTTTTGTCCATGCCTCACCGGACTAGGAAATGATTTCTTGCAGGCTGGTTGAGGATTATTCATGCTCCCTTTTGAGACGCTTGGCCTAAGGTCGGAAATCGTTCGCGCCGTGACCGAGCGCGGTTACAGCACGCCAACTCCCGTACAAGCACGCGCCATTCCTGAAATTCTCTCGGGGCGAGATATGCTGGCGGGTGCACAAACTGGTACTGGAAAAACAGCAGGTTTTACGCTGCCATTACTACAGCGACTCGCGGCCACAGTGCGCCAAGGTAAGGCGCCTCGAGCATTGGTGTTGACGCCAACTAGAGAACTTGCATTACAAGTGGCTGAGAGTATTCGCGACTATGGTCGTTATCTTTCGCTGCGTAATACAGTGATATTTGGTGGTGTTAGTATCAATCCACAAATTGATTCATTGTCGCGCGGTACCGATATCATCATTGCAACCCCTGGCCGATTGCTAGATCACTGTCAGCAACGCACTGTGGATTTGAGTCAAATTGAAATTCTTGTCTTGGATGAGGTGGATCGAATGCTTGATATGGGATTTATCAATGACATTCGTAAAGTGATTCGTCTGTTGCCAGTTAAAAGGCAAAACTTAATGTTCTCGGCAACTTACTCTGATGACATTCGTAAACTTGCTCATGGTGTTCTTAAAAGTCCAGTAGAAGTTGAGGTGGCACCTCGAAACACTACGATTGAATCTGTTGCGCAATCTGTATATCTAGTCCCTAAGGAAACTAAGCGTGCATTGTTATCGCATTTAATCCGTACCAATGATTGGCCGCAAGTGTTGGTGTTCACTCGGACTAAACACGGTGCTAATCGTCTG
This sequence comes from Pseudomonadota bacterium, assembly GCA_947453225.1. Taxonomy (GTDB): domain Bacteria; phylum Pseudomonadota; class Gammaproteobacteria; order Steroidobacterales; family Steroidobacteraceae; genus CAILZL01. The sequence goes on from CANGFV010000004.1 coordinate 32,655, forward strand.
ACTAAGCAATTGCAAGATGATTCAATTACTGCCGCGGCCATTCATGGTAACAAGAGCCAATCTGCACGAGTGGCTGCGTTAACAGGGTTTAAAAGCGGTCAAGTCAGGGCATTAGTGGCTACAGAAGTTGCGGCTCGTGGGCTAGACATCAAAGAATTACCTTACGTGGTTAACTTCGAGCTGCCCAATGTGCCTGAAGATTATGTGCATCGTATTGGTCGTACTGGGCGGGCGGGGGCGACAGGTGAGGCTATTTCATTGGTGGCTTCTGATGAGTCAGGATTATTGAAAGATATTGAGCGATTGATACGTAAGAGCATTCGTAGAGATGCCTTACCAGAAATTTCATCGCCGCCAAAAAACTCAAGCCCATCGACTGACGTTGATCAATCTCAGCTGGTTCGTCAGCACGCGAATCAACGTGATCAAGCGCGGCGTCCTTCATCTCAAAAGAACGCTTCTGGTCATGGCGATCGTCGCTTACAGGGTAACAGAAGATTTGCCAGACCCGGTTCTAGGTAGTCGACTGTAGGAGTTGTACTGCCACTAATGTCTTTCGTATGAAGGTAATAACTGCCGCATGAGATTTAGTAGGCGTTTATAACTGTCATATCGTCGTTGATTGATTTCTCCGGTTGCAACAGCAGCTTGAATGGCGCAGCCGGGTTCGCGAAAGTGTAGGCAGTTATTGAATTTGCATTGACCCGAATAGCGAGAAAATTCACGCCAGCCAAAAGCCACTTGAAGATCATTCACGGGTGCTGGCGCATAATCTCTAACGCCGGGTGAGTCCATGAGAGAGGCGTGTAATTCGGGTAGGTCAAACAAGATCGTTGAGACTGTGGTGTGGCGGCCTTCGCCTGTTCCTTCAGAAATTTCACGAATACGTTGAATGTCATCACCTACCAGGGCGTTAGTTAAGGTTGATTTGCCTACGCCTGATTCTCCGACCAACATAGAGACTTCATTGCGTAGTACCTCTCGTAATGCGGTAAGCGATTGTTCCTGATGCGCCGAAACATATACAACTTTATATCCGGCTTGTTGATATACGTGGACTTGATCTAAGAGCGCTTGGCTATGCCCTAAATCTTGTTTAGTGATGAGAAGTAGAGACTTAATACCCCCTAATTCTGCACCGGCCAGATAGCGATCTACGATAAAAGGATCACTAGCGGGTTGATCGCTCATCAAGATTACAAGCTGAGTCATGTTGGCGGCCAGTACTTCAGGTCGACCTTGAGCGTTGGTGCGTGTGAAATGAGTTTTGCGAGGTAGTGCCTCGGTGACCTGTAACGTGCCGGAACTTGAGTTGATGGCTGCAGTGACCTCATCACCGCAAACTACACGTAAACGTTTGCCGAAAACTTCTGCTGGTTGCTTGCGGCCGTCTTCTAGAGCGACAACGACACGTCTGCCATAGCACTCAACGACGCGCGCTATCGTTGAAGTCATGACTAGATTGCACCTTGTGCCTTATGTAGGCTTTCAAGAAAGGCGATTCGCTCCAAAGCAGGTGGGTGTGAGTCATAAAACTTAGAGTGCACTGTGTCCGGTGTGAGCGTGCTGGCGTTATCTCGATAGAGTTTGGTTAAGGCGGTAATCAAATCTTTTGCATCGGCATGCTGTGATGCGAAGGTATCGGCTTCAAATTCGTGTTTGCGTGACCACGCAGATCCAATTGGTGTAAAGAAAAATAAGAAAGGCCCTGAAGCCAACATAAATAGTAGCAAGGCGCTATGTGTTGAAGGTTGGGCGACGCCAAAGGCAGCATAAAATTCTGGCCAGTTGGCTAAGTAACCCAGTACAGCAAATCCCACTAGGCTAAGTATTGATGAGAGAATTAAACCCTTGCGGATGTGGTTCAGGCTATAGTGTCCCAACTCATGAGCTAGAACGGCTTCAATTTCAGTGGGGGTTAGTCTTTCTACTAAGGTATCGAAAAAAACAATGCGTTTATTTCGTCCTAGGCCAGTGAAATAAGCATTACCGTGGGTGGAGCGAGATGAACCATCCATAACAAAAATACCTGCTGATGAAAACTTACATCGACTCAAGAGTTGACTAATACGTTCCGCAAGTGCCTCATCTTTGAGTGGGTTAAATTTATTGAATAGCGGGGCGATAAAAATAGGCCAAGCCCAACTGATGATTAGGCTGAAGGACAGCCATACCGCCCAAGCGTAAAACCACCATAAATATCCTGCTGAATTCATCAGACTTAGTACGACCCAGATCAAAGGCAGGCCTAGTGCAGCGCCGATGAGTAAACCTTTTAGCAGGTCTAGGCAGAATGTCTTAAGGGTCATGCGATTGAAGCCAAAACGAGCCTCTATCCGAAAGCTGCGATACCACGATAAAGGTAAATCAATCAGTGTTGTCAGAAGTAACAGCGAGCCTATAACGGCCACACCATGCCAAGGGTTAGGTAGCTTGAACGCTGCCCAGTAGTCATCAAGCCAGTTGATACCACCACCGAGCGTGATCAAAAGAAGGATCACTGCACCGAGCAGGGTATCAATCTGGTTGATCTTTCCGCGAGCCAGGGTGTAGTCCGCAGCTTTTTGGTGTTCTTCTAGAGTGATAGTGTCAATAAATTCTTTAGGTACTTCACTTCGATGATGACTAACGCAAGTCATTTGGCGACGCGTTAGCCAGATTCGCACGGCCGTGCTGGTAAGTAGCGCAAAGATAAAGGCTAGTGTCAGAGTAGTCATTGGGCGTGAAGGTTGAAGTGCTTAAAATCGTGTTAATGATCGCAGATCTCAATGATCTGTGCTGCTCAAGGTGGTATTCTGCCGGAAACCATCGAGGAGTTGTTTGTGACTGAATTAGATAGTAGCCGTTTAATTTGGATTGATCTAGAAATGACGGGACTGGATACCCTTAAGGATCATATTATCGAAATCGCTACCGTGGTGACGGATAAAGATTTGAAGATCTTGGCCGAAGGACCTGCTTTGGCCATTCGCCACCCTGAGTCTGTATTGGCCGCAATGGATGAATGGAATCAGCGGCAACATGGCAGTTCTGGTTTGATTCAGCGCGTCTTAGAAAGTCGTGTCACGATGGAAATGGCCGAGAAGCAGACCCTTGATTTCCTATCGAAGTGGGTAGACAAGGGGCAGTCGCCTATGTGCGGCAATAGTATCTGTCAGGACCGTCGATTTCTGGCACGGCAAATGCCAGCCCTAGAGCGTTTCTTTCATTATCGCAATTTAGATGTGAGTACCGTAAAAGAGCTGGCGCGACGTTGGGCGCCGCATATCATGCAAAAATTCCACAAAAACACCAGCCATCTTGCTTTGGACGATGTGCACGATTCAATCAATGAACTGATTCACTATCGGCAGTATTTTTTTCGGGTTGATCAATAACTATATCAGGTGATGCTGTCAACCTTGCTGGGTCTTGAGCGCAGTATAAATTCTCTGTGATATAGTCGCCCAATGCTTGGCTTACCTGTACAAGACCATCAGCTTCAAGTTTCTTGGCGAGCTCGCCCAGGGGACTTTGTGAGCTTGATGACGGTATACGAAAGCAATTATTTGCGTTTACGTCAGTTGATTCCACAGCTGAATAGTTTAGAAGGTAGCTACATTTCTAAAGTGGCAGGTGAAAGTCCGCTTTTGCTCAAGGTGCAGGAGCTTGGTCCGTATACCTCAACATTTCTGCTGAGTTATATCTTTGATGAGGGTTATGGCGCTATTTTAGATCCCAATCTTCAGGTGCGTGTATATCATGATGCTGGTGTGGCTGAAGTACTCGCCTGTGCTCGATGGCATCGGCATGATGTACTGAATGCGATTAAGTCATCGATTTATCTTAATTTAGGTGATCGCTGGCTAAAGAATATGATGCTCAATAAGTGGCTTGATTATTGCTTAACTCGAGGTCATCAAAAGCACTGGCAGTCAGTGGTTAGTGGCTAGCTATGAAAGCTGATTTCCTTAAACTCAGAAGGCGGCCTTTTTTTCTGCCTTTATTGATGCCATTGCTGCTGCTTGCACTAGTGATCTTGGCTGCCGTATGGCTCTTAGATGCCAGAAATACCACGGTCTTTATTCTGGTACGTAATGCAGAAGTGGAGCAATCACTGGCGCCCAATCCTGGGTTGAACGAATTTGGTAAGGCGCGTGCCGTCCATCTGACAGAGTTTTTATCGCGGCTTAAACCTGAGCAAGCTGTTGATGCAATCTATGCAATTCAAACTGTGCCTGCGCAAGAAACGGCAGCTCCACTGGCTTCAAAGATGGGTCTGGCGGTCAATGTGCTTGCTTCCGTAGTATCTAATTCAGCGTTAAGTGATCTACGTGATCATCATCCCGGAGAAGTTGTATTGGTGGTGGCGTCTCGCGAGAAACTAATTGAGTTGTTATCTGAGGTGGGTCATCAGCAATGGAATATTGATGAGTCAAGTTACGACGCAGTGTTTGTGGTTCATGAGTCGCGCTTAAGTAAGACCTCCGTGGTTCGCTTTGATTATCAATGACGACAGTGTCCTTGGCTTGCGCTGATAATGCTGCTTGGTGGTAAAATTTTGATCGGTTAAACGCGTGGGGCCGTAGCTCAGCTGGGAGAGCGTCTCGTTCGCAATGAGAAGGTCAGGAGTTCGATCCTCCTCGGCTCCACCAATTACATCAGCCAACTCAAGTGTCTCTGTGATTACCTAGATGGCATGACTGTTTTCGTTTTCTTCGGTATTGCCCCGGTAGCTCAGTGGATAGAGCGACCGCCTCCTAAGCGGTAGGTCGCAGGTTCAACTCCTGCCCGGGGCACCAAGTAAATAAAATAAAAACAAAACCTTAGAAGAGTCTAATAAAACCGTTGTTATCTTCGTGTCACACTGGTGTCACACGAATTTTAAAATTTAGTTATGGTCTCTGCACCGGCTTGTGTTGTGGTGTGGGCAATGGCTTCAATTCGTGAGCGTATCCAAGTAGATGGATCGCGTTCATTTAATGTTCAAGTTCGTATGAGGGGCTATCCGGCTCGCTCGGCATCGTTCATCACGAGGCGTGAGGCTGAGCGTTGGGCGAAAACAATTGAAGCCCAAATGATCGAGGGAAGACACTTCAGGAGTGTTGAGGCTCGTCGTAGGACCTTAGGAGAGGCGATTGATCGCTATCTTGAAGATGAGTTGCCTAAGAAGCGTGATGGACGTAATCACCGTTACACGTTGCCTTGGTGGAAGCAGAGTATTGGTCACCTTAGGCTGTCAGATGTTACGCCTGCTATCTTAGTTGAGCATCGGAGTAAGTTAGCCAAAGGTACATATCAGCGTTCTAACCCATTGGCAAAAAGAAGTCTTGTAAAGCACGGAGAGGCCAAGCAGTTCAAACGCAGTAACGGTACGGTGAATCGTTACCTCACTTGCCTTTCACATCTATTCACTGTGGCGAGAAAAGAATGGCATTGGATAAGCCACAATCCATTTGATGGTGTTAGTAAGCTCAGAGAGTCCAAGGGTAGGGTTCGTCATCTCTCGGCAGAGGAGAGGCAAAGATTGCTGGCAGAGACCCTGCGCGAGCCTGTGTTGCATTGTTTTGTGGTTCTAGCCTTGTCTACGGCTTGTCGTGCTGGAGAGCTTTTAAAACTCAAGTGGGCTGATGTTGATCTACATGAAGGCCGCTTGGTATTTAGGGAAACGAAGAACACTGAGTTGCGAACAGCTTGGCTGCACGGAGAGTCTCTTCATCTGCTGAAGAATCACGCAAAGGTCAGGCGACTGGGTACGGATAGGGTGTTCAACAATCCAAGCGGTAAAGGATTCTTTGAGTACAACAAGCTATTCAGGGAGGCATGTATAGCCGCAGGAGTGGTAGATTTTAGGTTCCATGATCTGCGCCACACTGCAGCTACGGAGTTGGCAAGAATGGGGGCAACCGAGCAGCAGCTAAGGGCAATCGGTGGTTGGAAATCTGGAGTCGTAAGCCGGTACATTCATTTGGCTGCGAATGACTCAAAGGAATTGATGGCTAGAATGAATAAAAAAATGTTTGGCGAAACTGAGTTACGCTCAATTAGTTCTACTTGATTTTACGCATTATGGGCTCTGGCCTAGCAAGCGCGGAATGCTCAGTCTTTATGGTAAATTATTGCTATAGCATTCGAGATAATTTAAATAAACAAGGGAATAAATCTGGGAATCAATCTATGAGCGCACCAAATGAAACCAACAATCCATGGGTAACGTTGGCTGAACTTCTCAAATCTGGAGTTAGTGAAGCGATCCTAGCTAACACCATCGAGAGGGATGGCGTACAAACCTACGATCGATTTGGAAGGAGAAGGGTAGCGGCAATTGTAGATGAATTTGAATGCACTGCCACAAAAGCGAGGGCACTAGACTTATTGGCAGATCACTATTCTTATTTGACGAATGCCCAGATGCCCGATGAGCTGGCCTCCGATGCCTTGTTTCAAGAAGAGCCTGATTTTTACAAGTTTGGATGGCCTAAGGACGAGTTGCCCAATTTCTATACAATCAATTCGGAAGAGGTGCCAAAAATAGTTAAAAAACCTAAACAGATAATTCTCGCTTCTAATGCGGCCTTGCAGCAACATAAAAACTATCTAGTCGTTATTGCCGCGTTATTTAATTTTCAAGGGATCGCCTATGACGATTCTCATATAACATCGAGAATTGTCAGTCATTTGGATAGGCTTGGAATTAGTATCGATGATGAGACGGTAAAAAATATGTTCAACAATATTGAAAATGCGATCAAAGAGCGTAAGAAGAAAAAAAGTGGTGTTTAATAAATCCGAATTCGGGTTTTTATTCATTAAATTCGGAATATTGCTAATCTAGATGCATATTAATTCGAACTCCCAAACAAATTCGGAGTTCGAAATGTTCGATAAAGTTTCACGCCTCTCTGAGGTTCTTAGTGCGTGTTGCCATTCGCGGTCAGCCCACTTTCTTGATATCCAAAAAGGCCTATTCACCCGTCCTGTCAAAATCGGGTTAAGGGCGACAGGTTGGCCCCAATCAGAACTGGCTATTCTCAATGCCGCGCGCATTGCGGTTAAGTCTGAGGAAGAAATCCGAGCCTTAGTCGCTCAGCTTGAGCATAGCCGTAAGAATTCCTTGGGAGGTGTGCAATGAGCCTTCCAACCAATAAAATTCTTGCCGATAATTCAGCTGTTATCAGCGAGCAGAGTATGGTCTCGGGCTATGGCCAGTTCCACACCAACGACTACGATCCTGATAACCCCACAAAGATACTTACTCCCTATGTCAGTATCACCTTGTCAGGTATACGCGCTTTGGTGGATGCTCCGCAAACGATCGAGAAGAAGAGGGCGCAGTGGGTCATCCCATCAACTCTTCCCAATAGAGTGTTCAATACTCAGGAGAAGCATGGAAACTTTCTCATGCTCTGGGCTGATTTGGATAAGGAGCCTCAGCCCATCGATCGGGTTGCTGAAATAGTCACCTCCATTACCCATGGTGCCGACTATGAGATCTACACCAGCAGCGGTGCCAAGGAGAACTATCAGAAAGCGCGTGTGCTTATTCCACTGACGTCTCCGCTGAATGGGAAAGATTGGGTGCTGTGTCAGACGATTCTCAATAATTTCTTGGAGCAGCATGGCTTACCCACAGATCGACGTTCTGAGCGTGCAGCTCAGATCTGCTACCTGCCTAACCGTGGTGAGTACTATGCAAAGATCAGTTCTCGTGACGGGTGCCACTTCGATCCACTTAGCCATTGGGGCGCTGAGGTCGAAAGGCTGCGTGAGAGTAAGGCTGCTGAAGAAGAGCAGAAAAGGCTTGAAGCTCAGGCCCGATCCATCCGCGCTGAACAGCACAATCAGGAAGGAGGTAATCTCATTGATGTGTTTAATCAGACTTATCTGGTTGAGGATGTCTTGAGGTGGGCAGGATATAAGCAGAAGAAAAACACATTCAGACATCCTAACAGTGAGTCAGGGAGCTACAGCGCCAATGTGAAGGATGGGCGTGTCTACACCTTCTCAAGCAATGACCCGCTCTATTCGAACGGTGGCGGTGCTCACGATGCATTCAGTGCTTATGCGGTGCTCTTTCATGGGGGTAGTAACAAAGAAGCCCTAAAAGAAGCGGGAGACAAACTTATTCTGATCGATGGAGAGTCATGGAATAAGGTTCAACAGCGTGAGTACGCAAGGAGATTAGGTGAAGATGCAATCAAGGATGTTGACCTATCTAACTTCACGGTGTGTGGCAAAAGGGATGTCGACAATGAGGTGCCAGCCATCCCGACTGACAGGCCTAAAATATCCTCTGACTTTGAGTTCGTCTCTGCGGGAGAGTTGGTCAATGCTTACCAGCCCGTGGAGTACCTCATAGATGAGTACATTGAAGATCAGTCTTTGTTTCTCCTGTTTGGGGCACCCTCTGTCGGTAAGAGTTTTGTAGCCCTCTCTCAGGCTGCCTGTATTGCCACAGGCACACCATGGTTAGGACGGTCTGTTCGCCAAGGTGCGGTGTTTTACTTGGCTGGTGAAGGTCAGGCGGGTATTAGGCGACGATTGCGAGCTTGGATGTTGGATCAAAATGTTCAATTAGCAGGTGCGCCTCTGTTTGTGTCAAAGCTTCCAGCATCCCTGATGAATGCTGACCATGCCATAGCAGTTGAGCAGGCCATCAATAGCCTCACGGCACAGTATGGAGAGGCTGTACTGATTATCATCGACACACTGGCTCGTAATCTGGGCGATGGTGATGAGAACAGCAACGAAGACATCGGCCTGTTTATTTCTCATTTAGACAAAATGAGGTACAGGATCGGGTGTGCGATAGGGATCGTTCACCACTCTGGGCATGCTGAGAAGGATAGGGCGCGCGGTGCCAGTGCATTACCCGCGGCGGTAGATGCAATCTTTGCGATGAAAACTGAGGGTCAGGCGAGGGTGATAACGCAACAAAAAGCCAAGGAGTCTGAGCCTGCAAAGCCCATTGCCTTCAAGTTGAAAGAAGTGCCATTAGGGTGGGTAGATTCTAAAGACCGAGAGATGACAAGTGCGGTGATCGCTGAGGACAGGATCGTAGCCCTCAAATCTACGCTTGGCCTTAAGACAAAGAATCAGCGCCTAGGGTTTAAGTCGCTGTGTGATGCCATTAACCACAATTTGTCATCGGTTCACTATGACGGGCACTGGGTTGGGGTTCATGTCGATCAATGGCGTACAGAGTTCTATGAAGTCTGCGAGGCCACGGATAAGAAGAAGCCATTCCAGCGGGTCAGGGATGATCTTAAGAAGACCGATCTTGTTAAGTGTATCGGTGACCTATGGTACGTACATGAATCAGAGCCCAACATCATGATCGTCAGGCTCACTGTCAACGGTCAGGGGGACGCGGGACAAGAGCGGGACATTGCGGGACATGTCCCCTTGTCACATCTCATAGAGGGGGACAGACGGGACACACACCTTTAGGTGTGTCCCGATGTCCCGTGATGTGATCGGTAGAAAGGGGAAGAATCGGAGAGGTTGATCGCTTCAACCAACCTGAGGTGGGGCAACACGGTGGCTAAATTAAATTAACCATTGGTGTGTCCCTTTCCTTGAATGCTCAGTTAGAGGCCCGACGGCGGTTCGCCGCCGTCTATACCTATCCTCCTAACTTATTGATTTCGGCAATTTAATACTGAGAAATATTATGAAGGGCTTCTTGGCCTTTTTCTGTAAGTTGACACTCGGGGGGGGGGCTGGGTTACAGTTCTGTAATTAATACCTCGAATGCTTCGAAGTAACGGATGAAGTGGAACGCTATGTCCAAAAATAAAGTGCTGGTCCCAATTCTTTCTCTAACATCCCTGCTTATCCTCAGTGGATGCGGTGGCGCTGGTGCTGACCCAGCTTCCTCAACTAGTAGTTCGTTATCAAGTCAGGGTACTAGTGCTACGTCTAGTAGCAGTTCTAGTTTAGGGTCTAGTGCCAGCTCTGAGTTTAGCTCCAGTTCATTGAGCTCAGCGTCTAATAATTCAAGTTCAACTAGCTCTAGCTCAGTCGTTAACTCAAGCTCTTCTAGTTCAGTAAGTAGCAGTTCGAGTAGTAGCTCAAGCCAATCAATATTATTCACTGTCAGCGGTACGGTGACTGGCAATACGGGTCCTGTGACAGTGACTAATAGCGGTAGTGATGGTAAGACCGTAGCTGTCGGTGGTGGCGGGTTCACGTTTGCCGCGCAAAATTACGGTACGAACTATCTGGTGGCAACAACGCAACCGACGGGACAGACATGTACAGTGTTGAATGGATCAGGGACAGTGACTGGTGCGGTATCGAATGTCACTGTGTCGTGTGTAACGAATACTTACACGATCAGTGGTTCAATCACAGGGTTGAGCGCCAGTGGCTTGAGCTTGTCTTTGAGTGGATCTAAGAGCGGTTCAGTGAGCCCTGCCAGTGGTGCGACTTCGTATGCCTTCACGCAGACGGTGGTGAATGGCAATAGCTACACCGTTACGATAGGTACTCAGCCTACGGGTCAGACGTGTACGCTGTCACCGTCTCCTGCGACGGGTACGGTGGGCACGACCAATATCGTGGTGGATGTTACTTGTACGGTGAATGCGTACACGATTGCAGTGACTAATAGCGCAGGTGCTGCAGTATCCATTAGTGGTAGTACCGCGACGAATGCCACCAATCCAAATAGCGCTACGAGCTTCAGCTTCAGTGCGAAGCATGGTGATGCGGTAGTGCTGTCAGCCACGAAGACGGGTAACACCTGTACAGTGGCCACAACGCCAGTCTCGATCAACCCAATCACTAGTAATGCCACTGCAACGGTCAGCTGTACGCTGAATACGTACTCGGTGGGAGGTACGAATGCCGATGGCGCGAGCATATCCATTACCAATAGCAGCGTGACAGGGCAGGTAGCGACCACAGCTAACCCTTATAGCTTCAATGCGA
>CANGFV010000005.1 GCA_947453225.1 Pseudomonadota bacterium
CAATGGGGAGGCCGGCACTTACAATAGCAAAAGTGCTATTGATCCGTGACCGTTTGTACGAGGTGTCTCTTGGCTGTTGAAACCGATGCTCTGACCCAACCAGCGACTGAAAAGCAGCGTGCGCCCTTGGTCAGTTTTTCTAAGGATGATACTCGTACCGTGCGTGCCTTGCAGATCAAGGCGCTGGTTGAAAACTTGAATTTCTATTACGGCGAAAAAGCGGCGTTGAAGAATATCAATATGCCCATCGCCGATAAGCAAGTCACTGCGCTAATTGGTCCGTCGGGCTGTGGCAAGAGCACGTTCTTGCGTTGTTTCAATCGCATGCACGATTTGCAGGCTGATACGCGTTATGAAGGTTCAATCACTTTACAGCCTGACAACATTAACCTCATTAAGGGTGTTGATCCGATCGAAGTGCGTATGCGCATTGGTATGGTGTTCCAAAAGCCAAACCCATTTCCAAAAACAATTTTTGAAAATGTCGCCTACGGTCTGCGATTGCATGGTCTGAATAATCGCGTGCAGTTGGCCGAACAGGTTGAGCAGGCGCTGCGCGGCGCTGCGCTGTGGGATGAAGTGAAAGATCGTTTGCAAGAATCCGCCTTAGCTTTGTCCGGCGGTCAAATGCAGCGTTTGTGTATTGCTAGAGCCTTGGCAACCAAGCCTGAAATTTTGCTGTTTGATGAACCGACTTCAGCGCTAGATCCAATTGCTACTGCAAAGATTGAGGAATTGATTTCTACCTTGCGTGATCAGGTCACGGTCTTAATTGTGACTCACAATATGCAGCAAGCCGCGCGTGTGTCTGATTACACAGCGTTTATGTATTTGGGTGAATTAGTCGAATTTGATGAAGCCACAAAGATATTCACTAACCCCAGCAAAAAAGCCACCGAAGACTATATTACAGGCCGATACGGTTAAGTCTTTTTCTGCCTTATGCCCTTTGTTTGTAAAGGGCATAAATGCAGTGGTTTTTTAAATTAAGTCAAATGTTGCGACTTAGTGAATTTATCAGTAATTCACCTATGCTTGTCTCATGGCTGCCTTGCAAACGTCATTCAGACGAATTTCATAAAATCGACAACTGTCTGCAACATTTCTGTCACATAACCTCCGTATAAAGTGTTTCAGCTTAAACACTCCATAGGGGAGACGATTGTGAAAAAGACTGTACTTGCGGGAACGATTGCTGCACTGATGGCCGGCACGGCCATGGCCCAAACTGCTGGCGGAAACGCCGAACTGCTCGAGAAAGTAGAGCGTTTGGAAGCCGAAGTAGATTACTTGAAAGAAAACGCCAAGGCTGACCGTAAAGACGGCGCTGCTAAGGCGGTGGTACTTGAAGGCTTAAGCACGACTGCTGCCAAGTTCGTGTGGAGCGGTGACTTCCGTTATCGCCATGAAGATATTCAGACTGAAGGTAATGCTGGTGCCCGTGAACGTGATCGTATTCGTGTTCGTTTCGGTGCGTTGATTAAGGTTGCCGACAACATTAACGCCAAGATTCAATTCTCAACCACTAATAGCGGTGCTGATAATGCTCGCTCTACCAATCAGACTATGGGCAACAGTGCTGCAGGTAACGCGGCTTGGGATCGTAAGCCAGTGGGGTTCGATCAAGCCTATGTCGAATGGAAGCCTGACATGTTCACGACGGTACAGTTGGGTAAGACCCCAATTCCTTGGGCGACTACTGTTAGTTACTTTTGGGATAAGGACTTAACGCCAGAAGGCGGCGCTATTAAGTATGCTAATGGCCCTTGGTTTGCTTCAGCAACATACAACTGGTTGAGTGAGCAGAACGACAAAGGTAGCTTCTTAAAGAGCACAGATAGCAAAATGGCCTCGGCTCAAATTGGCTGGAAGCAGTTGCTGAATCCGACGACCACATTCACAGTTGCGGTCGGTTACTTCGATTTGATGAGCGTTAAGGATCAGCCAGTTTCTGTTTCAACTACATCGACTAGCACAGCAAACCTTACAACAGGTGCTGTAACAACAACTACAACTACTGGCTGCACCAATTTTGGTGCTGCAAATCCTGTTTTTTCATCCGATGGTTCCTTGGGTAATACCACGGTTTCTGGAACAGGCTTAAATTCAGGTTGTACGTTGCTTAATAGTGACTTCAATTTGATAGAAGCTCAGGCTCAGTTGGACTTTGTTGCGGCCGCATATCCTGTCAGCGTCTTCGTCGATTACGTGAAGAACAATGGTGCTGTGGCTAATCCAACCACAAATACCAAGTTGGACACTGCGCTAGCAGCAGGCTTCACGTTTAACAAAGCCAGTGCAGCTAAGTCTTGGGAAGCAGGTGTGGTGTACCAAAAGACTGAGAAAGACAGTGTGTTTGGTGGATTCCATGATTCCGACTTTGGTGGTGGTGTGACTGATACCGATGGTTACGCATTGAAAGCTGCGTACGTGCCAGTGGTAGGTTGGACATTGAATGCCACCTACTTAATCAACAAGCGTTTCAATGACGTGAAAGCAACCAATGGCACAATCACCACTGCTAAGGTTGATCACGACTACAAGCGCCTGCAGTTAGATCTGAACTACAAGTTCTAATTTAAGGCTGTAACCTAATTGTAATAATCAGGATTCACACTGGCAGGGATGCCATTTCCAACCGAATTTATGAGGAAAGCTCAATGAACATGAAATCTCTGGCAGCGTTGCTGTCCATGGTGACGATCGGTCTGAGTGCCGTTCCGTTTGTCGCTCAAGCTCAAACTGTAAAAATTGACGGTTCTAGTACCGTATTCCCAATCACCGAAGCTGTCGCTGAGGAATTCCAAATCCAAAAGCGCGGCAAAATCCACGTGACTGTGGGTATTGCCGGTACTGGTGGTGGCTTCAAGAAATTCTGTGCAGGTACCACGGACATTTCTAATGCTTCTCGTCCTATCTTGGCTGCTGAAATGCAACTGTGTAAGGATGCAGGCATCAAGTACATCGAACTACCGATTGCTTATGACGCATTAACCGTTGCTGTAAACCCAAAAGCCACATGGGTAGATCAAATCACTGTCGCTGAATTGAAGAAGATGTGGGAACCTGCAGCGCAGGGCAGCATCAAGACTTGGAATCAGGTCAATGCTAAGTGGCCAAAACAGCCATTGAATTTATTTGGTCCTGGTACCGACTCTGGTACTTTCGATTACTTCACTGAAGCTGTAAATGGTAAAGCCAAGTCTAGCCGTGGTGACTTCACTGCCAGCGAAGATGACAACGTATTGGTGCAGGGCGTGACTCAGAACCCTAATGCCTTGGCTTACTTTGGTTATGCCTATTACTCTGCTAATGCCAGCAAGATGAAGGCGCTCAAGGTGGTTAACAGTGCAGGTCAAGCCGTTGCTCCTGGCGATGCTTCTGTGTTGGATGGCTCATACAATCCTCTCGCTCGTCCGCTGTTCATTTATGTGAATGCTGATAGCTTGAAGAAGCCAGAAGTGAAAGAGTTTGTCGACTTCTTCTTGAACAATGCACCTACTCTAGTTAAGGAAGTGAAGTATGTGCCACTGGCTCCTGCTGCTTATCAGTTTGCTAAGGAACACGTAAAGAACGGCAAGCTAGGTACTGTGTTTGGTGGTTCACCTAAAGTGGGTCTGAAGGTTGAAGACCTGTTGAAGATGGAAGCTAAGCAGTAATCACTGCAGTTTTGAACTGCAAATTGACGGGGTAGGGCCGAAAAGTCTTACCCCGTTTTGTTGTGTCGAGTTACAATTGGCGCTGTTTTTCCAACCCTTGTTGATCACTGATACCCTTTATGGCCAGCCCAGAAACGTACGTGCCTCAAAATCATTTGCGACGTCTGAAATGGCGTAAATCGCGTGATCGTGTCATTGAGTTTGGGTTGCTCGCAGCGGGCCTGGTGGCAGTATTCGTCACTCTTTCCATAGCGATGATTCTCATTACAGAGTCCTTACCGTTTTTTGAGAAGGTTTCTATTAAGGAATTTCTCACTGACACGATGTGGACACCGATGTTCGATCAGCCTCGTTACGGTATTTTGCCGCTAGTGGCGGGTACTTTGGTGACGACAATGGTCGCGCTCTCTTTGGCTATTCCCTGCGGCACCATCATTGCGATTTATCTTAGTGAGTTTGCTTCGCACCGCACCCGTGAATTAATTAAGCCCATGCTTGAGTTGTTGGGTGCAGTGCCGACGGTGGTGTATGGCTACTTTGCCCTTATGACAATTACGCCATTTCTGCAAAAGTTCATGCCCAACTTGCCCGGTTTTAATATGTTAGGACCAGGTTTGGTCATCGGTATCATGATCATTCCGTACATTGCCTCGCTTAGTGAAGATGCGATGCGCGCAGTGCCGAAGTACATGCGTGAGGGTAGTTATGCTATGGGTGCTACTCGCTTTCAAACAGCGACGCGTGTGGTGGTGCCAGGTGCTTTATCTGGTATTGCCGCGGCCTATATTTTAGGTATTTCGCGTGCTGTGGGTGAGACCATGGTGGTGGCCGTAGCGGCAGGCTTGCAGCCTAACTTAACGTGGAATCCCACTGAGTCTGCTGCAACAATTACTGCCTTCATTGTGCAGGTCAGCCTGGGTGACTTGCCACATGACAGCATTGGTTATCAATCAATTTTCGCTGCCGGCTTAGTGCTGATGTTGATCACCCTGATTTTCAACATTGGTGGCTTCTTGCTAACTCGTAAGTTCCGCGAGGTGTACTAATGAGCGATACGCATACCTCATCTCAAGGGGCTAATAAGCTGGTTGCTGAAGTGGCGATGCAATCCTTGCGTCGTCATAAATTGATTGATCAGTTCTTTGTGATTGTGGGACTGACGATTCTATTTGCTTCACTGCTCACGCTGGCGTTGTTGTTTACCGATTTGGTGCGTGATGGTGCGCCGCGTTTTGGTTGGGACTTCTTTACTCACTTTCCGTCGCGCAATGCAGAACGTGCGGGCATTTTATCTGCATGGGTAGGAACATCTCTGGTGATGTTAGTGACAGTGTGTGTGGCCATGCCGATTGGTGTAGCTGCTGCTGTGTACCTAGAAGAATATGCGCCTAAGAATTGGTTCACAGCGATTATTGAAATTAATGTGACCAATCTGGCTGGTGTGCCTTCGATTATTTATGGTTTGTTAGCGCTGGGATTGTTCGTTTATAAGTTGAATTTGGGGCAGAGCATTGCTTCAGCAGGCCTAACTCTCGCGTTATTGATCTTGCCGATCGTGATTGTCGCCTCACGTGAGGCGATTCGTGCCGTACCGCGTAATATTCGCGAAGCGGCTTATGCGTTAGGCGCCACGCGCTGGGAAGTTACTGCGCATCATGTCGTTCCATATTCTTCTGGCGGTATTCTGACTGGATTGATTATTGGTCTTTCACGCGCCATTGGTGAAACGGCGCCGATTATTACTATCGGTGCATTAGCGTTTATCGCATTCTTGCCAACTTCGCCAGTTACCAGTGATTTTCCTTACGTGAGTTTCACGTGGCTTAGCGACCCTTTCACGGTCATGCCTATCCAAATGTTTAACTGGGTATCGCGTCCAGATACCGCATTCCAAGTGAATGCCGCTGCGGCGGGCGCAATCTTGCTCGCTATGACCTTGCTGATGAACGGCATCGCAATTTATGTGCGATACCGTTTCCGTAAAAAGATTAACTGGTAACGTTACAGCTGAATGAGCTGTAACGTATGGATTTTAATCCGTCGTTCTAAGTAGCTCATTAAGTGAAGTTTTTGCGCGTGTTTGAGCATCGACGCGTTTAACAATTACTGCACAGTACAGGCTGTGCGTACCATCTTTTGCAGGCAAATTGCCGGAGACCACCACAGAGCCTGCAGGCACGCGACCCATAATAATTTCGCCGGTGGTGCGATCGTAGATCTTGGTGCTTTGTCCAATAAATACGCCCATCGAAATTACTGAGCCTTCTTCAACAATCACGCCTTCCACAATTTCAGAGCGTGCGCCAATAAAGCAATTATCTTCAATAATGGTGGGACTGGCTTGTAGCGGTTCTAGCACGCCACCAATACCCACACCGCCAGACAGATGTACGTTCTTACCAATTTGTGCACAGGAGCCAACGGTCGCCCAAGTGTCGATCATTGTGCCTTCACCCACATAAGCGCCGATATTGACATAGGAGGGCATGAGGATTGCGTTCGGCGCAATGAATGCACCGCGTCGTGCTACAGCGGGGGGCACAATGCGTACACCTTCAGCAGCAAAGCGAGCGGCATCATAACTGGCATATTTAGTCGGTACTTTGTCGTAAAACTGAGTAAAGCCACCGGCTGACATCGGTGTATTGTCATTCAAGCGAAATGACAACAGCACTGCTTTTTTAAGCCATTCGTTCACGCGCCACGCACCGTCGATTTTTTCTGCAACTCGTGCTTTGCCGCTATCAAGCAAGTGCAGTGCCTGCTCCACGGCCTGTGTAACTTCAGCAGGCGCATTCTTTGAAGAGAATTGCATACGTTGTTCAAAGGCTGCGGTAATGGTCTGGGCGAGGGCAGTATGTTCAGACATAAGACGTTCCGTAATGTAATTTCAATAGTGATGCGAATTTATCGAGATTCTATAAAGCTGCGAATACGTTCTGCAGCTTGTCGACATTCATCGATGCTGACGGTCAATGATAGCCGTACATAACCTTTGCCAGGATCTCCCTCAGCAGAATTGCGAGATAAATAGCTGCCGGGCAGTACCATGACGCTCGCTTGTTCATACAGTTCGCGGGTGAAGCGTTCGTCATCGCCAACCTGCGGCCAGAGATAAAACCCTGCAGCAGGCGTGCTGATGTCCATAACAGGTTGTAGGATCGGTAGCATTGCGGCGAATTTAGCTTGGTAGAGTGTTCTGTTTTCTATTACATGCGCCTCGTCATTCCACGCAAGTAAACTGGCTTGCTGCGTCGGGGGCGGCATGGCGCAGCCGTGATAGGTTCTGTACAGCAGAAAGGGCTTAATGATTTTGGGATCGCCGGCGACAAAACCTGAGCGTAGTCCAGGCACGCTGGAGCGCTTGGATAGGCTATAAAAAGCCATGCAACGTGATAAGTCACTGCGTCCACTTGCAATGGCCGCTTGAATTAATCCGGGTGGAGGTGCGTTCTCGTCAAGATAAATCTCTGAATAACATTCATCAGAGGCAATCACAAAGTCGTACTGATCGGCTAGTTCGAGTGCGCGTTTGAAATAGTCCAGCGACATGACTGCACCGGTAGGATTTCCTGGCGAGCATAAAAATAAAATTTGGCAGCGTTTCCAAGTCTCAGCAGAGACGCGCTCTAGATCAGGCAAATACTGTGTTGCTGCAGTGGTGTTCAGAAATACTAGTTCTGCACCGGCTAGCAAGGCAGCGCCTTCATAGATTTGATAAAAAGGATTGGGCATGAGCACCGCTGCGGGTTTGCTTCGATCAATCACTGCTTGTACAAAGGAAAACAGTGCTTCGCGTGTGCCGTTCACAGGCAAGACCATCGTTTCTGGATGAATACTCTCATCCGGTAATTTGAAGCGGCGCATCAGCCACTGGGCAATCGCCTGACGTAGTTCAGGTATGCCCACTGTCAGCGGATAGGTACCTAAACCCTTCATGTGTTTTACCAAGGCTTGCTCGATAAATGCCGGTGCGGGATGACGGGGTTCGCCAATTTGCAAACCAATTAACGCATGCTGTGGGTTAGGTTGGCTATGTGCCAATAAGCCGCGTAGTCGCTCGAAAGGATAGGGCTTGAGTGATGACAGGCTAGGGTTCATTGACGTTAAAACTGAATTTACAATTTTTAGGCGGCTGACTTCTGATCAAGCTCGCTGATCAGTCGCTCACGTAACTGATCCTTGATGGATTCATTTAGTGGCTTGCCTTGTTGATCGGTGAGGTAAAACACGTCTTCAGCGCGTTCGCCTACCGTTGAAATTTTAGCGTCATGTACCAATACATTTGCTTGTAACAATGCGCGCCCGATTCGTGACAGCAAACCCGGTCGGTCACCAGCAATCAGTTCCATGATGGTGCGATTATTGATCGTATCTTCACTGAAATTTAATTGCGTGTTGGTGGTAAAGAGTCTGACTTGACGGTTGGCACGACGCGTCACGGTTAATGAATAGCCATCAGGTCCAGCCAAAATACAACTGAGTTCCTTTTCAATCTCGATAATACGATTTCTATCGCTCAACTCCTTGTTGTTTTCCTCTAACACCGTATAGGTGTCGAGCGAATGGCCGTCATGAGTTTGAATAATTCGGGCATCGACAATATTCAGACCCATTTGATCGAGCAGTGCCGTGGTCTTGGCAAAGCTATTTTGTGGTCTGGGCGTGTACGCCAGTACGGTCGTGCCGCCGCGTCCCGTGATCTGTCGGATGCGCACTAAAGGAACATCATCATCTTTGGTGCGTCGTGCTAATAGCTCTGCATGCCACGCAATTTCATTGGCATGGAAACGGATGAAGTAAACATCTGGGAATCGTTCCCACAATGAATTGATAAGTGAAGATTCAATTCCAGTACCAACTAGCAGTTCTCTGGTTTTTGATTTGTTTTCTTCAATGAGTTCTTCTTTATCAATGAGGTTTTCTGGGCCGCGCCGCAGCGCCTTCTTAACGGTCTCATAAAATTCATTGAACAACGATGCCTTCCAGTTGTTCCACATTTTAGGATTGGTCCCGCGTACATCGGAGACCGTCAATACGTATAGATAATCTAAGTGAGTTTGATCGCCCACCAGTTCAGCAAATTCATGAATTACTTGTGGATCGCTTATGTCTTTTTTCTGTGCGGTCATGGAGAAAATCAAATGATTACGCACCAACCAAGCCACTAAGCGCGCGTCATAACGCGACATGCCTTGTTCAAGGCAGAAGGTTTCAGAATCTACCGAGCCAAGCTCGCTGTGATCACCGCCGCGACCTTTAGCAATGTCATGAAATAGCGCACTTAAGTAAGCCACTTCAGGCTTGGGTAACGCTTGCATCACTTGCGAGATTGCTGGCAATTCATGATCGAATTTCGGCATCGCCAATCGCCGTAAGTTGCTCAGTACGAATAGAGTGTGTGCGTCCACGGTATATACATGGAAGAGGTCATACTGCATGCGGCCAACCACTCGGCCAAAAGCTGGAATATAGCGACCGAGCACGCCATAAGCATTCATACGGCGTAGTTCATGAGTCACGCCCACAGGCGCAAGCAATATTTCCATGAACAGTCTGTGATTGCGCGGTTGTTGACGGAATTCATCATCAATCATCCACAAATCACGAGTGATTTGACGAATGGTCGGCGCACTGACGCCACGCAATTCAGGGTGCTGTTGAAGAATGACAAAGATTTCTAACAGAGAAGAGGGATTGCGCTCAAAGACATCTTCGTGGGTCGTTTCTAGATAGCCATTATGAATTTGAAAGCGCGGATTGACCGGAATAGGCGCCACATCTTTATTGGACAGAATAGCTTCGCTAAACAGTTGCAGTAGCATTTCATTAAGCAGGCTAATCTCCATGGCGTTGCGGTAATAGCGCTGCATGAATTGTTCAACTGCTAGCGTATAAGTTGCGTCCTCATAGCCAAACATTTGCGCCAGTTTGATTTGGTAATCAAACAAAATACGATCTTCACGTCGGCCAGTAAGTAAATGCAGCGCAAAGCGCACGCGCCATAAAAAGGCTTGCGCCGCTTTGAGCTTGCGTAGCTCACCGCGGGTTAAAAAGTTGTGTTTGACCAGTTCATCTAATGAGTCTGCGCCAAAGTGTCGTTTGGCGACCCAGCCGATAGTTTGAATATCGCGCAGGCCGCCGGGGCTGGACTTCACATTGGGTTCTAGGTTGTAGGCGGTGTCGTGAAAGCGATGATGTCTTGCGGTTTGCTCAGCCACCTTGGCTTCGAAAAATGCTTTTGTCGGCCACACTTTTTCTGGGCCGAGCGCGCGACGCATGGCCTCCAGCAAACCTTCTGGGCCTGTCAGTAGCCGTGATTCGATAAGTGTTGTGGCGACGCTGACATCAGCTGCGCTCTCGCGCTGACAGTCATCAATGGTGCGAACGCTATGGCCTACTTCTAGGCCTATGTCCCACATGAAGGCTAAGAATTTCTCTAGCTTCGCTTGCCAAGAGCTGTCTTCACTTTTGGGTAGCAAAATCATGACATCAATGTCAGAGCAAAGATTTAACTCGCCGCGCCCATAGCCGCCCACCGCAATCAACGCTAATTCTTTGTGGTGTTTACCGACTTGCAGATGCCAGGCCGTACGTAGCAGTACATCAACTAATCTTGCGCGGTCGCGTACAATCACTTCCACCGATTCTTCATCTTTGAATCGCTGTTTGAGTCGATTGTCACCTTCGCTGAGTATTGAGCGGAATGCGGCAACAGAATGGCCTTCTGTAGTTAATTGTGTGTCGATCGAATTCAGATATTCCCAAGCGGGATCCTGAATCGTGATCTTTCGAGCTTCAGAGGTCAGATCTTGCATATCAAATTAGCAACAGGTCAGGCGGGGCGTGCGGGTATCAAACAGCGCTCATGATGCCACAGGTGGGCAAGCAACGATGCTGTCTGTGTATTGTGGTGAATTACTTTATTGAGGTGGGCCGTGTTCGCGTTCTTTCGCCCCTAAAGTGAGCACTTCATAGCCAGTATCGGTGACTAGCACGGTATGCTCCCACTGAGCAGACAGCGAATGATCTTTGGTGATGACAGTCCAACCATCAGGCAGCAGACGGACATGACGTTTGCCCACATTTACCATGGGTTCTACGGTGATGGTCATGCCGGCTTGTAACTGCATGCCCGTGCCGGGGCTGCCATAGTGCAGTATCTGTGGATCTTCATGGAAGGTCTTGCCAATGCCGTGGCCGCAGTATTCGCGCACGACAGAGTAGTGCTCTGCTTCAACATATTTCTGAATAACTGCACCAATATCACCCAAATGTACGCCATGACGGAGTTGTTTGATGCCCAGCCACATGGCGCGGTAGGTTACATCGATGAGGCGTTCGGTGGAGGGCGCGATCGCGCCGACAGCAAATGTTCGGCTGGCGTCACCGTGCCAGCCATCGGTAATGGGGGTGACATCGACATTCACGATGTCGCCGGCTTTCAGTTTTTTGTCGCTGGGAATGCCGTGGCAGACCACATGGTTGACTGAGGTACAGATCGAGCGGGGGAAGCCGCGGTAATTCAGCGGCGCCGGAATGGTTTTCTGCACCTGCACCATATGGTCATGACACAACTGGTTTAGCTCGTCTGTAGTAATGCCAGGTTGGACATAAGGTTCAATAAAATCAAGGAGATCCGCGGCCATTCGACCGGCGCGGCGCATGGCATCCTGTTCAGCAGGGGTTTTGATTGTAAATTTCATGGTGGTCAGTGCTGGCCGCTGGGGCGGGGCCAAGTCCGGCTGCTGAATCTGTACAAACTTTTGTACACAAACATTTGGTTGAAAAGGGAACTCATGGTATAAAGCGCACGCTTTTTTATCAATCAAAACCACACACGTACCGACACTGACGGCTGGGTGCTTGGGAAGACAGTAATAAATCCATTTTTATGAATGGAAATTACTGGATTTTCGGGTTGTCGTCAGGGGTGCGTGGCGGCTTAACCCCTACAATTCGGAGAAGTTAGTATGTCCAGCGTGTCAATGCGACAGATGTTGGAAGCGGGTGTTCATTTCGGACATCAAACCCGTTTCTGGAATCCCAAGATGGCTCCCTATATTTTTGGTGAGCGCAATCGAATTCATATCGTTAATCTCGAAAAATCGCTGCCATTGTTCAATACGGCTGCAGATTTTATTCGCCATACCGTAACTAACGGCGGCAAGGTATTGTTTGTTGGCACTAAGCGTTCTGCTCGTGAAGCGGTCAAGGCTGAAGCTGAGCGCAGTGGTATGCCGCATGTCAGTCATCGTTGGTTGGGCGGCATGCTCACCAATTTCAAGACCGTACGTCAGTCCGTCAAGCGTCTGAAAGACCTTGAGGAAATGGTGGCCAACGGTACGCTCAGCCACCACAACAAGCGCGAAGGCATTCAGTTACGTCGCGAGTTGGAAAAGCTTCAGCGCAGCCTCGGTGGTATCAAGAATATGGAGTCCCTGCCTGATGTGTTGTTCGTGATCGATGTGGGTCATGAGCACATCGCTATCCACGAAGCTAAAAAGCTGGGCATTCCAGTTGTAGCCGTTGTGGATACCAATTGCTCGCCTGAAGGCGTGGATTACCTCATCCCTGGTAACGACGACGCCATGCGTGCCATTCAGTTGTACGTCACTGGCGTTGCTGATGCCGTGCTTGAAGGTCGTTCAGCCGCGCCTGTGGTTGCAGTGACTACTCAAGACGAGTTTGTTGAGTTGGACGAAGAGGGTAAGCCAAAAGCAGCTCGTCCTGCCGCTGCCCCGCGTCGTAAGGCCTCAACTGCTTCAGTACGTAAGAAAGCAGCACCTAAGGTTGCTTTAGCTGATGCCGATGAAGAGTCCGCTGACGAAGCATAAGTTTGATCAACGGCTCCACGGCTGATGCTCGGGGCTGTTGTTAGTGTGTAATTAACCTTAAGTACCGCCTGACCTGACTTGGTTCAGGCGGTCATCGTTTGGAGAGAAAGCTAATGTCTGTAACCGCTGAAGCTGTAAAGATTCTGCGTGAGCGCACCGGCGCCGGCATGATGGAGTGTAAAAAAGCATTGGTTGAAACTGGTGGTGATCTCGACGCCGCCGCAGAATTAATGCGTAAGTCTGGATTAACTAAGGCGGATAAGAAGGCTGGTCGTATTGCTGCCGAAGGCGTGGTGGTCGTTGAGCGTAGCGCCGACGGTAAGGTCGCGGTGCTGGTTGAAGTCAACTGCGAAACTGATTTCGTGGCTCGTGAGCAGGACTTCCAAAGTTTTGCCGCTAATGCCGGCAAGCTTGCGCTAGCCGGTCGTATCACTGACGTGGAAGCCTTGTCAGCAGCCAAGTTGGCCGATGGCAGCACGCTTGATGAAACTCGTCGTGCGTTGATCGCCAAGATTGGCGAAAACATCACCGTGCGCCGTATTGGATTAATTGAGGCGCCAGCCGTTGTGGGTACCTACCTGCATGGTTCACGTATCGGTGCTTTGGTTGCCCTGAAGTCGGGTGATGAGTCGGTCGCTAAGGACGTGGCGATGCATGTGGCGGCAATTAATCCTGCTCACCTGTCAATCAATGATGTACCGGCTGACGTTGTGGCTAAAGAAAAGGCCATTCAGTTGGAAATGATCAAGGCCGATCCAAAGAATGCGGGCAAGCCAGAGGACATGCTGGTCAAAATCATCGACGGTAAGCTTCGTAAGTGGGTAGGTGAAATCACTCTGCTCGGCCAGCCGTTCGTTAAAGATGACAAGCAGACCGTTGAACAGTATTTGAAGCAATCAAAAGCTGACATTGCCTCGTTCTTGCGCTTTGAAGTGGGTGCGGGCATCGAGAAAAAGCAGGAAGATTTTGCTGCCGAAGTGATGAAGCAGGCCTTTGGTGGTTAAACCTTGGCGCCTTATTAGTAAGATGTATTGAGTGTAAACCCCGCCTAGTGCGGGGTTTTTTTTAATAAATTACGGGAAGTTAAACTCAAAGGCTTCGGTACAGGATAAACTCTAACTATTATGACTAATAGCAACCCAAACACAGGTACCGGTGATACCCAGTCTGTGGGTACTGCCAAAAATGGTAACGGCAAGTTATCGCGTATTTTGCTGAAGTTATCTGGCGAAGCGCTGATGGGTGACGGCGACTACGGCATCGATCCGGGGATGCTCAAACGCATTGCTAAGGAAATTCGCGAGGTCAGTCACCTCGGCGTGCAGGTGGCCGTGGTGATCGGTGGCGGGAATATTTTCCGCGGCGCAGGTTTGGCGCGCGCCGGCATGGATCGTGTCACCGGTGATCACATGGGTATGCTCGCTACGGTAATTAACTCACTGGCGATGCAGGATGCGCTGGAGTCTTTAGGTTGCCATGTGCGAGTAATGTCTGCGGTGCGCATCAATGAAGTTTGTGAAGAATACATTCGCCGTCGTGCAGTGCGGCATCTAGAAAAAAATCGCATTACGATTTTTGCAGCGGGCACCGGCAATCCATTCTTTACTACTGACTCGGCTGCTAGTTTGCGTGCCATTGAAATCAATGCCGATTTGCTGCTGAAAGCAACCAAAGTGGATGGCATTTATACGGCTGATCCAAAGAAAGATCCTACAGCGAAGAAATATGATCATCTCAAGTTCGAGAAAGTATTGACCGATGGTTTAGGTGTGATGGATGCCACGGCCATCGTGATGTGTCGTGAAAATAATTTACCTCTTCGTGTGTTTGATTTGACTGTGCCTGGTGAATTGTTGCGCATTGTGCGTGGCGAAAATGTTGGCACCTTGGTCACTAATTAATTTAACCCTCTCTGCTAAAAATAGCTGTAAGACGGAGTGCTTATGATTGAAGATATTAAAAAAGATGCTAACGAGCGCATGCAAAAATGCGTGTTGGCTTTACGCAATGAATTGAAAAAATTACGTACAGGTCGTGCGCACCCAAGTTTGGTGGATCATCTTAAAGTAGATTACTACGGCAGTAATACGCCGTTGTCGCAAGTGGCGCGTATTAATGTTGAAGATGCTCGAACCTTGGTGGTCACGCCCTTCGATAAGGGGATGGTTCAAGTCATTGAAAAAGCCATTATGAAGTCTGACCTTGGTTTGATGCCTAATACGGCGGGTACTGTAATTCGTATTCCAATGCCGCCACTGACCGAAGAGCGTCGTCGGGATATGACTAAAGTGGTACGTAACGAAGCAGAAGGTGCACGTGTGGCGGTACGCAATGTGCGTCGTGATGTATTGAATGATGTTAAGGAACTGCTTAAGGAAAAGTTGGTGACGCAGGATGAGGATCATCGCGCCCAAGATGAAATTCAAAAGTTGACCGATAAGTACATTGCTGAAATTGAGCAAGTACTGGTTGAAAAAGAAAAAGAAGTCATGCAGGTTTAAGTTAAGTGTCTGACAAGGAAACTTCAGTAAAAGCGCCTCGTCATGTTGCTGTCATCATGGACGGTAATGGACGCTGGGCAAAAAAACGTTTTATGCCACGGGTGGCTGGTCATCGTGCGGGCGTAAAGTCTGTTCGTGCGGTCATTGAAGGCTGTGCGCAGCGTGGCGTAGAAGCGTTGACCTTGTTTGCTTTCTCTAGCGAGAATTGGAAACGCCCCGCTGAAGAAGTCAGCAGCTTGATGAATCTCTTTGTGCAAGCGCTTGAGCGTGAAGTTGATACCATGCATCGCAATGGACTGCGTGTGCGTTTTATCGGTGACCGTAATTTATTAAGTCAGCAGTTGCAGCAGAGTATGGCGCAGGCTGAGCAATTAACGGCGAATAATGCTGGCATGGTGGTGCTAATTGCAGTGGCCTATGGTGGACGCTGGGATTTGGTACAAGCCACGAAAAAGTTGGCTCAGTTGTGTGTTGCAGGGCATTTAAAGCCTGAACAAATACAAGAAGACACTATTAGTGATTGCTTGGAACTGAAGGGTGTGCCTGAACCGGATTTATTTATCCGTACCGGTGGTGAGCAGCGTATCAGTAATTTCTTATTGTGGAACTTGGCATATACGGAGCTGTATTTTACCGACGTGTTGTGGCCTGACTTTGGTGATGATGAGCTGGCTGCGGCGTTTGCCTATTTCAGTCAGCGGCAACGACGATTCGGTTTAATTGCTGAGCAGCTTGCAGCAGCAGTTGAGGGTGATACCAAGCCTACAGTGAGTGAGTCGCGCTAATGTTAAAACAGCGAATAATCACTGCATTGATGATTGGCCTGCCGTTGCTGGGCGTGCTGTTCTTTGCACCGCCTTTATTTACGGTTGGGCTGTTCGCCATGATTGTACTGCTAGGCGCTTGGGAGTGGTCTGGGCTCCTGGCTCTGCGCAGTAAGTGGTATCGCGGGCTTTATTTGCTGTTGGTATTTATCTGCATGGCTATTGCGTGGCGCTATCTGCGCGAATCTGATGCTCTGCCATTGTTGCTGCAAGTGGCGTGGTTATGGTGGTTGGCAGTGCTGTTGTGGATTGGCTTCATTCCTGAATGTAAATCCAAATTGGCAACCGTGTTGGCGGGTGTATTGACGTTAGTCCCTGCGTGGCTGTCTATTGCAGTATTGGTTTTGTTAAATCCGCAATGGGTACTGTTTGTATTGTTGCTGGTGATCAGTGTGGATGTGGGTGCTTATCTATGCGGACGGCGCTATGGGCGTAATAAGCTGGCGCCACGCGTCAGTCCTGGTAAGACTTGGGAAGGTGTATTGGGTGGCGTACTTTCTTCACTGCTGGTGATGCTGCTGGGGGCTTTTTGGTTTGATCAATTTAGTGTTGCATTCTTCATCGTTGGATTATTGACGGTGGTCGTCTCCATTGTTGGTGATTTAAGTGAAAGTTTGTTCAAGAGACAGGCTGGCTTGAAAGACAGTGGCAACATTTTGCCCGGTCATGGGGGCATCTTGGATCGAATCGATAGTATTACCGCTGCTGCGCCCGTGTTTCTGTATGGGTTGATGTATCTGGGCGTGTTCGTGACATGAACGTGAGTCACGAAGTTGCCAAGCAGGGTGTAGCCATTTTTGGTGCTACGGGCAGTATTGGCGTCAACACACTAGATGTAATCGCTCGCCACCCAGATCAATTTAAAGTGGTTGCATTGGCGGCACATCGTAATGTTTCTCAATTAAAGGCTCAGTGTGTACAGTTCAAGCCGACGTTTGCAGCATTGGTCGATCCGACAGCTGCGCGACAATTAAAAGAAGAGCTCGCTGGATTAGGTTTATCAACACAGGTGTTATCTGGTGCGGCAGCGCTCGACGAATTAGCGGGACATCCAGATGTGGACTGTGTGATGGCAGCTATTGTTGGCGCTGCGGGGCTGAGTTCAACGCTCACAGCTGCTCGTTGTGGTAAGCGTGTCTTATTGGCCAACAAAGAATCCTTGGTGATGTCGGGTGATTTGTTTATGCAAGCCGTGCATGAGGGCGGCGCGCAGTTGATTCCGATCGATAGTGAGCACAATGCAATCTTTCAGTGTCTACCTGCGGATGGAAAGCCCATTGATCATTCTCGAAAGGGCGTGAAGCGTTTGTTGTTGACGGCTTCGGGTGGACCTTTCTTGCGCAAATCAGTGGCTGAGTTAGGTGCTGTGACGCCTGATGAGGCATGCGCCCATCCGCGATGGAAAATGGGACGTAAGATTTCAGTTGATTCGGCCACCATGATGAACAAAGGCTTGGAATTGATTGAAGCTAGTCTGCTTTTTGGGTTGCCTGCTAGCAAAATTGATGTCGTGGTGCATCCTCAAAGCATTGTCCACTCCATGGTGGAATATCTGGATGGGTCGGTCTTGGCGCAGTTGGGCAATCCGGATATGCGAACGCCCATTGCTTATGGGCTCAGTTGGCCGGATAGAGTGTCGGCCGGTGTAGAATCGCTTGACTTAGTTCGCGCTGGATCATTGGAGTTTGAGGCGCCCGATGAAACTCGATTTCCTTGTTTACGCTTAGCGCGGCAAGCAGCAGAGGCGGGGCGTAGTTATCCAGCGGTACTAAATGCGGCTAATGAAATTGCTGTCGATGCGTTTTTGAATGGTCGGTTGGGTTTTATGGGCATTGCTTCACTGGTAGAAAAAATCTTGGGCGTACATACGGCGTCTCAGGTGGAAACACTCGAGCAAGTGATGGCTGTTGATTTGTGGGCGCGAAGTGAAGCTGAGCGTGAATTGGGTCGGGTGCGAATTACGGCTTGTGGGGCTGCGGTTTAAATGATTGATTCGGTGTTGTCGCTACTGGGAATGCTCGCTGCCTTTATTGTGGCGATTGGCCTATTGGTGTCGGTACACGAATTTGGTCACTTCTGGGTCGCGCGTAAATTAGGGATTCGCGTACTTAAATTTTCTATCGGCTTTGGTAAGCCGCTATGGAAGCGCGCATCGAAGGTGGATGGGGTGGAGTACATCATTGCCTCTATTCCACTGGGTGGTTATGTGAAGATGTTGGATGAGCGTGAAGGTAATGTGCCTGATGAAGATGCACCTTACAGTTATAACCGCGCGCCGGTGTGGAAACGCTTGCTAACTCTGCTTGCCGGGCCCTTTGCTAATTTGGCGTTTGCCGTAATTGCTTACTGGGTGCTGTTGTTAATTGGTATTCCTGGGTTAAAGCCAGTAGTAGGGCAGGTGCAATCCGATTCCATTGCATCTCGTGCAGGTCTGCGCTCTGGTGATTTGATCATGACGGTTCAAGACGAAGCAGTCGTTACGCAGACTGATGTACTCATCGGGCTAGTAGCGCATTTGACTGAGGGTGATGTCACTTTGCGTGTGAGTGCCGATCAAGGCCGAAGCGTTACACGTGATGTGGTCTTGCGTTCAATGTCAAATCGTCCAGAGCTTACCGAACCTGAAACCATGATGCGTGGCATAGGATTTGAGTTTTGGTTGCCGACTATTCCTGCTGTGATTGATGCAGTGACTCAAGGCGGTTCGGCTGAGAAGGCGGGTCTGCATGCGGGCGATGAGATTCTAGCTATTGCAGGTCAGTCGGTGAATGACTTGACTGATGTTAGTCGTTTGCTTGCGCCTCTATCGGGTCAACAGATTTTAATCCTAGTGAAGCGGCAACAGTCTGAAATTGAGTTGCCCGTTACGGTGCAGCAAGACATGTCCGAAGGTCGTGCAGTGGGTCGCATTGGTGTGCGTATGAAGGCGACTATTGTGATGCCGGATCATATGCGTGCGTTACAAAAATATTCACCTCTTTCCGCATTGGGTCACGGCGTGAAACAGACTTGGGATACGGCTGCACTGTCGTTCAAAATGATTTGGCGCATGCTGGTTGGTAAGGTGTCCACTAAAAACTTGAGTGGCGCAATTAGCATGGTCGAATTTAGCGGTGCCGCTGCACGTCAGGGTGCGCTTGCCTTTATAAACTGGCTGGCACTGATCAGTGTCAGTATCGGGGTATTTAATTTGCTGCCTATTCCTATGCTGGATGGTGGTCAGGTGCTGTATCAATTGGTGGAACTGGTTAAAGGTAGTCCGATTTCTGAACGTGTACAGCAGGTCAGTCAACAGGTGGGTATGGCTTTGCTGCTGATGCTATTAAGCTTGACCCTCTACAACGATATTGTGCGGCATTTAGGGTAATGATGAATCTACGTTGGATATTTCAGGCCGCGCTGTTGCTCTTGTTGAGCATGCCTTTGTTTGCTCAAGCAATGGTGT
This sequence comes from Pseudomonadota bacterium, assembly GCA_947453225.1. GTDB lineage: Bacteria > Pseudomonadota > Gammaproteobacteria > Steroidobacterales > Steroidobacteraceae > CAILZL01. The sequence goes on from CANGFV010000005.1 coordinate 19,267, forward strand.
CGAGTTCTGTTGCTGAAAGTAATGTATTCACTGTTGGCGACATTCGTGTCGAGGGTTTGCAGCGTATCTCTGAAGGCACGGTGTATAACTATTTGCCAGTAAATATTGGCGATCGCTTGACTGCGCAGCGGCGAATTGAGGCGATCAAAGCACTGTATGCCACGGGTTTTTTTCGTGACGTCGAGTTGCGTCGTGATGAAGGCACCTTGGTGGTGGCGGTGCTTGAAAGACCTTCTATTGAAAGTTTTGAACTGAAGGGCAACAAAGACATTAAAAGCGAGGACTTATTGAAGTCGCTTAAATCAGTGGGGCTCTCTGCGGGTAAATCCTTTAATCAGTCGACTCTCGATGAAATTAAAGGATTTATTACCGATGAATACTTTTCGAGAGGTAAATATGGCGTGGTGATTGACGCCAAGGTTGACGATTTGCCGCAAAATCAGGTCAAGGTCACGATCAATATTAATGAGGGCGAGCGCGCCAGAGTGCGTCAAATTAATATTGTGGGGCATCATGCTTTCGATGAAGAAACGATTCGAGAAAACTTTGAAATTAAAGCGCCGCATTTGACAACTGTTTTTAAGAAAGACGATCGCTACTCTCGAGAATCGCTCGAAGGCGATCTTGAGAAGCTTAAGTCGTTTTATATGAATCGTGGCTATGCAAACTTTGAAGTGAATTCAACTCAAGTCACGATTTCGCCAGAAAAAGACGACATGTTCATTACCATCAATATTACTGAAGGTGATGTTTTTAAAGTTGCTGAGGTTAAGTTGGCGGGCAGTCTAATTGTTACTGAGAATGAGTTGCGTCAATTAATTATGGTCAGGTCAGGGTCGATTTATTCACGGCAGCTAATCACTTCATCGGAAGAGGCAATAAAGATGAGATTGGGTTTAGATGGTTATGCCTTTGCCAAGGTAGAGACCGTGCCTACGGTAAATAATGAAACCCATGAAGTCACTTTGAGTTTTCTAGTCGATCCAGGTAATCGTGTGTATGTGCATCGAGTAAATTACACTGGTTCTACCTCAGTGAATGATGAGGTTTTTCGTCGCGATACCCGCCAGCTTGAAGGTGGTTATCTTTCAAATGCTGTATTGGATCGATCAAAGGCGCTGTTGCAGCGTTTGCCATTCTTAGAGAAAGTCGACACATCAACCACACCTGTACCGGGTTCATCAGATTTGGTGGACGTAGAGTTCAAGATTAAAGAAGGCTTGCCGGGTCAATTTACCGCCGGTGTGTCTTACTCTGAGACTTATCGGTTGGGAATTAATGCCAGCATTGTGCATACCAATTTCCTAGGTACAGGTGATCGAGTGGCGCTGGAGATTGATTCGAGCCGCTACTCAAAAATATATAGTTTTTCGCATACCGATCCTTACTCAACGGTGGATGGTATTGCCCGTACCGTTTCGGTGGCGTATCGAGATACCACTCAATTCACTTCTTCATCTTCAGACCTAAAGTCAAAAATGGCTACGGCAGGGCTAATTTTTGGTTATCCATTCAGTGAATATCAAACAGTCAGATGGGGATTGAATACTCAGTACACTGACACCTTTACTGGCGCTTCTAGTGCTGAGCAGGCAGTGACGTGGGTGCGTAACAATGGTAAGCCCTATGTTCGTTATACCTATAGCGGGACGCCCGCGCTGGCCACGCCGTTTTACGGCAATAAGTACATGACTTATGCATTAAGTGCAGGTTGGGGTTATGACTCGCTTAACCGCGCATTGTTTGCGGATCGTGGTTCACGGCATCAGCTGAATTTGGCCTATACCTTGCCCTTTAGTGATGTGAACTATCTACAAGCTAATTACACCATGGTGCAGTTGGTGCCGTTGGGTAATACATTTACTATGCTGTTTAATGGTGAAGTGAGCTATGCGCAGGCGGTGGGCGGAACTCACTCGGTGCCACCATTTCTGAATAGCTATGCGGGTGGGCCTACTTCTGTTCGAGGCTATCGCGAAAGTTTCTTGGGTCCGCGCGACACTTATGGCAGCCCTTATGGTGGCAATCTGCGTACCGTCTTGCAGACTGAATTGTTACTGCCAATGCCTGAGAAGTGGCGTAATAGCGCGCGGTTCAGTCTGTTTTATGATGTGGGCAATGTATTCTCGACAGAGAACGTACAATTTTTCGGTCAGGATGCGTTAACCCCTGTTGACTATAAATTTAGTGTCAAACAGTTGAAGCAGTCTACGGGTGTCGCAGTGCAATGGTTGGCGCCTTTGGGTATCTTCAGATTTAGCTATGCGGTTCCGTTGAATGCCAAGAGTGGTGACCCAATTCGGTTTGATGATGAAAAAGAATATTTCCAGTTCTCAATTGGCCAGGCTTTTTAATTGCATTTACTGCTAAGAGGATTTTTTATGTCTTTAGTTTCTATTCGTAAACTACACGCTGCCTGTGTTGCACTTGCAATGTTGGTTGCGGGCACGGCTCATGCCGAGTTGAAGATTGGCGTTGCTGATTTTCAGCGGTTGTTAGAAGAATCTCCTCAGGCTAAGGCGGCAGGCCAAGTGTTGCAAACCGAATTTGCGCCACGTCAAAGAGAGTTGCAGCAAAAAGAAAAAGATCTACAAACCAAAGCAGAAAAGCTAAATCGCGATGCGGCAATTATGTCTGAAAAAGAATTGGCAGCACTCAAGAAAGAATTGACCAATGGTCAAACTGATTTGCAAAGAGATGGTGAGTCATTCAGTGAGGAAGTCACTGCTCGCCGTAATGAAGAGTTGACCAAGCTGCAGAATTTATTGATCGGTGAAGTTGCGGGGTTTGCCAAAGAAGGCGGGTATGACTTGGTTGTGCCGACGAGTTTGGTGCTATTCAATAAAGATACCTACAATGTGACCACTCAGTTGCTCACTTATTTGCAGTCACGTCCTTTGGCTGCACCTCCGGTTGCAGCCACCAAGCCCGCAACCACCGCGCCCAAAGCTGCTGCTTCTAGCGCTAAGCCCGTGGCAAAGTAAGAGGCCAAAAGATTGAGCAATCGCGGCATCAGTCTTGGTGAGCTGGCAGTACGTTTTGGTTGTACGCTGAAAGGTGATCCTGCGCTCATGGTGTGCCGTGTGGCCTCATTAGAGACGGCCTCTTCAGATGCCGTCTCGTTTCTGGCTAATGCCAAGTACAAATCATATTTGAGTCAGACTCGCGCTGGTGTTGTGGTGCTAGATGCCGCCAGTGCCGATGAATGTTCAGTGCCGGCGCTCATTAGCAAGAACCCATATCTAACTTACGCGCGTGTCGCATCGATCTTGCATCCCTTGCCAAGGTATCCAGCAGGTATTCATGCTACGGCTGTAGTAGATCCGTCGGCGATGATTAGCGCTGATGTACACATTGGTGCGCATGTGGTTGTTGGAGCCGGATGTGTAATTGGTGCGCGTGCAGCCATTTATCCCGGATGCGTGCTAGGTGAACGAGTAACTATTGGTGCGGATACGCGGTTAATGGCCAATGTCACGCTCTGTGATGACAGCTTGATTGGTGAGCGTTGCATCATAAATCCCAATGCTGTAATTGGCTCTGAGGGTTTTGGCTTTGCGCCTAATGGCGCGCTGGGATGGGTTAAGGTTCCGCAGGTCGGGAAGGTTAGAATTGGTAATGATGTTGAAATCGGTGCCAGTACTACGATTGACCGCGGTGCCATTGAAGATACCGTCATTGAAGATGGTGTTAAGTTAGATAATCAGATTCAGGTTGCTCACAACGTTCACATTGGTGCACATACTGCCATTGCTGCCTGCGTAGGTATTTCTGGAAGTACCACGATTGGTCGCCACTGTATGATTGCTGGTCAGGTAGGCATTGCCGGCCATCTGACAATTTGCGATAACGTGGTGATCACTGGTAAGAGTTTGGTCTCGGCGTCTATTCGAAAACCTGGGGTATATTCCGGTTCGCTGCATGTGGAAGATGCAAATAAGTTCCGTCGGAATGCTGCGCGTTTTGCTAAGTTAGATGAATTGGCCAAGACTGTGCGGCGTTTGTCTCAGCAGCAGGGCGGTGCTGCCGATGATGAAGAAAGGTAAGATGGCGATAAGATTTAAGAATGAGAATGACTGATTTTAGAGATAGATATTAAGATGACTCAAAATACTAATCAGAGTGCTGAAACGAATACCCCCACTAATGCTGTAGACATTTTGGAAGTGATGCGTCGGCTGCCACACCGCTATCCGTTGTTGTTAGTGGATCGTGTGCTCGATGTGCAGCCAGGTAAGTCGATTGTTGCGCTTAAAAATTTAACGATTAATGAGCAGTTTTTTCAGGGGCATTTTCCTGGGAATCCAGTCATGCCTGGGGTGCTGATGTTAGAGGCCTTGGCGCAAGCTGCGGGGCTGTTAGCGTTCATTACTGAAAACGTATATCCAGATCAGGTGTCGCAATTTTATTTTGCAGGCATTGATGAGGTGCGTTTTCGTAAGCCTGTCAGGCCCGGCGATCAATTGATTTTAAAAGCAGATGTACAGCGCATTATGCGTGGGATATGGAAGTATCAAACTGTTGCTGAAGTGGAAGGTGCGGAAGTGTGTTCCTGCTCTATGATGATTTCTGTGGGCACTAAGAAGTAATTAGCGACTTTAATTCCGGTAGTTCTATGGCTATTCATCCCACTGCGATTGTCTCTTCTGCTGCAACACTAGCATCCAATGTTGAAGTGGGTGCGTATAGCATTATTGGTGATCATGTAGATATTGGTTCAGGTTGTAAGGTTGGGTCTCATGTGGTTATTAATGGCCCAACTAAAATTGGCTGTGATAATCAGTTCTTTCAGTTTTCATCAATTGGTGATGCGCCACAAGACCATAGTTATAAGGGCGAGGCCACTCGTTTAGAGATTGGTGATCGCAATATCTTTCGCGAGTGTGTCACTATAAATCGCGGCACGACTAAACAAGACTGGGTGACACGTATTGGTTCGGATAACTTGTTTCTAGCTTATTCGCATGTGGCACATGATTGTACTGTCGGCAGTCACAATGTGTTTTCCAATGCGGTTGGTTTGGCGGGCCATGTTGAAGTGGGTGACTGGGTTATTTTTGGTGCCTATTCTGGTGTGCATCAGTTTGCCAAGATTGGTTCGCATGCGTTTCTGGCGAATAACACTGCAGCGACCTACGATATTCCGCCATATTTCACTGCCGAAGGGCGTCCTGCCGTGCCTCGTATCGTCAATGAAATTGGTTTGAAGCGTCGTGGATTTACAGAGCAACAGGTTCGTAACATTCGCAATGCGTTTCGTGTGTTGTATCGTTCTAAGTTGAAGTTAGACGAAGCCACGGAACAATTGAAGTCGATTGCCCAGAGTCAACCTGAAGTTCAGCTTATTGTTGATTTTCTTGCTCGCAGTCAGCGTGGCATTGCTCGATAAATCGTTCTGGGTGCTTGCACATGACTGAATCGTGCAGCAATTTAGTTTCTCCGCGTATAGCTATCGTTGTTGGTGAGCAGTCGGGCGATAACTTGGGCGCGGCGCTGATCAATTCATTGCGTCAACAATTTCCCAAAGCGAAATTTTTTGGTATTACCGGTCCGTGTATGATAGCGGCTGGCTGTGAGTCATGGGAATCGGCAGACGAGCTTGCGGTGATGGGTCTGTTTGAAGTGTTACCACATTTATGGCGTTTGTTGCAGTTGCGTCGTCGGCTTATTAGTCGCTTATTGGCAGATCCTCCAGATGTTTATATTGGTATAGACGCTAAAGAATTTAATTTAAGCGTGGAACGCAGGTTGAAGGCTGCGGGTATTCGCACTGTTCAGTATGTCAGTCCTCAGGTCTGGGCGTGGCGTCAGGGACGCGTTAAAAAAATCGCTGATGCAGTTGATCTGATGCTGTGTTTATTGCCATTTGAGCCTAAGTTTTATCAACAGCATTGTGTTCAGGCGCGTTTTGTTGGCCATCCACTTGCGGATCAAATTCCGATGCATACTGATCGTACTGCCGCTCGGACTGCTTTGGGGTTGCCGTTAGACATTGCTTGTGTGGCGGTTCTGCCTGGCAGTCGTCACGGTGAGGTCACTCGGTTAGGGGATGATTTTGCGCAGACCATTGCGTGGTTGATTCAGCAGCAGCCTTCGATGTGCTTTGTAGCGCCCATGGCGAATATACAAGTAAAACGTGTGTTTACTTCTGCCCTAGAGCGTGCAGGGGTGCTATCTAAAGTATTGTTACTTGATGGTCAGTCACAACAAGCAATGATTGCGAGCGATGTCATATTGCTTGCCTCGGGAACGGCAACCCTTGAAGCTACTTTGATTAAGCGACCTATGGTGGTTGCCTATCGTTTAAGTCAATTAACCACTTGGTTACTGAAAGGTTTACGTATGGTTAAGACGGCTTACTTTTCGCAGCCCAATTTACTAGCGAATAAGCCGTTGGTGCCTGAGTATTTCAATGAGCAAGTACGCGCTGAAGTTTTGGGGCCTGCAATACTGAAACAATTGCAACGACCTGATCGCAGTGTATTAGAGGCTGAATTCCTAAGTATTCATGAGCAGTTACGGCAGCGTGCCAGTGAGCAAGCTGCTCGTGCGGTAGCTGAGCTGTTACAGCAAAAGGCTTGATAAAAGCGGTAATGGTCGAATCTAGGCTAATTATCGGTGTTGATGAAGCGGGGCGTGGACCGCTGGCAGGGCCTGTCATGGCGGCGGCAGTCATCCTTAATCCGTTGCGGCCGATTGATGGATTGAATGACTCTAAAAAATTATCTGAAAAGCAGCGAGATGAGTTGGCACCGATTATTTGTCAGCGTGCGCTGGCATGGTCGGTAGCATCGGCTTCGGTGGCTGAGATCGATTCGATTAATATTTTACAGGCTACTTTTTTAGCCATGCGCCGTGCCTTACTTGCTTTACAGATTCCAATTCAACACCAGTCAGTCTCTTTGCATTTACAGGTTGATGGTAATAAGTTGCCTGACTTGCAGGCGCTACCTTTCCAGTGTACCGCCGAAGCCGTTGTCGGGGGTGATGCGCTCATTTCACAAATTAGTGCGGCATCGATTTTGGCCAAAGTCACGCGCGATGGCTTTATGCATGAATTGCATCAGCGTTATCCTGTGTATGGATTCGCTAAACACAAAGGCTATGGAACCGCCGGACATCTGCAGGCATTAAGGCAGCATGGAATCTGTTCGGAACATCGCCGCAGCTTTGCGCCCATCCGTGCGTTGATTGCCTGAGCCGCAGCTAACACGCTAAGCTGCCGGCTTTGCTGATGTGTGCTACTTGCGGTTCGCTGCGATTGATCTATGGCGATAACCCATGTTGATAACGATTTATTCATATATTTCTCTTAATACGGGAATGCTTCTGTCTTCTGGAGTTGGGTATGCCTAAGAATAGTTTCTACATTAGTGTTGCGTTATCCGTCGTGAGTGCCGCCTTGATTGCCGGATGTTCAGAAGGTACGCAGCCGGCATTTCCTCCTCCGCAGGTCAATGTGGCGCAGGTGGTGCAGAAACAGATCCAGTTGTGGGATGAATTTAGTGGACGCATAGAAGCCATTAACACAGTGGAATTACGTCCGCGTGTGTCCGGTTATCTGTCAGAAGTGCATTTTCGTGAAGGGACTAACGTAAAACGCGGTCAGTTACTTTTTTCAATCGATGATCGAGAGTACCGAGCGGCTGTAGATAGTGCACGAGCCAATGTTGCTCGTGCTCAAAGTCGTGTAACACTGGCCACTACCGAAGTGGCCCGTAGTGAGCGACTGATTGCTGAACAGGCAACCTCGCAGGCTGAAGTTGATCAGAGACGAGGGGAGTTGCAGCAGGCACAGGCTGATCTGAGTGCGATGCAGGCGGCGCTGACTCAGGCGGAACTGAACTTGAGTTTCACTCGGATTGTTTCACCGATTGACGGACGGGTAGGTGCCGCTCTGATCAAGCCCGGCAATCTTGTCTCACCCGGTTCAACGCTTTTGTCCACTGTGGTTTCACTCGATCCGATCTATGTGACGTTCGATGGCGATGAGCAGGTCTATCTGAAGTACCAATCCCTGCTACAGAAGAGGCAGCAACAGACATCACCAACTGTGAAGCATCCAGTACAAGTTGGGCTGGCCAATGAGCTGGGTTTCCCCCATCAGGGCGAGCTTGAGTTTATTGATAATCAGTTGAATGCGGGCACCGGTACCATCCGGGCAAAAGCGCTGTTGAAGAATAGTGACGGCGTCTTTACGCCGGGTTTATTTGCGCGGGTGCGACTGCAGGGTATGGGTGAACAAAGTGCTTTGCTGATTAATGAAGTGGCAGTATCGAATGATCAAGACCGTAAATTTGTATACGTGATTGGCCCCAACAATACAGCAGTAAGAAAGGATGTTGTGTTGGGCGAAACCGTAGATGGATTACGCGTGGTCAAGTCAGGACTGACATCCACTGATCAGGTGGTGGTCAATGGGATTCGGAAGATTTTCTTTCCTGGTGCTCCAGTCGCGCCCGTGACAGTGCCCATGGATAAACCCGATCAGGCACCGCCGGCTGCAGCAAGTTCTGCGGCGTCCGTAAGCAAATAATACAGAGCAGATATCCATGGATGCATCCAAATTTTTTATTGATCGACCGATTTTTGCTGGGGTGTTGTCGATCCTGATATTTGTTTCAGGGTTGATAGCTATTCCGCAGCTGCCCATCAGTGAATATCCCGATGTGGTACCCCCTTCAGTGCAGGTGACCGCGTTCTATCCGGGTGCTGATCCGAAAACTATTTCTGAGACAGTCGCAGCGCCTATCGAAGAAGCGGTGAACGGCGTTGAGAACATGACCTACATGAAGTCAGCGGCAGGCTCTGATGGCACGATGAGTCTGACGGTCACTTTTAAGCAAGGCACTTACATTGATCAGGCCGCTGTACGTGTACAGAACCGAGTGCAGCAGGCATTACCTCGCTTGCCAGAAATGGTTCGATCTCTAGGGGTTACCACTGCCAAGAGTTCACCCAATATCACGATGGTTGTGCATCTGACTTCACCCAACAAAACCTATGACTCGCTTTATCTTTCCAATTTCGCGAACTTACGGGTGAAGGATGATCTAGCGCGGCTGGATGGTGTAGGCCAAGCACTGGCCTTTGGTGCCGGTAATTATGCAATGCGCGTCTGGCTGGACCCGCAAAAGGCAGCTGCCCGCAATCTGACTGCTAGCGACATCATCAATGCAATCCGTGAACAAAATGTACAAGTTTCAGCAGGCAGTATCGGCGCTGCACCGCAACCTGATGGGGCGCCATTGCAGTTATCAATCAATGCTCAGGGTCGTCTGACAACGGCTGAACAGTTTGGCGATATCGTGCTGAAAAGCGAAGGCAGCGCATTAACGCGCCTGAAAGACATTGCGCGAATTGAGTTGGGCTCACAAACTTACACATTGCATTCATTGCTCAATAATGAAGATGCGGCTGCCATCGTAATTTTTGAGGCGCCGGGCGCTAACTCAATTGCCTTGTCAGATGCAGTACGTCAACGCATGGCAGAACTGGCCAAAACGTTTCCAGAAGATGTGCAATGGACGGTGGCATTTGATCCAACGGTTTTTGTTAGGGAATCCATCAAGTCCGTCATCGAAACATTGCTGGAAGCCATATTGTTGGTGGTGATTGTGGTGGTGGTGTTTCTGCAAACATGGCGAGCTTCAATCATTCCGCTGCTGGCTGTGCCGGTTTCGGTGGTGGGCACGTTTGCGGTGTTGTGGCTGTTAGGATTCTCCATCAATGTACTGACACTGTTCGGATTGGTACTGGCGATTGGCATCGTGGTGGATGATGCAATTGTCGTCGTTGAAAACGTTGAACGAAATATCAGTGATGGACTGAAACCACTTGCTGCCGCACACAAGGCCATGAGCGAAGTATCAGAACCCATCATCGCTATCTCGCTGGTACTGGTGGCGGTATTTGTACCACTGGCCTTTCTGGATGGGGTTACGGGTCAGTTCTACCGACAATTCGCCGTGACCATTGCTATCTCGGCAGTGATTTCCGCAATCAATTCCCTGACGCTGTCACCGGCGCTCGCTGCAGTGCTATTGAAACCGCATGATGCCAAGCCCGATAAACTTGGGCGACTAATTGACTCCGTGCTGGGTAGATTCTTCCAATGGTTTAACGCTAAGTTCCGTCGTGCCGGAGACCGTTATGGCAGGGTGGTTCAGAGCAATATGAATCACAGCGTGCGACTGATCATCCTGTATGCCGGCCTGATCGGCATTGCATGCCTTGCCTTCCGTAGTGTGCCGGGTGGATTCATTCCTACTCAGGACAAGCAATATTTGTTTGCTCTAGTGCAGTTGCCGGAAGGTGCAACGCTGGATCGTACCGATGCCATGGTACGCAAGCTCAGTACCATTGCCTTGAATACACCCGGTGTGCATAACACGGTTGAGTTCCCTGGCTTGAACGCAGTGCACTTTATTGCCACACCGAATACGGCGGTTATTTTTATCGGACTTGATCCTGCAAAGGAACGTAAAAAAAGCGCAGCAGAAATAGCCAGCATCATTACCGGACAGTTTGCACAGATTCAGGATGGACTGGCGTTTGCAGTGATGCCGCCGCCTGTGCTTGGGCTGGGTAATTCAGCGGGTGCGGAGTTATATGTTCAGGATCGTGGTGGTCTTGGCTACGGAGAACTGAATGCACAGACACAGGCGCTTGCAGGAATATTGCGTCAATCCCCTGGTTTCAATCCCTATGCTGTTTACAGTACCAATCAGGCTAATGTGCCGCAGTTGAGTGCAGAGGTGGATCGAATCAAGGCAAAAGAGAAGGGCGTCAACCTGTACGAACTCTACAACACCTTGCAGGTGTATCTCGGCTCGACCTATGTCAATGACTTCAATTTGTTCGGCAGAACATACAATGTCTATGCTCAGGCCGACGCGCGTTTCCGTGATGAAGTCAGTGACATTGCCCAACTGCGTACACGCAGTAATACAGGTGAAATGGTCGCGGTAGGTAGCGTGGTCAAGATCAAGGAAAGCTATGGACCCGATCCGGTTATTCGTTACAACGGTTTTCCTGCAGCCGATTTGAGTGCGGGCAGTAATTCTGCAGTGATGTCCTCCAATCAGGCTATAGCGGCGATTCGAAAACTTGCTGATACCAATCTGCCAAATGGACTAGCGATTGAGTGGACTGGATTGAGTTACGAAGAAATACATCAGGGCAATGCCGCCATCTGGGTATTTCCATTGTGTATTTTGCTGGTGTATTTGGTGTTGTCGGCTTTGTATGAAAGCTGGAGCCTGCCACTGACGGTGATTCTGATCGTGCCGCTATGTATTTTTTCAGCAATTGGTGGCATCTGGTTGGTTAACTTCTTTCACGGCTTAAGTTTCATCTTCTGGCCGCCAACTTATGCCCCTACCTTTCTGGATAACAACGTCTTCACGCAGATCGGGCTGGTTGTGCTGATGGGATTGGCCTGCAAGAACGCGATCCTGATAGTCGAATTTGCACGGGAACTTGAAATACAGGGCAGAAGCACACTGGATGCCGCACTAGAAGCCTGCCGGTTACGTCTGCGGCCGATTCTGATGACCAGCTTTGCATTCATCATGGGAGTTGTTCCATTGGTATTGGCTACGGGTGCCGGTGCGGAAGTGCGGCAGGTGATGGGTGTGACCGTGTTTGCCGGCATGCTAGGTGTCACTTTGTTCGGTTTATTCTTTACTCCGTTGTTCTATGTCCTCATTCGACACTGGTCATCGCGGCGTGAGACAACCACGAAGCAAACGGAGGACGCACATGAGTCTCTATGATGCCCCTGCTATGAAAGTCACCGTGCTCACCTCTGTCATTTCGGCCGTCTTAACCGGCTGCATGGTAGGGCCGTCATACAAGAAACCAGAACTGAGCTTGCCTAAACAGTTTGATCAGGCACCTGTCGGACAGGAAACGCTGAACAGTGAAAATGCCCTGTGGTCTGCCTTCAATGACCCGGCACTGAATGCATTGATCGCTCGAGCGCAGCAGGAAAATAAAACTGTGGTTCAGTCGACGGCAAGATTGCAGGAAACGCGTGCATTGCGGGGGTTATATTTTTATAGCTGGTTCCCAACGATTACTGCATCTGCTAGTGAAGAAAAAAGTCGCGCATCAAATCGAGATCCGTTCATTCCATTGGGCACCGGTACTAAGGACACTTATCGGGCCGGATTCGATGCCAGTTGGGAAATTGATTTGTTCGGTGGAACCCGTCAGCAAAAAAATGCCATTACCAGTGAAAGCATGGCAAGCGCCTATCAGTTTAAGGGTGCACAACTGTCGGTGAGTGCAGAGGTTGCCCAAGCGTACTTTGCATTGCGCGGTGCGCAGCAGCGGCGTGTGATTCAGAAGCAGAATATTGAAAACCTTCAGCAGACGGAGAGGGTATTAGCGGCGAGATTAAAAGAAGGTCGAGGTAGCGCACTGGAAGTGGCGCAAAATCGGACCGTCATTCTGCAAGTAGAAGCCCAATTGCCGATTATCGACGCGGAAATTGTTCGACAGGAACAGCGACTCAGTGTGCTTACTGCGCAGTCGGTTGCTACATTGCGTGAAACATTGCAACTGAGCAAGTCCATGCCAACGCTTCCGGCATTGCAGTCTATCGGTACGCCTGAGCAATGGGTTAGAAGAAGGCCCGACATATTGGCCGCTGAGCAGCAATTTGCAGCAGCTAATGCGCGAGTCGGTGAAAAGGTTTCAGATTATTTTCCAAAGCTTAATTTGTTCGGCAGCTTCGGTTGGACGGCACAAGGATTTGGCGACCTCGGTAATAGCAGCGCTGAACGCTGGAGTTACGGGCCCTCACTGAGCTGGAATTTTCTCAATGTAGGTCGAGTTCGACAGAACGTGAAAGCCGCAGAGGCACGTGCAGATGCAGTAGCTGCTGCGTATCAGCAGACGGTATTGCTCGCGCTCGAAGATACTGAAAATGCTCTGGCTCAATACCGCGCCAGTAATCAGTCGGTGCAGCAATTGCAGCAAGCAGCAGAGCAGTCTCGCAAGGCAAGAGATCTGGCTAGATTGCGCTATGAGACTGGCGCCTCAGATTTCCTCACTCTGTTGGATGCTGAGCGCACTTTGCTTGCGGTTGAAGATGCCGGTGTGCAGGCAGCAATAGCGCAAGCAAGCTCGCTGGCATTGGTATACAAAGCGCTGGGTGGTGACTTCGTTGAGGCAGTCAGATGAGAATATTCATGGAGAAGGTGATGAGCAGTGCCAACAGCACGGTGGATTACCGGCACTACATCTATGCCGGTACCAGCCGCACGCCGGTGGCGGTGTACTCGCGCACCGGCACGGCCAACAGTCAGAACAAAGTGCGGTATCTGCTGGATGATCCACAGGACAGCGTTGTCAGTATTCTGGACAGCGCAGGCGCGGTGATGGTCAATGAAAGCTATACCGCCTATGGCAACCGCAGAAACCCTGACACCTTGATTGGTGCGCCTCCAGTGCCCAGAAGACGGCGATCGCCAATGTCACCCGTCAGGGCTATACATGGCAGACAGCACTGGGGGACATGGGACTCAACCACATGAATGGCCGGGTGCAGGATGCCGTGACCGGTACGTTCCTGTCTGCGGATCTGTATATCGGCAGGCCTATGAACACCCAGAACTACAATCTGTATGGCTATGTCTATAACAATCCACTCACACTCAATGATCCGACCGGGTACTGTCCGCCTGGAACAGGGCAGCAAGTGACGAAAGCTGGATATGAACTTGAAGAAGTGGTAATAACCGCAGAGAGACCAAGCTGGCTTTCAAGGGTGGCTCATGCTTTTGGTAATATGTTCAAGAGAAAACCTTCAAGGCCGCAAGGGCAGAAGTGCGGAGCGCCGAGTTTGGCGCCTCATGGTGTAGGGCTTTCCGCAGGAGGTAATGCCGAAGCAGGTGTAGGTGCTGCTGGGGCTGCTGGGCAGATTTCTACTGGGGGCGGCTACTTTCACAACTCAAATGGCGGATGGTCGTCTGGAACCTACATTAGCTACGGAGCTGCGGCCAACGCTGGAAGCGCAACTGCAGGAACGCCAACGCAGAGTTCGACCCCATTTGTCGCTGGTGCCTCTTTAGGTGGAGGTGCATCGCTGTTCGTCACTAACGCGCAGTCAGTTCACCAACTGGAGGGGTCTTTCACGACATACTCGTTGAATGTTGGTATCGGACCATTACAAGCTTCGGTACAACTATCCGTGGGTGGGGACATCTGGCAATTTGGAATAAGCCCGCCTGTTGCTGGAGAGACACTAGGTTTTTCTGTGTCATCAGTTACAACTAACACTGAGGTTGATCCTAACAATGATGGTTGTCAGTAAGGCGCATGTGGTCTTTATTAAGAGAAATTTATGGGTAACAAAATTGATTTGTTATTTGTTGAAAAGATTTTTTTTTGGGTTGGTCTTTTTGTAGCGTTACTTGTCGCATTGCGGCCTTCGTTGGTCCTTCGCGTGCTTTCATATGGTCAATACAAAGAAGGTGACGTGTCCTCTACGGTTATAAAGATGGTTCAAGTGATTGCCGCAGTGGCGGCGATCACTCTTGCTGTCCGTCTTTTCCTGGACTTTATCCAGCGCGGAAAGTGACATGGTAGGTAACAAACGGTGTTGTGCTTGATGTCTTAGCCGCTTCGTTCTGGTGCGGTGGAATGAAGGCGCCTGGACCTATGGGGATGTGAAGCATCTGCATGCCCCTACGAAAACCGGCAGCGCCAGCCTGGGGTATAACTATGACAACAACGGCAATGCCACCTCGCGCAATGGCAAGACCCTCAAATGGAATGCCTACAACTTGCCTACCCAGATCAAAGATGGCAACGAGAGCATTGCCCTTTCGTATGATGCCAATCTGCAGCTCTATCAAGTGGCGGATTCGAATGGGACTACCACTGAAGCCACGACCTATATCGGTGATCTGATGGAAAAGGTGGTGAAGGTGAATGGCACCATTGACTATCGTCATTACATTTACGATGGCAGTCAGCGTGCGGCGGTGGCGGTCTACTCAAGGACCAGTGCCAATGTGAATTCGACGTACTACATTCTGAAGGATTCCAACGACAGCGTGGCCACTCTGCTGGACAGTACGGGTGCGGTAATTGCCAGAGAAAGCTTCAATGCCTATGGTACGCGCCGGAATCCCGGTACCTGGAGTGGTCAGGTCAATGCAACCGGTCTGGACACCAGCTTTAACATCACCCGGCAAGGTTACACCTGGCAAACTGCGTTGGGCTATACCAGCCTGAATCACATGAATGCCCGGGTACAGGACTCGGCGACGGGGGTGTTTCTGTCAGCCGATAGCCTGATCAGCCAGCCGGGATATACGCAGAGTTACAATCGCTATGGGTACGTGAACAACAATCCCCTGAGTTATAACGACCCCAGCGGCCATTGTCCTTCCAATAATGGCTACACACCGCCGGATAATAATGGGCCGGGTTACGAATTAGAGGAGGTCGTCGTGTATGGTTATATAGATGATTCCCGCTCAGCTAATTCCAGCTCATGGGACTTCACTCCCTTTGACTGGAACTTGCTGCGTGATTGGTACAATGATTACTTCAACAATAACAACGTCGATAGCGCGCCTGCGAAGCGAGCTCCTCAGCCAGTGCCGCAAGGGAATAAATCAGATTCGCGCTTGCTGACGCCTTGCGAGAAGACAACGCTTGGCCCTTACATTCCATCCACGGATCTGAATGCCGCAGTGCTGCACGACGGCAATGTGCCGTTCTACCTTGGTAACAACTTTACGGGCATCACGCGCGGCAATGACATCTATTTCCGGCCCGGTATCTACGACCCTTCTATGCCGGCAGGCCTGGCGGTTCTTGGCCACGAATTGGTGCACGTTGGTCAATATCGCGGCGGCATGAACTGGCTTAGCTATCTGTGGTCCACGCGCCACGGGTACTCGAACAGCCCATATGAGCAGGCCGCATACTCAATGCAGGACAAGATTCAATCGGAATTGACCGGCAACGGCTTTGCTGGGTGCTCTGCGCCAAGCGCTGCACCGCAGGGAGGATCTTCGCCATGAAGGCAATTTGGCGCCTAAGCGCTTTCTGGCTATTGTCCTTCGCGTGTTCCGGATGTGCTCTTGCGGAAGAAATTGATCGCAGTACTTGCAAAACTCTAGCTCGTACGTATTTCGCAAAGCCATTGCGGCAGACCGTCGTTGGGTTGGCGGAGAAGCCATTGTCTGAGCAATACGCAATTTACATCTGCGGCAACCAGTACATGCATCCGCCGGCATTGCACTTAGCCGCGCCATTCGCCGCGGAGGGCGCGCCTGTCGCCACGTTCCTGCACGAGAAACTCGCGGCTACATCCGATGATCTCGTCATCAGAGACATTGTGCGCGTGTTCGTGGAGATGCAGAGGCAGCACTCGTACGATATTCAAAGTGACAGGCGACTTATGGCGGTGATAAGGGCGAAGTCAGCTGCGATTTCAAGTCAGTATTGGCGAGAGTACGTTGGAACTCTTGTGTTCCGGCTCGAGGAGCGGCAATAGCGCCGCCGCAAGGGAACGGAAACTCAGAAGCCACCTGAAACAAATTGGGATAAGTTCAAGAATTGCGCAGCGGAGCACTATGGTTTAGATGAGTTTGATCATAGTGATAACGCCGTTGGTGAGTTTGCTGCTGAGAATCCTGTTGAAACGTCCGTGTTGCTAGGCGCGCTTCCAGTGCCAAAACCATTTGTCACGCCTGTATCAAGTCCTGTGACAAATCCGTACAGCGTTCTCGGTACTAAGCTCAACTTCAGGCTTTCTACTCGCATTCTTGGCACGACGAATCTGTTAAGTATCGTAGGACGCCTTAATGCGTTGACGGCCGTTGGGTTCCTTGCATATGAAGCAACCTCTATTGGCATGTGCATAGCGGGGGAATAGTCATGGCATTTCTCAAAATTATTCATCCACCGATCGTGAGTTCCACTGATTCCACGGAATCAGTGGTGAGGGCAGTTATCTCGCTTTGTGATGCCAAAGGGGATTCGGCGCTCTGGTCAGATCGGATATTGGAAATACTTCAAGATGATGAAGATATATTCGATGTAGTGGCGTTCCTAAAAAAAACTTTGGTGTGAAACCATCCAGAAAAGAATTATCCAAGATGGTGACACTAGGCGACTTGGTCTCATTGTTCGACGAGCACCGAAAGAAGAGCCGCAGCGTATAGCGATCTGACCGCCCGTCACGCCGCGTGCAGTAGGAAGCATTGCGGGGAACGGTGCCGGGTTTCGGTATTTCAATGGCAAGGCCATCGGCTGGGATGCTTACAACTTCCCCGCCACGATCAACAACTCGACCAGCGAGTACATCAACTTTTGCTATGACGGCAATCACGCTCGCTGGAAGAGCGTATATGTCAATGGCAGCACCACCGAAACCACGATCCACGTGGGTGATCTGAAAGGGTGGATATGGCGGAAGGTGGTGAAAGCTCTGCGCTGCTTGCGTTGGGCTGAAAGTGACATAGGTTGGCGCTGAGTGAAACGAAGCCGAACAATGTATGTATCAACATGAATTCAATCAGGTCGCACCATCCGTGTCGCGCCGAGCACGATAGTGGCCCATCCGGCAAAGGTGGTAATGAAGTTCATGAATAGCCACATGATACCGGCACGTTTTCTGATTTCATTCCAGCGAATGTTTTGTGTGAACAGTAAATCCATTAAGTTGCTCACAGGCCTAGAGCAGATATAAATTCCCAGCAGTACGCCAATGGCTGAGTCCCCAAGATTGCTGCCGGTGATGGTGGGGCGTAAATAAAGCCAAAGTGCATAACAGCAGCCTAGCACCACCATGATAATTAACAGCCCTGTATTGAAGTTTTGTCGCGGTGCGATTAATAACGGCGGTTGTGATGATTGTTTTGCAGAAGGTGTTTCGTGCATGTTTTTATGACTCTGTTATTGAAGGCAATGTCTTTTATCAACTGATTCGCTCGTAAGCTTTGGATCAAAGCTTACGCTGTACGCCAATAATATTAGGCAGGCCCTGAATTTTTCCTAGCACTGTAGAAAGTTCTTCAAGGTTGTGAATGCCAATCCGCAACTGCATATTGGCAATGCCATCATGCTGGGTCAGGGTGTTCATAGAGTGAATGCTGAGTTTGGCATCGGCGAGTACTGCACTGATGTCACGCACTAAACCCCGACGATCATAGGCGCTGACTAGAATATCCACGCTAAATTGCTGCCCAGCACTATTACCCCAATCTACCGCAATGATGCGTTCGGGTTGATTGGTCTGCAGTCGCTTAAAGCTAGGGCAAGTGATCCGATGAATGCTGACGCCTCGGCCGACTGTGATGTAGCCGGCGATATGTTCTGGTGGCACTGGGCGGCAGCATTTAGCGAAGTGAGACAATAGATCGCCTACGCCATCAATGCTGATACCTGAAATAGGCTTATTAACTGTTGGCTTTACGAGGCTGGCCTCATTCAATTCTTGCGGCCGAATACAGCGTTGGATGGCGCCGGTTAATTGCGCCAGCGTAATGTCCCCTTGCCCTAAGCCTTGATACAGGCTGTCTGTATTTTCCAGATGTAACTCATGTAGTAATTCTGGCAGCGTCACCGAATGCACCGCTAGGCGCTGTAGTTCACGCTCTAGAATCTGTTTACCTTGAGTGCTGTTCAGTTCTTCATCTTGTTTTCGAAACCAGGCACGAACCTTGGTGCGGTTCCGTGGTGAGGCTAGGAATCCTAGCGATGGCGAGAGCCAATCACGGCTTGGGTTGGGTTGTTTGCCAGTAATAATGTCGATCGTTTCGCCGTTCTTGATTTGGTAGGTAAGCGGTACGATTTGATCATTGACCTTGGCGCCACGGCAGCGATGACCAAGATTGGTGTGGATCTGATAGGCGTAGTCCAAAGGTGTGGCGCCTTTGGGTAAATCAACCACCTCGCCACGCGGTGATAGGGCATAGACGCGATCTTCAAACAGCTCGACGCGCATGCGATCTAAGAAATCAGTTTCAGATTCGGACTTCTCACCGACATGTTCGGTGGGATCAAG